>JAQGNH010000164.1 GCA_028291945.1 Betaproteobacteria bacterium
ACCCGTGGCGCACTGACATATGCGGTCATCGCGAGGCATCGCCAGAAGATGCCGTGGCGATCCCGTGGCACACGGACTGCCAGAAATGATTCAGGACCGCGACCTGGCTGCGCCCAGGACGGAGCGCATGCCGCAAGGCGCCATGCACATAGTCCGTAGCGGCTTCGCAGGCGGCGTCCAAAACCTTACCGAGACACAGATTCGCCGCGATCGCCGACGCGAGCGTGCAGCCGGTTCCATGCCCCTCGACATCGATTCGCTCGTGTGTGAAGTGAAGACTCTTGGCTTCGTCGCAATAACGATCGACCATTGCGCTGCCGCTCCGCAAGTGTCCGCCCTTGAGCAGCAAGGCGTGCGTGCCCAACGCCCGCAATGCTTCCAGTGCGGCCTCGGCAGCTGCATCGTCATCGATACGCCGGCCGAGCAGCAACTCGGCCTCCGGTATGTTGGGCGTGAGGATCGTCGCCATCGGAAACAAGCGTGTACGCAGTGCATCGAGCGCATCCGGCTCGAGCAAGCGCGCGCCGCTGGTTGCCACCATGACAGGGTCGAGCACGATAAAGGCGGGCCGGTGATGCTCGAGCGCATCGGCGACCGCATCGATCACTTGCTTGTTGGCGAGCATGCCCAGCTTGACCGCGCCGATGCGAAAATCATCGAAGCAGGCATCGATCTGGGTGCGCAGGAAATCCACGGGCGGCACGTGCACCGCCGTCACACCGCGCGTGTGCTGGGCGGTGAGTGCGGCAATCGCGGAAAGGCCGTGCAGCCCATGCGCAGCGAAGGTCTTGAGATCGGCCTGAATGCCGGCGCCACCGCCCGAATCGGAACCGGCAATAGTCAGAACGCTGAGCGCGCGAGCGTCGGAAAGAGACATGAATCCACCTGCGGCACCGTATGGGTGATCATAACGCGAACCGCAACGGTGCCTCACAACCATCGCAGCGCGCCGTGGCAATCGTATTGAGAAACACTGACGCGACTTCGGCTCTCAACATTGTTTGTGGCAGACTGCTTTAGACCCCAGAGCGGAACTCGATCTGCGATGGCGTCCGCGACAACACGCCCTGTTATCGGTGATAGGATGACGTGGCGCTCGTGACACGTTGTCGTCAAGTCGCAATGATCGAACGTACCGACTTCGAAACGGTACGTAGGAGCGATCTGGGTGCAACTTGTTCTTTATGGGACACTCGCTTCAAAAGGATGTTGCCGAACACGGATATGTCTTCATGGACGAATATCGCGTGGGCACGGACACGGCTACTGTCGCCCACGCGCTCGGCGAACCGATAACGCCGTGGCAGGGTGGGCTTGTCCAAGACTTGGTTCCTCGTGCAACCGCATCCCCGAATACATACAGCGGGATTTTCGGCCTAGATCGATTTCCGTTTCATAGTGATCTGGCGCATTGGCGGACGCCACCGCGGTATCTACTGCTACGGTGCATAACTGGCCACGCAGCTGTTCCAACACTATTACTGGATGCGCATACGATCTACGATGCGGTGACCCTAGACGTGCTCGGGCGTGCCATTTTCAGGCCGCGCCGGCCTCGCGATGGGAAACTCACGCTGTTACGCTTATATGAGCCCACTGAAGCGGGTGGGTGCTTTCGTTGGGATGAAATATTTCTCAAGCCAGCGAGCCGAATTGGAGACATTGCAGACTGCCGTGTTAGGGAGGAACTCGCGAATTGCAAGTCCTTGTCCATCACTCTTGCGCGTGCTGGCGACACTCTGCTGATCGACAACTGGCGCATGTTGCACGCGCGGAGTCCGATTCCTCTAGGACGTGAAGATCGCAAGTTTCAGAGGGTTTATCTGGAGGGAGTACGTTGAAGAAGACAGTGGAAGGCACAGGAACTCCGGCTTGCTGGGATCCTGAAGCACTCTATCTCAAGGCCCAGCGCTATGTGCAACACATGAGTGCGCTCGACAGTGATGATTGGGAGTATGCACTGTGGTCAGGCTTTGCGCTGGAGTTCCTTGCGAGATCAGCTCTCGCCAATGTCAGTCCCGCACTGCTCGCCGATACCGATAAAAGCTGGGCCAGCCTCTACCATGCGCTGGGGTTTACACCAACTGAAGAGAAGTTTTCTCCGAAATCTATCGCGATTAGTGAAGTCTTTAAGCGCTTGTCAGCAATATATCCAATCTTCACGAAGGAACAGGAGAACTTCAGCATCCTGCACACGGCGCGCCGTAATGCTGAACTGCATACGGGTGAACCTGCCTTCGATGGATTCAAAGGGTCAGATTGGCAGCCGCGCTTCTACCAGACGTGCGAGACTTTGGTTGCGACCATGGGGATGACACTTAAGGATTTCGTCGGCAAGAACGAGGCAGCGGTTGCAGCAAAGCTCATCGCCGCTGCGGCAGATGAAAGTGCCAAAGCGGTGAAAGGCGAGGTGGCAGCCCATAGCAAAGTGTGGCTCGCCAAAGGTGAAAAAGAACGCATTACGCTGGGTACGAAAGCTTCCGTCTGGGCCACTCGACAAGACGGTCACCGCGTGGACTGTCCGGCCTGCAAGTCGCAAGCTCTGGTCGTCGGCGATCCAGCGTCGGCGCCGTCTAAAAAGCTCAGCGAAGACGACGAAATTACGGAGACGCAGGAGTATCTACCTAATCGTTTCGAATGCGTGGCATGCGGCCTGAAAATCGCCGGCCTCTCGCGCCTCACGGTTGTCGGAATTGGAGATCGCTACAAGAAGACGATGGTATATGACGCCGCCGACTACTATGCCCCGCCGGACAATGAATATGAGGGCTACGAAGACGACAATAACGAACCCTGAACAAATCTCTAGATTTTGAGTTGCGGTGTGATTGCCGCGACGCGCGGTTAGAGCGCAGCCGGTCAGAACGGAATGTCATCGTCGAGCTCCTGAATGTCAGGTAGCGACTCATCTTCGCAAACTGATGGACTGAGAAGCTCGACCAAACGCTCTCCCTGTGCAAGTAGATGATCGTAGGTCATGATCGTTACTCCAGAGAGCCGACGATTTAGCCCATGTAAGGCGTGCAGTTTGTCTTCTTCCCAGGTGTTCGAACGCCCAATGACAATCGTAGCGCGCGGATGGTAGGCGACAATCTCTGGATGATCTCGAAGGCCTTTTGCTGCCGCTTCATGTAGCACGTCAAGGTATCGATGGCATTGGCCTAATGCGCGTGAAAGATCGGCCGAAAAGTAGTAATTGCGGTGTGTGTCATCCCATCGCAGTACCTCCATGTTGGGGCGCTTGAGCTCAACCAAATCGCGGTAGCCAGCGATAACATTTGGTAATAGGAGGTCTAGGTGGTCTCCTGGCGAGATCTCTCGTACCTCGTCGCGAACGACATACGCATTCCCGAATGCCCAGGAATGCTTTTCACACCAAGACTGATAGATATCCTCGGAATTGATTCCCTGATCTAAGACCGTTCTCAACTCGACGACTGCCGCGCGCATTTCGCTTAGGCGGATCGCTCCGCGAAATGCTGCCGCTAGTTCTGATGTCAGTTCCGTATTCTGGAGATGCGTGAGGATCTCCTCCTGACTCAGGACCTTTGTCAGTGCAGCTGCTACCTCTGCTGGGTCGTGAGTACCCAGATGTGCCGTGCCCTCCGCAACACGAATTAACAGGTAACTTCCATCCTCATTTTCTTTCGTTACCGCCAAATGAGCGCGAAGCCCAGCGAGCAAGCGGCGCGTGGCTGCCTCGGAAAGCGAAACGGACTTGTCATCCACGATTGCCCAGTCAAATGGCGCGGGCTGCTTCGCGTAGGTCATGATTTTTGACGCTAGCTCCGTATGATCGGAGTGCTGGATGAAAAACGGAACGAACAGCACGCGAGTTCGCGACGACTCGTGAAGAAGCACGGAGTCGCCATAGCCCACGCGGCCTGACTTCGCCGTGCGCCGACTTACTGACTGCAGCGGTTGATCGTCTTCAGGCACAGAATGCTTCCTGCGCTCTAACGTAGTGTCCAACGGTGCCGGGTTGCGCGAGGCCGCTGCAACACAGCTCGGATTGCATAAGATGTTTCGTCGGCATCGAAATCCAGGCCGCTATTTGTCCCAGCCTGACCCGTCGAACTCGAAATCCGAGAAGTCTGGCTGGTTCGCCGCTGCGGTTAACAAATCAACTACCTCGGGGCGCTGGTGAAACTTTAGAGTCTCAAGGTCGACAAGGTCGGATACCGAGCTTTCTAATGTCGTCTTTTCGGTTGTGAAAATTGCTTTGGTTTCGCCATAAAGGTTTGCAGCGGTAACTACCGCCTCTACGCGGAAGTCCTCGGCATGAGGATCCACCCAACCGATCATCCGGTACTCATATTCATACCCATGTCTGAAATCAGCGCATGCAATTTGAACCTCAATCGAACGATCTGGCTCTTTCAGTACAACGAACTCGTGCTTTCCAGGTTGTGCTACGGAATGGAAGCTCCGAGGGTGGAAGGTTTGCGGTAGGAGTAAACGTGAACGCACCTGGGGGGCCACAGGCCCTGTCGATGCCGCCAAGACATAGCGTTCGTTTAGCCAGCCACCTTCGGCTTGAAGTCGAATTAACAATGACTCTGCAGGAACTTGCCCTACGTTCTCGATGCGGAAGACAATTTCTATCTGCCCAAAATTTAGTTCCAACTTGCGCTCGTATTCGCGCATGAACCGCGGAATGACTTCCGACTGCCAGCGCTTGTACCGCGCTTCGAGTGTTGCGTCGTAATCATGCGTGAACGGGCTGTACATCCCCGTGAGATGCGGTTTTTGCTCCGCCATTGGGGAAAGCCGGACAATGGTGTCTTGGATCTGTTTCCTGTGCTCTGCAGACAGGTGCCGGATCTGGTACACCATCACAGAATCCTTGTTTGCTCTGAACGAGAGTGTTAGCTCGGGCTCCCGACTCTTTATCGCGGTAAGTTCACGTTTGAGCGCGTCGGCTCGTTTCTCAGACTCGGATCGCTCCTTAGGACGCAGCCAATTTTCGCCGATGTGGTAGATGTGTAGTCCATGTCGCCGGGCCAAATGTAGCGGGCGAATGTCTTGGCTTACAATCAGGCGGCATGCCTGTGACGGCCCGAGCGCAGCTATGGCTTGCGCTACAACCTTTGAGTCCGCTTCTTCTGGGTCGAGGTTAGGATACTGTTGCCAATCGACGGGGCCACATTCGGCCAATGCTACCTCTACCTGCGGCGCGGGCGACTGCCTGATGACTACCGTCGCTCGTTCAGTCAGCAATGGTCGCATCTTGCGGTTGAAACGCCTCGCATGATCACCGAGGCGAGCATGATTCTTCTTTGAATCCACCTCCTGCAGTACGATGGGTAGGACCAGTACAAGAAGCGGACCGGTATTGTGGACTTCACGCCTAGGGAGTTGCTCTAGGTCGAGGCATTCAAGCGCCACATTGGAGTCGATAAACACCACTAGCGCGAATCTATTCCAGTCGAGATCCATTCAAGTAGTGTGGCATAAACGCTTCTCTGCTTGGGGAGCGCTCCGTCGTGCTACGTCGACCGCATCGCGCACTCATAATGGGAGTGCGAAGGTCGGGTTTGCTTTACATCTCGGGACCGGAACTACGCTGCACGGTGAACGACGCCTTCTGGCCCGAGACCTGCCGCCTGGGCTAGCTCATCAATCTCGGCAAGCCCCAACGCCAGCAGTCCGTTTGTAAAGCGCTCCACTTCGGCATCGCTCGGCATCAGATACGGCTTGCGCAGCCCGCCCTCGCCGCCGGGTAGCTTGAACACCTTCAGCGCCATCTTCTGCCAACGCGCGCCACGCCACTGCTCCACGAAACGGGTGAAGCGGTGCAGGTCCGCGTAGATCTGGTTGGCCGCCGCGAAGTCGCCCCGCTCGTAGCAATCGACGTATTGCCGACATGTCTTGGGAATGAAGTTGCATTGGTTGACTGAGACGCCGGTCGCGCCGAGGCCGAATGTGTGGAGCGATCCCGAGAGCGGGACGTTCATGCCTACGTCGCGCTTCAGCGCATCCTTGAGATCAATGAAGTAAGCATCTCCGTCGAGGCCGTTCAGCGTCACTGACTCGACGTGGGGATAGCGGTTGCAGAGGTCGGCGATCAACCGCGGCTTGATCGCATAGCCCTGAACCGGATTCGGTGCCAGGGTTACCGGATGCTTGATGGCCGTGAGCACCTCGTCGAAATAGGCGATCAGCTCCGCGTCGGTCGGCCGATAGCCGTGCAGCGAAGCCGGGCCGTAAAGGTTGACGATGTCGACGCGCGCCTCGATCGCCAGCCGGGAGTAATCGATGGCCTCCTGGGCGGTGCACACCTCCGGCATGTTGGCGTATACCGGGACCTTGCCCCGGCACACCGCCACGCCGATCTGGTAGACCCGGCGGACCTCATCTCGGGACAGCGAGTTGGCTTCGCCCGAGCCGCCGCTGGCCAGGAAGGGGCCGATCTTGAACTCGACGAAGCGTTGGAGCGACTCGCGGTAGGCATCTTCATCCAGCGCCTTGGTCGTGGTGAACAGCGTGCAGTTACGGGCGAGCAGGTTGATCGTCGGCATCTTCTTCGTCTCCTTGGGCGCAGTCGCGCCGCCACTGGCATTGCGAATTGATATTAAACCCGGTAATTCGAGCCCGGCGAGTCGTAGCCGCGCGACGAGGTGCGTTGGCGGCGCAAGGGAGTCAACATTTGCGCGCGATGCGTCGTGTAATCTACGCCGCTACGTCCAACTTCCCCGGAGGCATAGGATGAAATCGATCGCAGCCGCCATCATGACGGTGCTGTCATGGGTCGGTGTATCGGCGCACGCGCAGACCTGGCCCGCCAAGCCGGTGCGCATCATCGTGCCGGCATCACCGGGCGGCACAACGGACATTACCGCTCGACTCCTGGCGAAGAAATACACGGAAGCGCTCGGCCAGACGTTCGTCGTCGACAACCGCGGCGGTGCAGGCGGCATGATCGGCACCGAGGCGGCGCTACGGGCGCCCGCGGACGGCTATACAATTTTTTTCTCGTCGTCTTCGCTTTCGGTGAACGCGACGCTCTTCGGGCCTAAGCTCAAGTTCGATCCGACACGCGATTTTGCCCCCGTTGTCTGGACGTCGTCCGTACCGCTGCTGCTGGCGCTGCACCCGAGCGTGCCGGCAAAAAGCGCGAAAGAGCTCGCCACGCTATCCAGGCAAGTGCCCAAGGGCTTGAACGGCGGACACAACGGCAGCGGCACAACCAGCCTCATCGCGCTGGAGATGTATCGACAAGCAACCGGCATCGCGTTGCAATCGATCGCCTACAAAGGCGGTGGACCGGCGGCGATCGCCTTGCTCGGCGGAGAAATCGACTTCATGTTCGCGACGTTGAGCACCGTGAAGCCGCATGTCGAGCAGGGCCGATTGCGCGCGCTTGCGGTTACGACCAGGAAACCCTCGCGCGCCTTTCCCCAACTCCCGACGATGGACTCGATGTACCCGGGGTTTGAAGCCGACAACTGGTTTGGGTTGTTCGTGTTGACCGGGGTCTCGAAAGACGTCATCACGCGCTTGTACGCCCTGTCGATCGAAGCGCTCAGGACACCGGAGCTGCGCGACGTGATCACCAGGGACGGCAGCGAAGTTGTCGCCAGCACGCCGGAGGAGCTGGGCGCGCATCTACGCAATGAAATCGCCCGCTATGCGAAGGTGATCAAGGCGGGGAACATCACGGCGGAGTAGCTAGACGGGGACGCAAACGTTTGCCTGGCTCGAGCCCGTAAAACTGCGAATTCATCATGCCCGCAAAGCGCGGCCGGGCCAGCTCCATCACGGCGTTTCACTGGCGTGCGAGCTCTCACCGTTCAGATCGAGCGGTGCAAAGTCATCGAGGGAGCGTGCTGTCCTGCTGCGTGCGCGAGCAAGACCATCGGTGCCGATGTCGCAGTACAGCTCCAGTCGATTGCCCGCGGGATCGCGAAAATAGATGCTGTGGGTCGTCCCATGATCGACCGCCCGCAGGATGTGGATGCCGCGGCGCTTGAGCTCGGAATAGCCGGTTCGATCCAGAGGAGCTGACGTTACGTCACGAGAAGTGGACCCGGTAATTCGAGGAGGCGTGATGACACACCCCATCCAGCACATTGGCAACACGATCCTCATACGAGCCGAAAAGATTCCCGGGGCTATCGCATGGCCGACCGACCACGCGTCCCGTCCAAGAGCGCGAAGTCGATTTCATCCCCCATCCGGCAGTACCCCAAATCGCTCGGATGCAGCCCGTCCCCACAATCGTAAATGGGTAACATCTGCGTCGGCCGCTCGGGGTCACGCAGCGCCAAGTCGAAATCGACGACGCCATCGAGTAAGCCGCTTTCGCGAATCCAGTTGTTGTATGCGACCCGATGCCGTTCCCTTGTCGGATTCCAGGCGCCGGGGAGGAACGTCTCGTTACCGAATGGCGTGAGAGTCGCGGCGAAGAACCTGATCCCGCGCGACTGTGCACGCACCGCCATCTGATGCAGGCCGGCGATTATCTGCTCGGCGGTGACTTCCTCGTCGGGCTTCGCGTTGCGGTTGCGCAGATCATTCGTGCCCAGCATCACGATAACGTGTGTCACGCCCGGCTGGGCGAGCACGTCGCGATCGAAGCGCTTGAGGCCGCTGTCTCCGCGGATGTCGTGCAGAATGCGGTTCCCGCCGAGACCCTGGTTGACTACCGCTAACGGCCAGCCGCTGTTGCGCGCGACTAGGCGCCGAGCGAGTTGGTCGGGCCAGCGGGAATACGTATCGTGGGTCGAGATGTTCGCGTCGGTGAGCGAGTCGCCTAGCGCGACCACGCATCCCGTGTCGCTCGATGCGCGCACGTCTACGCCGCTCAGGAAGAACCATTCGTCGGTGATCTTGAGCACCGGCATCGTGGTGGCGGCTGCGAAGTTGCCGGGCGGGGAGATGTAGTTGGTCTGGCGCGCGTAGCGGCCTGTGATCTGGAAGGCTGGAGGGATCTCGCCGGGCAAGTGGATCGACACCGCAAGGTCGGCGAGCGGCTTCGCCTCGAGCTCGACCGGATCGCTGACGAGGAGCGCGCCTGCGGGGATCGTCGCGGAACGCGAGCCGCTGAACGTGATCTCGCGCTGCGAGCCCGGCACGACGGCCGGTCCCTTGTCGCGAATGCCGATGTATGCCCCACCGATCTGGAGCTTGCCGAGGCCATAGGCGTTCG
>JAQGNH010000189.1 GCA_028291945.1 Betaproteobacteria bacterium
TGCCGAGGGCATCACGCCTGCCCGTGAGGATCTTATGCGGGTAGGAGGCATGGCCTATGTCCCATACCAGGCGATCGACGGGTGTGTTGAACACGTAATGCAGCGCCACGGTGAGCTCGATGGTACCTAAGCCAGCCGCAAAATGACCACCGCATTGGGCGACCGTATCGATGAGGAAAGCGCGCAGCTCGCGCGCGACGCGCGGCAGCGCTGCTGGCAGAAGGCAGCGCAACTCGGCGGGCGTGTTGACTGTCTCGAGCAACACAGGGTCAGCGCGGCTCAACATGCGGCACTCCTCTCCACTGCGACGGCAGCCTTGTGCCGAGGTCACGCAGCCCGATATGACACGTCAAGGACAGGCTAGCGCAGAAATCATTACCGCGCTTGAATTACAACGACAACGCTCTTCAATCAGCTCTTAGCTGCGGCGCGTGAGCGGCCAAAGCGGAACATGGCAGGAATAGAATCCATGGTATTCACAGTTATTACTCCCCGCAGGCGATGCTCATGAGCAGCAAACTATGCGCCCGTAGTCGCCGACCGGTGTCAACTCGCGCCGCGAATGTCACAAATGCCATCCGCGAAAGTTACCGCGGCGGAACGCGGTAGATTATCCAACCGTTCCTGTGAAGCCGCCGCGTGCGGCTTCCTCAATCCAAGGCCAGCAGACGATGGCACCTGCCAACCGCGGATGCTGAAGCTCGCGCTGGATGTGTTGGCCATACTTTCCGTTCGACAGGCTTGTTCGATACTACGACTTCGAGGAAATCAATTGCGCGTTTGACGACACGCGGTTAGGGGTAACGATCAAGCCGATTCTGCGGATGGCTACCGTATGAAATCTGAAACGCTGCAAAAGATCACATGACGTCTTGACGGACTCATTGATTTTCGGTGCCTCATTGTGTCAGCCGCGCTCGACTCTGCCGTCTGCATGCCGCGCAAACCGCTGTTCCTCGCGCGGATGCACCGGAGAACTGCTCGGCCACGGCCACCCGCCGAACTGCGTCTGCCTGTAATCGGCGAATGCCTGGACGATCTCTTCCTCGGTGTTCATCACGAACGGACCGCGCTGCGCCACGGGCTCGCCGATCGCTCGACCCTGCAGCATCAGCATCTCGCTCGCGACATCACCGTTGACGATCTCGGCCTGCGCATCAGGACGAAGCTCCGCGTAATGCGACAAAGGTACATCGTGACCCTCGACGCTGATCGTAGCGCCATTGTAGAAGTACAACCGTCGATTGCTTTCCGCGTGAGCCGCGGGCATCGTCCATCGCGCGCCCGGCTCCATGCGGACCGTCCAGATCGCAACGTCGGACTCCGCGCGCGCCGCCCATGATTCAGGCGGGGGAGGAAGTGGCATCGCATCGCCAAGTCGGCCCGCAATCACTAAAACCTCCGTGGCCTTCCCGGCTGCACCGCGCTCGATGTGCTTCGGAATTTTGTTACTCCAGAACATCGTGAAGTGCGCTTCGGCAAGCTTGCTCACGGCGGGAAGGTTCAACCAGATTTGAAAGAGCTCTAGGGGATTCGGCTTATCGCGCTCGACGAGCGGAAACATCTCGGCGTGATTGATGCCACGACCGGCGGTAAGCCACTGCACGTCGCCGTTGCCGTAGCGCGCAGCTGCACCGAGCGAATCGGTGTGATCGATGTATCCGGTTCGAACGATCGTGACCGTCTCGAAGCCGCGATGTGGATGATGCGGGAATCCCGGAACGATCTCGCCATGATACATCCGCCATCCGTCCTTGCCCGCGAAGTCCTGCCCGAGCCGGCGCCCCGCAAGCGATGCAGCCGGACCCATCTCGGCATTGCCTTCAGGATAGTTGTCGACGTGATGAACGCAGAGGAGAAATGGATCGGCGGTTTCCCACGGAAAGCCAAGCGGTCTGATCGCGCGGACAATGTCGTCACTCATGGCATCGCTCCTTCAATACTCGCGTCGTGGTGCAACCGTGGCGTCGCTGCGACAAAAGTGGTGTCGGCGCGTCAAGCGTGTTGTTGATCTCGCGAACTATCGCAAGACCCTGCGCTTCAGGGAACGGGCGACGAAGGCCTTCATGAAGGTTCTCCTGCGGCCGGCACGAGGTCCGCCGCGCTCTTCTCGCGCCAGCTGGTGTACGCGGTGCGCCGCCGTGAATACTTCTCGTACCCGTGAGTACCGTCGTCACCGAGCATACCGCTTGAGGTAAGCAGCGCGTTCGAGGGGAGTCAAGGCGGCCCAGCCCGGCTGGGCGCGCTCCGCTGCTTCGAGCGCCGACTGCGCGTCTTCGTCCGTAGCGATCGGCACATCAGCGATCGGCCTGCCGTTGGATGGGTTGATAACCTGCATCGTCTCGCGGTGCTCCGGGCCTACCCACGCTTGCCCCACTCGCCTTCTGAGATTGGTGCCGCTGCGAAAGGTTTCGGTTGCTACGACTGCCATGTCTGTCTCCGGTTCGAGTGTGTGAGGACGGGTGTCGATCAGGTATGCATCACTCTCACAGTGCAGCTTTGGTGCGAACACCAGGCTTGAAGATAGTCTGGGGCCCATTTGTTTCCTCACGGTTTCTTTATGATGCCGCGGCATTACGCCTGTAAGACCCGTATGCGGAGTCCCTCAATAAACCCGAACGCTCATCGCACGTGACGTATGAAGTCGAGTTGAACTCCGTTGATTCGCGCAGTCATCCGGCTGAGTCGCGTGGGCATTCAACTCTGCTTGCCACAGCGTCAAACTTCGACCGTGTCTGTTTCTTACATGAGCACAGCGAATCCGGGCTGAATGCAGGTCCTCTCGGATCACGCTGACCAGTGTCATGCACACTTAGCTGAAGGAACTCAACATGAAACGCATTGCAAGAACACTCGTAGTCGTAACTCTTTCGGGCGCGGCGGCTGCGGCAGTGGCGGCCGATACACCGTACCCTTCGAGCGTCCAGCAGGAAATACCTCTCTCGAGCGAGTTTCCGAATATGGAGACCTACAAGCAGGAGCACAGGAACGACGCTGGTCAGAAGCCGACCACATCGACGGCTCCTTCCAGTGTGCCTGCAGAGACTCCGCTGTCGAGCGAATTCTCGAACATTCGGACCTACGAGGATATTCACAAGAATGCTCCAGCCGCTCGGTCGACTACGCCTACATATCCCTACAGCGTGCCCGCAGAGTCGTCGATGTCTGACGAAGGTCTGGTCCCTGGCGTCACCGGTGTACCTCCGGCTGACGGCGGGCGCGGCGCGACGCGTTGACAGTCGGGAGCGGAAAAGTTTGCTCTTCCTTGCAAATCATGAGCACCGCACTCCATCCGCAAATCCTCGTTGTCGACGACGATGCGACGATACGCGAAGCGATCGCTGAATACCTGGGCAAGAACGAGCTGCGCGTCACCGCTGCTGCGTCCGGCGCGGAGATGATGCGAGCGCTGGACGAGCACGCGATCAATCTCATCTTGCTCGATCTGCGGCTCGGAGATGAAGACGGGATGCAGCTCGCACGAAAGCTGCGCGAGTACTCGCCGATCCCGATTATTATCGTGACCGGCAAGCAGGATGACGCCGACCGCATAATGGGCCTCGAGCTTGCGGCCGACGACTACATTACGAAGCCTTTCAACTTGCGTGAGCTGCTCGCGCGAACACGTGCTGTCCTGCGTCGCTATCAAACCGCGAGCGGTGTTTTATCGGAGCGCGCTGACACTCGGCGGGCCTATCGATTCTCGGGCTGGGAGTTGAACCTGCGCACGCGCAGGTTGACTGCGCCCCAAGGTGATCGCATCGAATTGACGAATGGGGAATTCAGTCTCCTGCAGGCATTCTGCACCGCGCCGCAGCGCGTGCTTTCCCGCGATCAGCTACTCGAGCTCTCGAGGCTAAACAGCACAGAGGTCTACGATCGCTCAATCGACGTGCAGATCCTGCGATTGAGACGCAAGATCGAAGCGGATCCGTCGCAGCCGCAGTACATCAAGACCGAACGAGGGGTGGGATACATTTTCATTTCTCCAGTTGAATCCATGCACTGAGATGCATGCGGGCTTTAGTTGAAGTCCGCGCGCTCGGGGCGTAGGCTCGTCCCATTCCTTGTGTGCGAGGCTGCCCTATGACGTCGGCTTTCAGGCAGACCGGTATCGCAGCCGTCGGTGACGTGCCCTGGGGAACACACCTTTGCCTCTTCTATGAGTCCAGCGAGGACCTGGTCGACACGCTGGTTCAGTACTTCAAGGCAGGCCTGGAGGGCAACGAGTTCTGCTTATGCATGGTTGCCCAGCACGTTACGCAACAGAACGTCACGCAAACTTTAGGGGAGGCGGTTCCCGACATCGGTCGTTATTTTGCCAATCGCGCGATCGAAATCGTGCGACCCGAGGATTTATATTTCAACCGAGACGCGTTCGACCCGGACCACACCACGCGTTACTTGCATGAGAAGCTCGGACACGCGTTGACTGCCGGCTTCTCGGGCATGAGGATAAACGGTGACGAGGCGTGGCTGGAACGCAAGTACTGGCCTGATTTTGCGGAATATGAGCGAGCGCTCGACGGTCTCGTAGAAGGATCGCGAATGCTTGTGATGTGCGCGTATCCCCTTGAAAAGTCCCGGCCGGGCCAGATACTCGACGTTGCGCAGGCGCACGAGTACATCGTCGCGAAGCGCGGAGAAGATTGGCAGCTCCTGGAAACCGCTGCACTCAAGCAGACGAAGCAGGAGCTCAAAGCTTTGAGCGCCGAGCTGGAACGCCGCGTTGCTGCGCGAACCAGCCAACTGCAAGAGACGAATGAGCAACTCAGGAGGGAAATAACACAACGCAAACGCGTCGAAGAAGAACTCGTCGAAGAGGAAAGGCGTTATCGCAGCCTTTTCGCGATCTCTCACGACTTAGTTCTGTTTCTGGATGCCGAGGGAAACATTTTGGATATCAACCCGTGCGGCGCGCAAATCACCGGCTACACGCTGGAGCAGCTGCGAAGCATGAACGTGCTGCGAGACCTTATCGTGCCGGCAGATCATGCCGCCATTTTCGAGGTGATCAAGCGCGTGCAGGAAGGTCACGTACAGCAGTATGAGGTTCGCTGGAAGGCAAAGGACGGAAGAGTTGTTTATTTCGAAGGGGTAACCGTTCCCCGTGTCTCAGCCGATGGAAATTTTGTTTCCACGTTTTGCAGCTTGCGCGACATCACAAAGCGCAAACACTTCGAGCGCGCTCTGAGCGAGAGCGAAGAACGCTTTGCGAAAGCCTTTCGGGCAAGTCCGGTCATCAACACGATCATACGTCTCGCGGATCACCGATTCATCGATGTAAACGATGCGTTCGTACGGGTGTTCGGTTATGAGCGCAGCGAGGCAATCGGCCGCACGGCGCGCGAGTTGAACCTGTGGGCCGATCCCGCAGAATGTCCAACGCTCATCGATATGCCGAAAAACGAGCGCACGGAGCAGGGCGATGAGGTGCGCGGGCACACGAGGGCAGGTGAAACCCTGGAGTTGGTCGTGTTCACGGAGCGCATCGAGCTCGGCGGCGAGCAGTGCGTGCTCGTCAGCGCCTACGATCAGACCGCACGCAAGCATGCAGAGCAAGCGCTGCAGGCCGCATCGGAACAGCTAAAGGCGCTGTCCCGCCGACTGGTGGATATTCAGGAAGCGGAACGGCGGCAGTTGGCGCGAGAGCTCCACGACAGGGCAGGGCAAAACCTTACGGTCCTTGGCATCAATCTCGGTATCGTAAGGACGCGATTCGCAAGCAGGGGCGATAGCGAGCTCGTCTCGCGGCTCGAGGACTGCATCGCGCTGGTGGAGTCCACCGCGGATGCGATCGTGAATGTTCTTTCGGAGCTGCGTCCGCCAATGCTCGACGAGCTCGGCTTGTTGTCCGCGCTGGAGTGGTATGCCAGAGAGTTCTCCGAGCGTACGGGCATCGAGGTGTCGGTCGTGGGAGACGACCAGATGCGCAGGGTGCCGCCGCAGGCCGAAATTGCGCTCTTCCGCATCGCTCAGGAAGCGCTCAACAACGTGGCAAAACATTCGCGCGCCCGCGAGGTCGATATCGAGCTCACCTCGAACGGCGAATGCGAGCTCTCAGTGTCGGACGACGGTGTCGGCCTGCACCCCAATCCGCAGCGGAACGGCCGCCCGTCGACCACGTTCGGGGTGGTGACGATGCGCGAGCGGGCGCTGTCGATTGGTGGGCGATTCGAGATTCGTGCGCGGCCGGGCGGTGGGACATCGGTCGTGGTTCGGATCCCTTTGGGATGAAAAGCAGCGCCCTGATCGTCAGGCAGGGCAGCGCAGAGCTGGGCCTGCTCCATTGGGTGTCCGGAAGCCATGAAGCCGCACGCCACGATAATGTATCCCGGCTCGCGCGGGCGCACTCATGACGGTGCGCGTACTAATAGCTGACGATCATGCCGTCATGCGGGACGGACTACGCGCCTTGCTCCGTACGGAACGCGACATAGACATAGTCGGCGCGGCCGAAGATGGACGCGACGCCGTGAGGCTCGCGTGCGAGCTCGCTCCTAACGTTGTAGTGATGGACATTTCGATGCCGGGTCTCAATGGCATCGAGGCAACGCGCGAAATCCGCAGGCGCTGCCCTTCCACGGCGGTCATCATGCTTTCCATGCATTCCACATCAGAGCATGTCTACCGGGCATTCGAAGCAGGCGCCAGCGGGTATCTGCTGAAGAAACGTGCAGGCGCTGAAGTCGCAGTGGCCGTGCGCACCGTATCCCACGGGCGGCACTTCACGTCCCCGGGTCTGGCTGGTCCGCACGCGGGAGGCGATAGCCACGCCAGCCCTATTTCCCGTTTGACCCGCAGGGAGCGACAGGTACTTCAGCTCGTAGTCGAAGGACGGAGCAGTTCCGAAATTGCCGAGCTTATCCTCCTCTCCCCCAAGAGCGTCGAAACCTATCGCAGCCGGTTGATGGCGAAGCTCGGTGTGGCCGATATGCCCGCGCTCGTGAAATTTGCGCTCCATCACGGCCTCACCTCACTTGACTGACAGGTTCGCGGCGTCGTTGAATATTACAGGCTCTTAGTACGCGTGCCATCCTCGAGATGCTCGGCAAGGAACCACACTTGCATTTCGTTCGTGCGGATAATGTCGCTGACGAGCAGGTCGTTGGTGCCGTCGTCACCGAGCTCTGCTGCACGCTTTGCCATCGAGCGAGCGCGCTGCAACAGCATCTCGTGCGCTTCCAGCGTTCGCGTAAGCTGCGCAGGCACATTCTCCCGACCGCGCGGCGCTCGCGGGATCAGTGTCATCTCCGCGATGTCAGCTGACATGGCCACAGCTATACCGCCGAGCGTCTGGACGCGTTCGGCTACTTTGTCGACCAGTTCAAGCTGTTCCAGGTGATGCTTATCGTAAAGCAAGTGCAGTTGATAGAAAGTAACGCCGGACGTTTGCCAGTGATGCTTCTTGTATAGATCGCGCAAAGTCATGGTATCGACCAGTATCTGATTCAAAGCGGCGACACTGTCGGCGCGCACGGTCTCATTCAGACCGATGGGAACGCGACTGATTGTGTTAAAGGCCTGGATCTCGTGCGGATGCTTGGGTGTTTCCTTTAGAAGCGGTCCGCGCGAGCTCTGAGTATTACGCGATTCCCGAGTGCTTTGCGTGGTGCTCTCGTTCGAAATCTGTGACATGGGCTGCCCTCATTTCTCATCTCCCGGCCAAGGTGCCGGTCCCTCATTAGTTTCCGCGCACATCGTTACTACGCAATTACGATGATCAGGCTCCAAATTGCAGATGAAATTCAGGAGCTCGACGCTTGATACGTCTACCTGGTGCACCGCCAGAGTGACAAAGCAGTCGTCATTCCGGACCGCGCGACGCGCGAGGTGATCCGGAACCATTCGTCGTCCTGGACCTTTCGATCCAGGATCCATTCTGAACGTTGAAAATCAAAATCGATTCTGGATCGCGCCCTTGCCGGCTTGTCCAGAATGACGATGACAGCACACTCGCTAGCAGCGCATACCCACAACTGCCTGTCGTGACATATTCGGGCTTCGCGACAACTCGGTCTCCGGCGCAGATACGAGCATTGCGGCCGCCTCGTCGCGGGTGTAGAAATGGTCATCGTGCACGAAACCGGACACGACTGAGTCCTTGACCTGAGTGACGGGCCCCTGCTCGCTGCGTGCGAGCACAAGCTCAGCCGGCAGTCCATCCAGCAGATGGCACGGGGCGAGCCGGCCGTCAGGGAAACGTGAGAGATACACTGTGCCTGTCTCGTCGTCGATGAAGGCGGGTTGGAAACCGAGGGAGCGGTTGTTCTCGCTCACGCCGCCTGTTCCGTGAAACCTGGCGGTCTCGAGCGCAAGCAAAGTCTCGGTCAATGTGTGCCCCATGCGACGCCTCCGGTTTGGGTTGTCGGCGATGTCTCGTCAGATCGCGGGGCCACCGACTCACGAGAGGCAGCGGCACCGCCGGCGTTTTGCAGACGGTTATTGAATCGTTCAATTTCCTCGAAGAGTACGCTGGCGCCCGTGTGCCAAATGGTCTGGAACATGATCGTGGCGCGATCGATAACCAGCGCTTCGAGAATGGCCGCGTCTCGAGACGGGATATGCACGTTGTTTCTCATAAACACTCCTGCAGAACATTCACGTGCGCTCGGGAACGACCCTTTGTGGAAGCGAGACGTAATATCCGAGTGCTGCGTTGTGGCGAAGGCCGGTCCATGACAAGTGGTGCTCTCGCGATTTCAAGGTTCGATCTTTCGAAGCCATCCGTGAAGCGTGGGTGCTCGCCCGCGAAGCGCTCCCGCGTTTGGATGCTCAAACCCTGCTTGTGGCGGCGTGCGATTTCTTGGAGCTCACCCGACTCCGTCAGCTTCTCGCGCGCGTAGGCTCGAGTTGTGTGAAGCAGGCTGTACTGCGCCGCCGT
>JAQGNH010000215.1 GCA_028291945.1 Betaproteobacteria bacterium
AAGGCACCGTGCACTGGGGGTCCGGTCCGCAACAGAAGGAGAGCACCTGGCGCGCAACGCGGACGGCCTCCTCCGGCGGATGAAAAGCGTGAAGCATGAATGACCGGCACCCAAACGTTCGTCCTGAGCAGGAGGCGATGTTTACGCCATCCGCTTCGGCCCGAAGATCGGGGCCGGGGCGGTATCGCGCGCTGCCGCCTATGTCTCGACGACACTTCATCGGCGGAGGCGTCGCGTTGCTCGCGGCCGTCGCCGTGCCCGTCATCGCACAGTCACAGTTCTTCGATGTTCCGTTTGTACCGACGCCTCAGGTCGTGGTCGACGAGATGCTGCGTGTTGCAGCAGTCGGCCCGCGTGACGTGGTGTACGACCTCGGATCGGGAGACGGCCGCATCGTCATTACTGCCGCACGAAAATTCGGTGCTCAGGCAGTCGGCGTAGAGCTCGACGGCGATCTCATCTATCAGAGCGAAGAGAGCGCGCGGGAGGCCGATGTCGTGGGCCTCGTCAAATTCCTGCAGCAGGATTTTTTCAAAACCGATTTTTCACAGGCGACGGTCATTACGATGTACCTGCTGCCGGGGGTCATGAAGCGTTTGCGCGAGCGCATGCTTCAGCTGAAGCCGGGCACCCGCCTCGTCGCGCACGACTTCGATTTCGAAGACTGGCGGCCCGACCGAAAAACGACTATACGCAAGAACGTATTCCTGTGGATCGTTCCCGCGCACGTGGCGGGAAAGTGGAGAGTGCGCGCCGGCGTACCCGGCGGGGAGCATACGTTCGACATGGAGCTGCGCCAGAAATATCAGGAGCTGGACGGCTTTGCTCGCTTCGATGCACTCCCCGGCGGATTGTGGGAGACCCGCATCGAAGGCGATCGCATCAGCTTTGTCGTCGTGGACAGCCGCGACCGGGAAAACGAAGCGACTCTTTATTTCGAGGGCCGAGTCGGCGTCGACGCGATGGACGGCGATCTGGTGCGCTCAGTCGGCAATCAGCAGGCGCGTTTCAAGTGGCGGGCTGCGAAGGTCTGAGGAAGTGACGGGATGGTAGTGATGCAGCGAAGACAAAGTGGCGCGGCGAAAGCGTGAAGTGATGGAGCTAGGAATTACTCAGTGAACTGATGGGGAAGCGTGGATAAACGAGTCGCATTGACGCAGTCGCTCGCGATTTTCGCGTTGTGCGTCGGGGTCGTCTTGCCGGGCTATGCGTTTGCGCAGGCAGCGGACGTGCCGTACGTGCCGACGCCGATGGCTGTCGTCGAGGCCATGCTGAACATCGCCAAAGTGGGGCCCGATGATTTTGTGATCGACCTGGGTTCGGGCGACGGCCGCATCGTAATAGCCGCTGCGAAGAAATATGGCGCACGCGGTTTCGGGGTCGACCTGGACGGCGCACTTGTATCGCAGGCGCGACGCGAAGCGGCCCGGCAGGGCGTCACGGAGCGCGTCGCGTTCCATGCACGCAATCTTTTTATCACCGACATCGATCAAGCCACGGTGCTCACGTCGTACCTCTTTCCGCGCGTAAACATGCAACTGCGGCCACGGATATTCGGTGAGCTCAGGCCCGGGACCCGCATCGTGTCGCACGAGTTCGATTTCGGTAACTGGAAGCCCGACGCTCACGTGCATGTCCCCGTCCCGGGAAAGCCATACGGCCCGCCTGCGAGCGAAGTCTATCTGTGGATCGTCCCCGCCAATGCTGCAGGAACCTGGCAGTGGCGGAGTGCGGTCGACGGCGCGCTCATCGAGTGCGAGCTCACACTCGATCAAACCTTTCAGATGCTTGAAGGCTCAGCACGTGCGGGCGGGAAGCCGGCGCGCATCCAGAGCGCCACGCTCAACGGCAACGAAGTGCTCGTCGTTCTCGTTGCAGAGGTGAATGGACACGAGCTGCGGCAGGAGCTTTCGGGCCGTATCGAGGGCGATACGATTCGCGGCAAGTCGCGCGCCGCGGGCGCGGACTCCGACTGGCAGGCAACCCGCGTCGTGCGCGGGAAGATCAATATAGATGCGTAACTCGCGATTGAAGGGGTACAGATGAACTGTTCGAGAAAGCTTTTGACGGGGCTCGCTGCATCGGTGGTTCTGTTCACGGCACCGGCGATGAGCCAGGAAGGCCGCGGCGATGTGGTGTATGTACCGACGCCGCAGATCGTCGTAGACGAAATGCTGACCATGGCGAAGATCGGGCCGACCGATTTTCTGATCGATCTGGGTTCAGGCGACGGCCGCTTCGTGATCACGGCCACCCAGAAATATGGCGCCCGCGGGTTTGGTGTGGACCTCGATACCTATCTTTTGAGATTGGCGCGGAAAAACGCGCAAGCTGCCGGTGTAGCCGACCGCGCGAGCTTCGTCGAACAGAACCTTTTCGAAACCGACCTGAGCCAGGCGACGGTCATCTCCAGCTACCTGCTCCCTGCGATGAACCTCAAGCTGCGTCCCAAGATTCTCGCCATGAAGCCTGGCACGCGCATCGTCGCACACGATTACCACATGGGCGATTGGTATCCGGACGATCAGCGAGACATCGTGGTGCCAGAGAAGAAGGTCGGCACGGCCGGAGTGAGCTATGTGTACCTGTGGTACGTTCCGGCTCGAGTCGCGGGTAAATGGCAGACGCAGCTGAACGTAGGCGGCAAGGAGATGCCGTACGAGATCGCTTTCGATCAGCTCTTTCAGACACTCGATGGCACGCTTCGCGGTGGCGCTGACAGCGTGGCGCTGCGCGGGAAACTCAAAGGCGATCAGATCACGTTCACGACGTTGCCCAAAGGCAGCCCTGGAAATCAACGGCACCAGTTCACCGGCAAGGTCAGCGATGACACGATAACCGGCATGGTGCGCGTCGGCGATGGTGCTGCCGCACGAGAAACCACCTGGAGTGCGAAGCTCGCTACGCGCGGCGAGATGCGTCGCGCCAAAGACGAGTCGGAGGAGCACTGAGATGTCGGCCAGCGCGCAACCCGGAGCGCCCAAGCCCACGCTGACACTGTTCGACGCGGTTGCGATGATCGTCGGGCTCATCGTCGGCGCCGGCATCTTCGGCACGCCTTCGATCGTTGCCGGCGCCGTTGAAAGCGAACAGCTCCTCATCGCCGTGTGGATAGCTGGCGGTATTTTCTCGATCGTCGGCGCGCTCTGTTACTCGGAGCTCGCCACTGCTTTCCCGTCAGCGGGTGGGGAGTATCACTTTCTGCAGAGGGCTTTCGGCCCGTCGGTCGCATTTTTGTATGGTTGGGCGCGGATGACCGTAATCGTCGCGGGGTCGATCGCCGTATTTGCTTACCTCTTCGGCGACTACATGTCGCGAGTGATCAATTTTGGGCCGTACTCATCACCGATCTGGGCGGCTCTGGTGGTCGGTGTGCTGACGATCGTGAACTACATCGGCATTCGTGAAGGGAAACTCACCCAGAATGTTTTCACCGTCCTCGAGGTGAGCGGGCTGGTGCTCATCATCGTGGCGGGTCTCATGCTTGCTCCCGCTCCGGTTGCGCAAGCCGCCGCCGGCGCGGATAAACCGTGGTACATCGGCGCAGGTATCGGATCGGCGATGGTGTTCGTGTTGTTCACCTACGGCGGCTGGAACGACGCTGCGTACATCTCAGCGGAGGTGCGCGACCGCGAGCGCAACATGGTCCGGGCGCTGCTCTTCTCGATCGGGCTCGTGACGGTGTTGTACGTGCTGGTCAACTTCGCCTACCTCAAGGGACTCGGTTACGACCGTATGGTGCGCTCGGACGCCGTCGCGGCCGACCTGCTCAAAGCCGTGTGGGGCACCGCCGGCGAAAAGCTCATCTCCATCATGATCGCTATTGCTGCGCTCACTTCGGTCAACGGCTCCATGATCGTCGGCGCGCGCTCCAACTATGCGCTCGGCCGCGATTGGCCCGTGCTGGGTTTTCTCGGCCGCTGGGATGAAGCGAGCGGCTCACCGCGCACGGCCATGGTCGTCCAGGGTGTGATTGCATTAGGACTCGTGGTATTCGGCGCGATCCAGAATGCGGGTTTCAAGGGGCTCGTCGAGTATTCTCTGCCAGTGTTCTGGGGATTCTTCATGCTCGTCGGCGTTGCGCTGTTCGTTCTGAGAGCCAAAGAACCGAACGTTAATCGTCCGTTTCGAGTTCCCGGTTATCCAGTCGTTCCGGCGATCTTCGTCGCGATGTGCGGCTATCTTCTGTACTCGAGCCTCATGTACCACCGCACGCACGCACTCGTTGGTCTCGGCGTCCTTGCGGTCGGTGCGGTGATCATGGTGCTGGCACGCCGCAGGCCATCAGCACAACCTGCGCCGCGCGCATAACGCGTCACAGCTTGCGGGTGTCGTACGCCCAGTGCAGCAGCGCCTGCCGCTGGCTCGGACGGCACAGCAGATCGCCGCGCGAGCAGTTCTTGCGGATCTGCGCGAGATGCCGCGTCACCCCGCGCCAACGCTTGATCTGGCGTTGGTCATCGGGGCCGCGCCGTCCGATGTAGTAGCGGCAATACCACTGAAACCAGCCTCGGGGATCTTCATCGTGGATCCAGCCTTTTTCGCGCCACTCGGCGAGCGGCTGTGAGGCGTTCACGCCGAAGCAATTGAGATGCGGATCGTGGCGCTCGGGGCAGAGCTTTGCGCGATCGAACCAATCGTCCGGAAACTCTGAAGTGCAATCGGTCATGTACTTGCCGCCGAACACGCCGACCTTCAGCATCTCCTTCGGCGAGAGCTCCGGCCGGAAATCAGTTTGGAAGTTGCGTCCTATCGGCTCGGTAACGGTGTACTCGTAGCCTTGTTGCATCAGGTCGTCGACCCTGACAGTGCGGGTCATCAGTCGATTTTTACGCCGGCATCGCGCACGACCCTGGACCACTTGGCTGTCTCCGATCGCATCAGCTTGTCGAACTCTTCCGGCGTGCTCTCGAGGACTTCCGCGCCGAGACGCGCGAAACTTTCGCGCGTCGCAGGCTGGCGCAGGACTTTGATGAGTGCTGTATGCAGACGTTTCACGTTTTCGCCGGGCGTCGCCGCTGGAAGCACGATGCCGGTGCTGGTGCTCGCCTCGAAGCCCTTGAGCCCTGCTTCATCCATGGTCGGCACGTTCGGCAGCAGGCTTGAACGCTTGAGTGTCGTGACCGCCAACGCCCGCAGCTTGCCGCTCTGGATATAACCGATCGAGGCTGAAAGCTGATCGAATATCATGTCGATCTGCCCGCCCATCAGATCGACGAGAGCCGGACCGCTGCCTTTGTAAGGCACGTGAACGAGCCTGGTGTGCGTCATCGACCGAAAAAGCTCACCAGTCAGATGATTTGATGTTCCAGCGCCCGCGGACCCCATCGTGAGGCGGCCGGGGCGACTTTTCGCGAGCTCGACCAGCTCCTTCACGTTCTTCGCTGGCACCGTAAGATTCGTTACCGCGACGAGCGGAACGACCGAGACCAGGGATGTGTAGGCGAAGTCCTTGAGCGGATCAAAGCCCAGGCGGGGATATAACGCTTGCGCTGTGGCAAGCGTGCCCGATGAGCCCATCAGCAAGGTATATCCGTCGGGGGCCGACTTCGCGGCAAGCTCCGATCCTATCGTGCCGCCCGCGCCGGCGCGGTTGTCGACCACGATCTGCGTGCCGAGCGCTTCGGCGAGCCCCGGTGCGATCGTGCGCGCGGTGATATCGATGTTGCCACCCGGCGCATACGGAACGATCAGGCGAATCGGACGTTCCGGGTAGGTTCCCATTGCGGAGGAAGCCGTCAATAGGGCCGACACGATCACAGCGAATTGCGGTTTCATGCGCTATCCCTGAATGGACGGGTTACCTGGAATAACAAATGATTCGTAATGGGGCCCAATTGGCATCTGCACCACCACGAGCTAATCGATTGTAACCAGCCATCGGCCGCGTTCGCCATCTCTGAGTGGCGGCCAGTCGGGCGTGTGCTTAATTCCGAACACTGCATAGCGTTCGATATCCCGCGGCCGTTTCGATGATCGCGATCAATGACGCAGGTTGTCCGAGTGCGGCGGCATTGACGGTGACCGGACCGGCAAAATCGATCGCGCGCAGTGCCTGCTCGATGCGATCTGCTGCGACGTGTCGAGCTTCGAGGCGCACAAGGCTACAACCGCTATCCCTGAGCCGATCGGCGGGGTGCTGCTCGACATTCCATTGGATGAGCGAGGGCATGACGCCGTCCGAAGGCAATGAGCCCTCTGCGGGAACCGTGATACGCCAGCTGAGGTTCCCGCGTGTCATCGTTTCGACTGGGCCGAGTACGACGCCAGATCGCGCGACGCTTCCGTCGATATCATGGGTCCGAACGACCCACGTCAGAAGCTGCGGCGGATCATCGGGCGCGAGCCGGTCGAGTCCGAACCACCGGGCGCGTGAGAGCGGCGCTGCCGACGGATCGATTGCGATCACTTCGAGGTAAAGCGCTTCGCCCAGTTTGAGCAGTCGATTGTGTGTGCCCATGCGCTCGTGCGTGCCGCCGACTTCGGGCTCGACGCCCAGAGTGGCGCGGACGTACTCGGCGCCTGCATCGAGCGTCGCGGCGGCAACAACCAGATGATCAATCGCGCACTGCGATTGCATCAGGTTCGACGCCGAGCGCGTCGCGGGTCTGGCGTCGCGGCGGTTCTTTCAGCCGGCGCGCAAGGAGCAGCGCCGCCACTGCAACGAGCGCATCGAGCACGGCATAGAACGCACTTGCGACGCCCGGCGGATTGGTCGTTACCAGCGCTATGACGGGTACTTCGCGCGCCCAGGTCCAGTTGCCGAGCCACGTGCCATAAAGCTCCAGTACGAGCGACACGATGAAAGTGCTGGCGTAAAGCGGGCGATGGTTCGGCATGAGCAACGATATCAGTGCGAGCGCCGCTAGCAGAGGTAGGGCGAACGTATCTATTCCCGCCACGGCTGCAGCAAGCGCATACGCGGCGGCACAACCAAGGATCGCGTCCGCCACACGTCTGGAAATACGCTGCGCCATTGTGATTCCCAGCATCAGGAGCATTACGTGGCCGGGCGGCACGAACAGAGGAATATTGTTGAGGCGGTAGGTGTACAGGCCCCATCCGAGAGACAGGAAGATCTCCCCCGCGGTGGCGATGACGAGGCACGACAGCAGCGCGCGCCGTTCCGCGATTTCAAACTGGGCCAGCAGGTATAGCAGCAAAGCCCAGATTCCCGCGCTGATGAGCACCTGACCGTGAAAGCCGGTCTTCACGTCGGCAGCGAGCCCGGTCATGAGTGCTGCGACGATCAGGACACTGTGCAGGGGTCGTACGCCCGAGATTGTCATGGGCTTGAACACTCAGCGCGGCATCCACAACTTCTGAACGTCGGTGGATCTTCAGGTCTCACAGCTGTCTCCTGCTTTCCATCTTGACGCTGGTAATGTTGCCGATGACGTGGTGTTAGCGAGTCGGGCGCGCCGCGATGCTTAAAATTTCGACCGGCAACTGCTTCGCTCCGGTGCAGTGTAGCGGGAAGCGTAGACTTGTGTTGTCGGAGAAGAGTCAGAAGCCGTCATAGGAGTCGAACCATGAAGCATCGTTGCGGCATGTTGTTCGTCCTCGTCGTGGCACTCCTTGCTGCTGCACGGACCTGTGCTCAATACCCGGGCAAGCCTTTGCGTCTTGTAGTTCCGTTTCCCCCGGGCGGAGGCACCGACACGTTAGCGCGCGTCTACGGACAAAAGCTCGGAGACGCGCTTGGCCAGCAAGTCATCATCGACAATCGTCCCGGCGGCGGCACAAACATCGGTGCGGAAATCGCGGCAAAGGCACTGCCGGATGGATATACGGCTTTGATGGGCAACATCGCGCACGCGATCAACGTGACGCTTTACAACAAGCTCGCGTACGATTTCGTGAGGGACTTTGCACCCGTAAGCTTGCTTGCTTCCACACCGAACATACTGGTCGTGCATCCTTCCGTCCCCGCCAAAACGGTCAATGAGCTGATCGTGCTCGCGCGAGCGCGTCCGGGGCAGCTGGACTATGCGTCCTCCGGCAGCGGCAGCTCGTCGCATCTAGCGGCCGAGCTCTTCAGCAGCATGGCTGAGGTCAAGATGACGCACATACCTTACAAAGGCGGCGGACCCGCGGTCGTAGCGCTTGCAGGCGGGCAGGTCTCGGTCGGCTTCGCAACTACGCCGTCGGTGATCGGACACATCAAATCCGGCAAGATGCGCGGGCTCGCGGTGACGACGGCTCAGCGCTCACCCTCCACGCCGGACCTGCCGACCATCAGCGAATCTGGTTTGGCGGGCTACGACGCGGGAACCTGGTACGGGTTGCTCGTTCCGGCCAGTACGCCCAGGGAAATCGTGGTTCGGCTGCACACCGAATCGGTGAAGCTGCTCAAGCAGCCCGACGTCAAAGAGCGCCTGGATGGCGCGGGTTTTGAGCTTATTGGCAACACCCCGGAGCAGTTCGCGACGTTCATCCGCACCGAAATCGACAAGTGGGCGAGAGTTGTCAAAGCGTCCGGAGCGCGCGCGGAATGAATGCAAGGCAGCGGCTGGCCGTAAACGCGCCGGCGCACAGAACGAGCAAGCTCAATCCATCATCGCGCGTGGGCGCGCACCTTCGTAGTGTCGTCTACCCGCTCGAGCTGTATTCCGTGCTCAGCGGCGTGGGCAGCAGCTTCCTCTTCGCTCATGCGCCAGGAAAGGCGGAATCGGCGCTCGTGTCCGCCTTGGCTGCGATCGACTACATCCCAGAGCCATAGGGTCTCGGGTGGGGTTTTGAGGGATTCCATGATTTGGACACCATACGCCTAATGCTGCATTGCAGCAAGCGCCGGCGCGCTGGGTGCCATACGTTATTGTTTTTTATCAACAGTCTGGGTCAAGCCGAGGTAAGCGCCCACGAAGTACACACGGTGGGCGATCGCGGCTTAACCCAATGTTGAGGTCGGCCTAGGCCGGCGCTGGCGCTGGCTCTGCCGCTGCCCCGCCGCGGCGGCCAGGTCTACTTGCCTAACCCCAATCGCTTCGCGACTTCGGAATAAGCCTTCGTGCGCTCCCGCATGAAGGGCTCCATCTTGTCTACACCCACGTTTACCAGCTCGAAGCCGCTTTTGAATGCGAGGTCTTTCATTTCCGGATCGTTGTTGAGCGTCGCCCACAGGTCTGACATGCGCTTTCGCGCTTCGGGCGGCGTCGATTTGGGCATGCCGATACCGCGATAGGCGCCGTCGATCCAGTCGAAGCCGAGCTCCTTGAAAGTCGGCACATCGGGCAGGAGCGGATGGCGCTTGTCCAGAGCGACCGCTATGGCGCGCACCTTCCCCTTGCTGTTGATCGCAAACGCCGAGTACGACATCGCGCCCGTGACGTGCTGGCCGAGCACGGCAGTCGTCAGATCACCGGTACCCTTGAATGGCACATAGGTCGTCTTGATATTGGCTACGATGTCCAGCTTTTCGTGTGCCGCATGGTTCGCGGAATTCGTGCCAGAGCCTGCCAGCGTCACATCACCGGCTTTGGCCTTCGCCATCTTGACGAGGTCCGCAAAGGTTTTGATCGGGCTTTGTTCGGCGACCACGATCGCGTCCGGCGTGTAATGAAACCAGTATACGGGCGTGATGTCGTCGGTCTTGTACTGCACCTGCCCTTCGAGCGGTTGCAATACGATATGCGGGAGATTGATGCCCACGATGTTGTAACCATCGGCGGGCAGGTTGTTCATCTGCGCCCACATCAGGCCCCCGCCTGCGCCCGGCTTGTATTGCACGATGGTCTCGATGCTGGGGCACTTCTTCTTTAGAACCGCCTGCTGATGACGCGCCGAAATGTCGGACTCTCCGCCCGCGGGAAACGCCTGCCAGTACATGACATTTTTTTCGGGGCAGACCTGAGCTGAGACCTGTGGTGCGAATATGGCTGCGCTCAAAGCGAGCGCCGCTGCTGCGAGGCTGCGTATTTTCACTTGCTCCTCCTATGGGAAACATCTCGTCTCGTGACCTGCGCGAGAAACGATAACACGTTCGCGAGGTTCACCTTTTTCATGCGACAAGCTCATCAGACTTCTGAACGGTGCGCGGCTCGCTGCCGTCAGGATAGTGATACCACGCCTTGTGAAGGGAAATCTCTCCACACGCGAGGCACTGAGTCTTGAGCCAGCGGTGCTTGCATCCGGGGCACACGCCACCCGTCCAGAAGGTGTTCCACTCCGTACCGCAACTCGGCACGCACGACCACCGATCCTCGGCGCGCGGCCGCCATTTGCACTTCGGACAGTAGATCTCCGGCTCTTTCATACGCGTTCACTCGAGGTCGATTGCGCGCACTCTTTTTCTGGTGCGGCAGTCTTCGACATAAAAGCGAATCTGCTCGCGCACCTGTTCGCTGTTAATGATCGCACGTAGCGTCACTGTCGGTTGCGATACGTCGGTGCTGGTGACCGTCACGTTGCCGAGTGAGAAGAGGCGCAGGATGAGCGGTTGCTCGAGCTTGTAGTCCCGCACGCGATAGAGCTCCAGCTCCTCCAGCGCCTTGTTCAGGACACCGCTGCGCACTCGCAACCGCTCGGTCGTCAATTCGTACCGCAGGTTCCGCACCACCAGCCATTTCCAGAGCGCCACAAATATCGGGATAACGAGCCAGAACAGCAAGGCGCATACGAGGAATACCGGAAAATTCAACAGCTGCGAGGGCGAGCCCTGCCAGACGAGCTCGTCGCTCGAGGGTACGTGAGGCTCGGTTCGTGCGTCGTTTGTCATTGATGAATCTCCGAGTCCGAAGAGGGAAGCACTCTTGCCTGCGCCGGGTCCATTCCCACATGTATCACGGTTCCAGACTCGTGCGGCGCCCGGCCGACGTGATGCGCCTGGTCCGCAATGATTGACTGCTCGTGCACCTTGACTGTGTAACGCACGAACTCGCCGACGAACTCGCGCTCGAGAATGGTGCCTTGGACCCAGACACGCGCCGAGTCGCCCGGTGTTTTGGACAAGGAGAGTGTGTGCGGCCTTATGGCCATGATCGCCTCACCTGAATCATGCACCACGTCGCCAAGATCGAAGCGTCCTAGCGTGCACTCGAACAAGAGCGATCCGCCGGGAGCCCGCTCGACACGCCCCGGCAGCAGATTGATGCTTCCGACGAACTCGGCAACAAAGCGATTTGCTGGATTGTCGAACAGATCCACAGGCGTGCCAATCTGTTGAATGACGCCATGGTGCATGACGGCAATGCGATCCGCGGTAGTCATGGCTTCTTCCTGATCGTGCGTTACGAAGATCGTCGTAATTCCGAGCTTGCGTTGCAGCGAGCGCAGCTCGTTGCGCATCTGAACGCGTAGTTTCGCATCGAGATTCGACAACGGCTCGTCGAGCAACAGCACCTGCGGCTCGATCGCAATGGTGCGTGCGAGAGCGACCCGCTGCTGCTGTCCACCCGAGAGCTGGCTCGGGCGACGGTCGGCATATTCGGAGAGATTCACGAGCGCGAGCGCGGCCCTTACCTTCTCTAAGATCTTTGGTCGGGGTAGCTTGCGCTCCTCGAGTCCGAAAGAGACGTTCTGACTCACCGTCATGTGCGGCCACAGTGCGTAATTCTGGAAAACCATGCCGACATTGCGCGCCCAAGGCGGAACCGCCGACACATCGATTCCATTGATAAGCAGGCGTCCCGAATCAGCATTTATGAAACCTGCGATGAGACGCAGCAGCGTGGACTTCCCCGAGCCAGAGGGTCCAAGCAACGCGAAGAACTCGCCGGGCTCGATCACGAAATTGATGTCGCGCAGCACGACATTGGTGCCGTAGCTCATCGCGATGTTCTCGGCTTCTACTTTGGCTTTATTGTTCATGACTTAAGGATTCAGAGGAGGTCAGGTGAGCTGTAAAACCTCGCAAGCCGTAAGCGGGGGCGGGTGCCGTGCACACCCCATCAAACCAGTCGGTCCAAGTCCGCCGCCCGGCTTCGCAGCAACTTATGTGAAAGATAAGTGCCAAGCGCGACGATGGCGACAGCCAGCACGCCAAGCGCGGCGCCGGCCCCGCGGCCGGCGGCGGATTGCATGTACAGATAAATACCATAGGACATTGGTGCATACGATTGCGAAGTCGTCAGCATGATCGTTGCTGAAAGTTCGACCGCCGCCGTCATGAAGCTCGCAACGAACCCGGCCAGTATGCCGCCGCCCATGAGCGGAACGACTATACGAGTGATCGTGCGGCGCTGATTCGCGCCAAGGTTCTGGGCGGCTTCTTCGAGCGAAACGTGGAGCTGTTGTAACGCCGCCATGCACGAGCGCAGCGCATAAGGTAACCGGCGCACCGCATACGCGATCACCAGAATCAGCCATGACGACGTGAGGAGCTCACCTGAGTACGGAATCTCGATGCCGCGAAACGTGCGCAGATAGCCGATTGCGAGCACCACGCCGGGAATCGCGAGAGCGGCGCTCGCCATGAAGTCGAGCGAGTGGCGAAGGGGCAATCGAGTGCGAAGGATCAGGTACGCGATCGCGGTGCCCAGGAGGACGTCGATGAGCGCGGCAATCCCGCAGTAGAACACCGTGTTCCAGATCATTCGTGGCGAATCTTCGAAGACGGTGGCGTAGTGCTGCATCGTATAGGCATCGGGAAGGACGCTGAAGCTCCACACGTTCGCGAAGGACAGCAGCAGTATGCCGATATGCGGCGTCAGCACGAGCAGCAGGACGAGCGCGATCCAGCCATAGGCGAGGAGCGCCTGCCACGGTTTCAGGCTGCGGCGCGCGAGGCTCGAGCCGCCGCGCTGTAAGGTCGCGTAGTCGCGGCCCTTGAGTGCGAGTGCCGAGGCCCACAGCGCGATCAGCGAAAACACGATCATCAGTACACTGATGACGTACCCGATCGGATCTTCGATGCCTACGGATGTGATTCGCAGATAGGCCTGCGGTGCCAGCATATTGGTGACGTTGAGCACGAGCGGCGTGCCGAGATCGTCGAATACTTTTACGAACACGAGTGAAGCACCGGCGACATAGCCGGGCATCGCAAGCGGAAAAACGATGCGGCGAAACAGCCGAAATCCGCTTGCGCCGAGATTCTGCGCAGACTCTTCCATCGCGCTATCGATATTCGAGAGTGCGACCACGAGATTCATGAGGATGAACGGGAAGTAATGCAGCGCCTCGACGAATATGACGCCGTTCAGGCCGTCCATGATCGGAAGACTGATGTCGAAAGCGTCCTTGAGCAGCAGATTCAACGAGCCGCTGCGGCCAAAGATGAGCTGCATCGCTACAGCGCCGACGAATGGCGGCATGATCAGAGGCAGGACCCCCAGCGTCTGGATCAGCAAGGCGCCCCGAAACTGGAAGCGCACGGTGAAATAGGCGAGCGGGACAGCGATCAGTGTTGCGAAGACAACCGAGCTCCCGGCGACGAGCAAACTATTCCAGAACGATTCCCGCATGAGCGAGAGATGGAAGAACGACTGAAAGTGGGACAGCGTGAAACCGCCGTCCGGCTCGGCAAAGGCGATGTAAACGACATTCGCCACGGGGATGATCAGGAAAGCGAGGAGAAATGCGGCGATCAGTAGAGCGATGGCGAGCTGCGCGGGGGTGTACCTCTTGAGGCGAGCTGCACGACTCTGCACGTGAACGCCGGCAGCGGCGTTCGCCGTACTCATAACGTCGCCCTCAACGTCGACCTTTGCTTGAGCAGGAGTCGCGACAGCTCGGATGTCGCCGCTTCACCCGTTCGGCACTCTCTCACCGATGCCGTCAGCGCGCCATCGACGCCGCGCGACTGGCGAGCTCGACGGCTTGAGCGTAGTTTTTGCGTGCGAGGCTATTCCAGTACTCCTCGAGACCGGTGATCTTCTTGGTCCTTTCCGAGTCGCGCTTGGTGTCGCGAAACAAGGCGAGAAACTCTTTGTCCTTTGCTTTGCCTTCACCGACTATGGGGGCGAACGCAAGCTCGCGCGCTTCCGCGAGCAGTTTCTGCGCCTGAGGATTGTTTTTGCCTGCGAGCTTCGCGCTCGCATCGTGAATCGCCTTAGTGGCAGCCACGAGGTCCTTGTGGCGAAACGTGATCATCTGGTCGAACATCGAGCTCACGACGTAATAGCGTGCTTCGGAAAGATCCGAATCGAAGTTCACACGCGCTTTGATCTTGCCGCCGAACGGGTTCGGGTAATCCTTCGGCGCTTTTGCATAAACGCCAGGCAGCACGGGCAGGCGGCTGATCTTCGGGTCGAGCAGGAGCTCCTGGCCTTCCTGCGAAAGGGTGAACGCGATGAATTTCTTGCCGAGCTCCGCGTTCTTCGCATTGGCGATGAGGCCAATGTTGGCCGGTACGATCGATGTCACCGACGGATAGACGAATTCCACCGGAAATCCCGACGCCTTCGCCGACAATCCGAAAAAGTCTATGACAAGGCCGATGCCGTACTGTCCGTTGTTCACGCCGTCGGGAACGCCGAAGCTGCGCTCGGTGATCGCGGCGCTGTTGCCGGCAATCTGCAGCATTTGGGACCACCCTTTGTCCCAGCCTTCACCTTGCAGAATCGTCTCGACGGTCAGGTGTGTCGTGCCTGAACGCGACGGCGATGACACGGCGACGTGGCCGAAATATACGGGCTTGACAAGGTCTGCCCACTCACGTGGTTCGGGCACTTTGTTGGCCTTCAGGTAGCGTGTGTTCCACATGAGGCCGTAACCCGCCAACGCCTGCCCGTAGTAGTAGCCTTGCGGATCATTTATTGGATACGAGCCGATTCTGGCTGGGACTGACGCGTTGCGCCCATCGTACTTCTGCAGCAGCTTGTCCTTCGAGAGGACTTCGAACGCATCCGGCGCGGAGGCCCAGAAGATGTCCGGCTTGTTGTTAGCCGGCGCTTCCCGAACATACGCGACGCCCGCCGATGTGCCTTTGTTCAGGATCTCGACCTTCACGCCGGGATTGCGCGTCTCGAAGGCTTTCTTGTAGACCTCGGTCAGATCCTTTGGAAATGATGTGACGATCGCCAACACCTGCGCATGGACTGTGCCGCATGTGAGCGCGATGCCCGCGGCGGCCACGGCAAAATGCCGGGCGAACAGCGTGCTTTTCATATTTTTCTCCTCGTTTCGACCGCCCACGACCCGCCGCGCGCGGTTCATGTTTTTACCGAAGCTCGTGAAGGGCACGCCGGCTGATATTACAATTGCGTCCCTTCGAAAGCCAGACGCCGGCCGCCGCGCGACTTGAAATCGGGCGCCGGAGCCCCACGTGATAGAGCAGTTTTAGGAGATCGGAAATGTCAGAGACTCAATCCCGCGAAACCCTCGGATTCCAGGCAGAAGTCAAGCAGCTGCTCAAGCTGATGATTCACTCCTTGTACAGCAACAAGGAGATCTTTCTTCGGGAGCTCATCTCGAATGCCTCGGATGCTGCGGACAAGCTGCGCTTCGAGGCGCTCACCGACAAGGCGTTATACGAGAGCGATCCCGAGCTGAAGATCCGCGTCAGCTTCGACGCGAAAGCGCGCACGATTACCGTGACCGACAACGGTATCGGAATGTCGCGGCAGGAAGCAATCGACAACATCGGGACGATCGCCAAATCCGGCACCCGTGAATTCTTCGACAAGCTCACCGGCGATGAGGCCAAGGACGCCCACCTCATCGGGCAGTTCGGTGTCGGCTTCTATTCGACCTTCATCGTCGCTGACAAAGTGACTGTCTTGACCCGACGTGCGGGTCTCACGCCGGAGCACGGGGTGAAATGGGAATCGGACGGCAGCGGCGAATACACGATCGAGATGATCGACCGGCCTTCTCGCGGCACTGAAGTCACGCTGCATCTTCGCGAAGGCGAAGACGAACTCCTCAACAACTATCGGCTGCGTTCGATCATCCGTAAATATTCGGACCACATCACGCTCCCGATCTTCATGAAAAAAGAGGAGTGGGATAACGAGAAAAAAGAAAATCGCATCACGGAAGAAGACGAGACGGTGAATCAGGCCGGTGCGTTGTGGGCGCGGCCGAAGAGCGAGATCACGGAGGAGCAGTATCAGGAGTTTTACAAGCACGTCGCGCACGATTTCGAAGCGCCGCTCGCGTATACCCACAACAAGGTCGAGGGCACGAAGGAATACACCCAGCTCCTTTTCATTCCAGGGCGGGCGCCTTTCGATCTGTTCGATCGTGAGCATCGCCGCGGTTTGAAGCTCTACGTGCGGCGCGTTTTCATCATGGACGATGCCGAGCACCTGATGCCGGCCTATCTGCGCTTCGTGCGCGGTGTGATCGATTCCAATGATCTGCCGCTCAACGTATCGCGTGAGATCCTGCAGGAGTCACGCGATGTTGAAATGATTCGTGCGGGTTCGGTTAAGCGCGTGCTGTCGATGCTCGAAGACCTTGCGGAAAACAACAAGGAAAAGTACACGACCTTTTGGAAAGAGTTTGGCCGCGTGCTGAAGGAGGGCCTCGGTGAAGACCACGCCAATCGCGAGCGAGTCGCAAAGCTCGGCCGCTTTGCGTCAACGCACAAGGACACGGCTGATCAGGATGTGTCGCTCGCGGACTACGTCAGCCGAATGAAAGAAGGGCAGGACAAGATCTATTACGTTACCGCCGAGACGTTCGCTGCAGCCAAAAACAGTCCCCACCTCGAGATCTTCCGCAAAAAGGGTATCGAAGTGCTGCTGATGACAGATCGAGTAGATGAGTGGGCACTTTCGTCTCTGACCGAGTTCGACGGCAAGCCGCTGCAGTCTGTGGCAAAAGGCGGACTTGACCTGGGCAAGCTCGCAGATGAAGCCGAGAAGGGAGAACGGGAGCGCGAAGCCGGCGAGTACAAGGACCTTATCGAGCGCATCAAGAAATCGCTCGGCGACAAAGTGAAAGACGTTCGTGTCACCCAGCGTCTCACCGAATCACCTGTATGTCTCGTCGCTGACGATCACGACATGGGCATGCACCTCGAACGCCTGTTGAAGGCGGCAGGTCAGCAGGTGCCGAATTCGAAGCCCATACTCGAGGTCAACCCGCATCATCCTCTAGTCGAACGCCTGAAAAACGAAACGGACGAGGCGCGTTTTGGAGACTGGAGCGAGGTGCTCTTCGACCAGGCGCTGCTCGCTGAAGGCGGACAGCTCGAAGACCCCGCGAGCTTTGTGAAACGCCTGAACCAGCTTGTGTTAGCGCTTGGGCAGCAGTAGCGGAGAGTCGTTGCGCGGGCGGGATGACGCAGCCGTGATGCGATAGTCAGTCGTCATTAAAGTCGTTGATTTGACTCGGTTTTGATGACGACATGTGACGGGCTCCCTCGCACGATTTAAGCCGCAGCGCTAAGTTGCCGGGCATCCAAGACGATGCCCGAGCCCTTCAGTGCCTGCCACTCACAGAACGCCGTCCGCAACACGCCAGCGAGGCTTCGGCGCACTGCTCATGCTGGCGTTCATGTTGATCTTGGGCGCGGTCTCTCTCGGATTGATGATCTACAATCCGCGCGGGGGAAGCTCTGCCCCGGTGGACGACCGCAAAAGTGCAGAGGCACTCTCAGCCGCAAAGAACGCGCTCATCGGTTATGCCGTTCGCCGCGGAGGCGCGACGGGTTTGGCGCGACCGCTCGAGCTGCCGTGTCCCGATACGAATAATGACGGCTGGGAAGAGGCCAACTGCAATGCCGGAACGCTCGGGAGGATACCCTGGCGCACGCTCGGCATACCGGCACCGACGGATAGTGCGGGCGAGATCCTGTGGTATGCCGTCAGTGGACCGTTGCGCACTCAACCTTCCAACGCGGCCGACGTCAACAGTAATACCCGCGGCGACCTCGTCGTGCGGGCGGCCGATGGTGCGACAGTGCTGAGCGGCGAAGCGGCTGCGGTGGTATTCGCACCCGGCCAGCCACTCGGAAATCAAAATCGTGATCCTGCGCAAGCGGCCGTCTGTGCAACGACCGGTGCCAACGTTGCGCGCAATCTGTGCGCTGCTAATTACATAGAAACGTCGAACGGAACGAGCAACGCAACGACCAATGGACCCTTCGTTGCGGGCGTTCCGAGCAATACGTATAACGATCGGGTGCTGTACTTTACGGTGAACGAGTACTTGCCGGCGGTGGAAATGCGCGTCGGCACCGAGCTCAGGAATCTGTTGCTGGCGTACCGGCAAAATTCTGTTTGCCAGTGTTTCCCGTGGGCGGACTCTTGGGCGTACTCAGGCGGCATCGCTGACAACGGAGTAAATCGCGGGCGCCTTCCGAGCCGCCCGTATCCGGAGAATTGGGGAGAAGGCGCCATCCCTCTACTTCCAGAATGGGTTGCTGCCAATGATTGGCATAACCTGATTTACTATTCCGCGGGACGGGTGGAGACCGACGGCGCGGGCGCGGCTTGTCTTTACTGCAGCCCAAGCGCAATGCTGAGCGTGAACGGCGCGCCCGTGAGCGCGCTTCTGTTTACGCCGGGCCCCCCTCCCGCGGGTGTTGACCGCGCGACCGTGGGCAATCGTGACAATCTCGCTCTGTATCTCGACGATCTCCAGAACAACGATAAAGGGACCTGTCCAGGATGGGATACCGAAAATGCGAACGGGCTGGGGGTTCCTCCACTCCTAGGTGTCCCGGCGAGCTGCGATACTTACGTTACTCCCACATCAACGGCCGTCAATCGCGACAGACTCTTCATGGTCACGCTGCCATCATGCGCACTTTCGGCTACCACGTTGGTTCAGGAAGCATTGATAAATCCGTGCAGCCCCGGTGGCGGTGCAGTTCGTGCTGCCTGTCAAACTGCGGCCGACGCGCTTGCCACATGCACGTGCGCCCCCGCGGCTCAGACGTTGATTACCCCCCCATGCTATAACACGTTGAATCCGGGTCAGTGCCAGTCCGCGGTGACTCAACTGATCGGTTGTTTTTAAGCGCATACCGGAATCACGAAGGCACCTGTCTTCGCATCTTCCCTTTAGTTTTCGTTGACGCGCTCGAACACAAAAGCGCTCATCTCGTGCTGAAGCGATATATCGTCGTCTGCCGGAACACTGAGCCGACTTCCAGCACCGTGGAGGGGAATTCAGGGCGATTGGGTGAATCCGGGAAGTGCTGTGTTTCGAAGCAGAAGCCTGCGTGTTTTGCATATGCCGTGCCGCCTTTACCGCGAAGACGCCCGTCCAGAAAATTTCCTGTATAGATTTGGACACCGGGTTGTGTCGTATGAACACTCATGGTACGCCCCGTCAACGGCTCATGAATCTCGCCTGCGAGCAAGCACCCAGATCCGCCTTCGTTCAGAACCCAGGTATGGTCGTAACCGCGGCCAATAACGAGCTGTTCATCCGGGTCTCGTATTGCTTCGCCAATCATTCTCGGTGACCTGAAGTCGAAGGGCGTGTTCTGCACTTCGCGCAGTTGTCCTAACGGGATGAGTGTCTCATCGACAGGCACGAATCGATCGGCGCAGAGTTGAAGTTCGTGATCGAGTATCGTGCCTTCCCCAGCCAGATTGAAATACGCATGATGCGTGAGATTGACGATCGTGGGTGCGTCGGTCGCGGCGCGATAGTCGAGTCTCAGCTCGTCACGTTCAGTCAGCGTATAGAGGACTTCGACATCGAGATTGCCAGGATATCCTTGGTCGCCGTTGGGGCTGCGATGAGTCAATTTGAGTTGTGGCCCATCGGCTGACTCCGATGCGTATGCGTCCCAGTTGACGGTGTGAAAGCCCCGAGGTCCGCCATGCAGATGATTGGCGCCATCGTTACAAGGTAGCGAGTACACGGCACCATTCAGGCGGAACTTTCCGCGGCGGATGCGATTTGCGCAGCGGCCGATCACACTGCCGAAATAGGGGTGATCAGTCAGGTACGGCTCGAGCGTGTCAAAGCCGAGCACGACATCCGCGTTCCTGCCGTGGAGATCGCGCACCTCCAGCGATATGAGCGTTCCACCATACGTTGCTATACAAGCACTAAGGTGATTACGGTTCCTGAGGGTGTAGAGATCGACGTTACTGCCGTCTGCGGCTTTCCCAAACCGCGCGCGTTCGATCGCCATCAGTGCTGTGAAAAAGACTGGGGCTCAGTTGCAGCGGCGGCGCTGCCGGTGTCTGGCGCACCGCATTCAGGATCCATTGTTCGAAAGTCACTGCTGCTGCTCACTCGCCTGTCCACCGGGGTTCGCGCTTTTGCGAGAAAGCATCGATACCCTCGAGTGCATCGTCGGTCATCATGTTGCAAACCATCGCTCGCGTAGCAAGTGCATACGCCTGCTCGAGAGGCGCATCGATCTGCTCGTAAAAAGTGCGCTTGCCTGCTGCGACTGCCACCGGGGTCTTGTCCAAGATGGATTGAGTGAGTTTCGCTATCTGCGCGTCGAGCTCGCGCGAGTCCACGACATCGTTGACGAGACCCCGCGCAAGCGCGGTGCGTGCATCGATCGCCTCACCTGTAAGAAGCATTTCCATAGCGTGCTTACGGGAAATGTTGCGCGCGAGTGCGACGCCGGGCGTACTGCAAAACAGCCCGTATTTAACACCCGAGGTGGCAAATTGAGCCGTGTCTGCAGCGATCGCGAGATCGCACTGCGCGACGAGCTGACATCCCGCCGCAAACGCAAATCCATGCACGCGAGCGATCACGGGTTGAGGTATCCGCGTGAGACTCACCATCAGTTTTGAAAACCGCGCGAATGTCTGCTCGACGAATTGCGGCTCGCGCCGCGATCTCATTTCCTTCAGATCGTGTCCCGCACAGAACGCCTTGCCTGTACCGGCAACGATCAGGACGCGGACCTGCCGATCCTCGGCAATGATATCGACCGCGTTTTGCAGGCTATCGATCAATGACGAGGAAAGCGCGTTGTACTGCTGCGGCCGATTCAGCGTGAGTGTGACGACACCGCGCTCAAGGCTGGTCAACAGTTCGGACGAAGCATCGGCAAATGCGTTCATGCGAGAAATCAAAGCGGGAAGGTAACCCGCATTATAAAGCTCTAGCCCGCGCCGATTCCAGCTGACGCGAACTCATGTAAGCCAAGGATGCTGCTGCAGGAGAATGCTGCTCCGGCTCACGTAGCCTACTGTTCGGTCGACTTGATTGGGTTCGCGATTGCTTCGCGAGCCATGCGTTCATCGAATATACGTTTCGCTTCCTTGCGTGCGAAAGCGACGAAGGTCTGCGCGATGAAAGGCAGCTGCTTCGAACATGGATGCACGAAGTGCCAGTGTCCATCCTTCGGCAAACCTTCGACGTCGAGTATTGCCAGCCGGCGCGATTCAATATCGAAGCCGAGGGCATATCGATACATCAGGGAGATGCCGAGTCCGGAGATCATCGCCTCCTTGATCGCCTCGTTGCTGCCGAGCTCCATGCTTATCCTTGGCTGCAATGCGTGTCGTGAAAAGACATCGTCGACTGCGAGGCGAGTTCCGGAGCCCGGTTCGCGCACCAGCAACGGCTCGCGGGCGAAGCGCTTGAATGCGATATTGTTTTCAGTCGCGAGGGGGTGAGTTGCCGGTGCGAGTGCGACCAGTGGATTTGGCAGTATCGGGTGTATGACGATCTCGCCGTGTGACGGTGGATTGGTGAGGAGATAAAGATCGTCAGCGTTTTCTGCGAGGCGTTCGAGCACCGTCTCGCGCGCGCCCACGTGCAGCGATACTTCGATGCCGGGATGACGCTTGACGAAGGGCGCGAGCAACTGGGGCAGGAGATATTCGCCGGCGGTCGTCGTTGCGATGCGCAGTTTTCCGGCCTTAAGGCCGCGGATGTCGGCAATCGCTTCGTCCAGATGAACAAAAGTTTCGAAGATGCTCTGGCATGCCGAATAGAGCTCCTCACCAGCCGCGGTCAGCCGCACGCGTTTGCCGACTTGCTCGAGGACCTGGACACCGACAGTCTCAGCAAGCTTCCTCATGAGTACGGACACCGTAGGCTGTGCCATATGTGTTTCTTCCCCGGCGCGCGTATAGCTGCCGAGCCGAGCAACGGCTTCGAACACTCGCAATTGGGTCAGGGTTCCGTGTCTGAAGTAGCGTTGTATTTTGCTGGTGGGCATGGATCTCTCACGTTGCGACGTTAAGGAATCCCGCCTGCGGGCGCGTATGCGCTGCCCAAACAAAGCGGCCTTTACCCTGACGGGCAAAGGCCGCTGAATTCGCTTTTTCAGTGACACCTTGCCCGTTTGGGCAAAGGTCTCGCTCACAACACTTTAGGTTGCCGGCGCGACCGGAGGAAACTGCAGCCTCGGATTGACGATCGCGCTGAGACGGCGCTGAAGCACCGTCCAAGCTACTCCCCTTTGCAGGGAGCGCTCCTTTCGGAGCACGTCCGGATTACAGCACGAAGGAGGCGGGGGGGCAACGATGCTCGCATTGCAATTCACGATGCATCTCATCACGTCGCGCAAAGGAAGGTCATGAATTGCGATCGTGGCCATTCCGCTTCTTCATTTCATTTTGCGACTGCGCGTGTACATAATCGGCTTGTCTGTCGTATAGACAGGCACCCTCGAAGAGGGGAGTAGCTTCGGCAGCACACGCTGCCCGCGGCGCAGCCGTCAGTCCGGGTCCGAACGACCCCGGTTGCCCGGCGAAAGCAGATCACGCGCTTTCGTTAGCGAGACCTCGCCGGCTGCGGCGGGTCGCGTTCCTGCTCAAGGTCCGGAAGAGGTAAACGGACGTGAAAAGGAGCAGGTCATGGAGCTACTCTCGGCTGAATTTTTATCGGCGCTTGGCGCCATCATCGTCATCGATCTGGTGCTTGCGGGCGATAACGCGATCGTCATCGCGCTTGCGGCGCGCGCGCTCCCTACCCAGTTGCGTAGATCCGCAATTGTATGGGGCACCGTGGGCGCGATTGTGGTACGCACTGCGATGACGCTCGTTGTCGTATGGCTGCTCAAGATTCCCGGCTTGCTGGCAATCGGCGGTTCGCTGCTCGTTTGGATCGCGTACAAGCTCGTGATCGACAACGACAGCCAGGAAGGTCACACGGTCGGCGGCGGCATGACGTTCTGGGGCGCGATGAAAACGATCGTTGTCGCGGACGCGCTCATGGGACTGGACAACGTGCTGGCCGTCGCCGGTGCGGCTCAGGGCAGCTTCGTGCTCGTCATCTCGGGTCTACTCATCAGCATTCCTATCGTGATCTGGGGTAGCCAGCTCATTCTGCGATTTGTCGAACGCTACCCGTTCATCGTCTACGTCGGCGCCGGTGTGCTTGCGTGGACGGCAGTGAAGATGGTTACCAGCGAGCCCCTGTTACAGGCGGTGCTGGCTCAATATACGGTGATCACCTGGGCAGCATACGTGCTCGTGATAGGCGGCGTGGTCGGTGGCGGTTTTCTGGTCAATCACGCCGAAGCCCGCGAGCGTATCGCGCAGCACATCGTCGACCTATCTACCGCGGCATCCGCAAAAAAGGTCCCAGTCGTTCTTTCACAAGGAGGTGCAGTCATGAGCAAAGTCCTGATACCCGTAGACGGATCTTCGAATTCATTGAAGGCAGTGCGGCACGTGGTGAATGAGTTCATGAACAACCACCGTCACGAGGTGCACCTGCTGCATGTACGCACGCCATTGTCGCAGCACGTTGCGCGTTTTCTGAGCCGTGGTACGCGAGCGCGCTTCCATCGCGACGAAGCAGACAAAGTGCTCGCGCCTGGACGCGAGATATTGAAACGGTTCGGCGTGCCTTACTCCGAGCATGTGGAGCTTGGCGACAAAGCGGAAACGATCACGCGCGTTGCGCAACAGCTGCGGGTGGCGCAGATCGTCATGGGCACGGCACGGAAGAACTCGCTGACGCGCCTGATTGAAGATTCGGTCACGAACCGCGTGCTCGAGCTGACCGAAGTCCCAGTACAGGTCGTGGCCGGTGAAGCTGTTTCGGTGCTAGAGCGTTTCGGTGTGCCCGCCGGGATTGCTGCGGCGGTTGCGTTGATCTTCGTTGCCGCTGATTAGGCCACTCGACGGGCGATTCTCCAACACGCACGCCTGCCTCGTTCGCAGGCGTTCGTGCGTGCGCCTTCGCGGTCCAGTAAACGTGCTACATTTCCGGACGTCTACGAAGGAGAACCGCCATGAAGCTCTACATGACCGAGTCGTCCGGGAACGCTTATAAGCCCCGACTGCTGCTCGAAATGCTCAAGGTGCCGTACGAGAAGATTATTCTCGACACCAAAAACAAAGAGAACAAACAAGCGCCCTATCTCGCAATCAATCCGCGCGGCCAGGTCCCGGCACTCGAAGACGAAGGACACGTCTTCTGGGATTCGACGGCCTGCCTTGTGTATATCGCCCGCAAGCACGGCGGCGAGCGGTGGCTGCCCACTGATCCCGCAGGCCTCGCTGAAGTCACGCAGTGGCTCGCGCTATCCAACAACGAGCTTCACTACGGCCTGCAGTGGGCGCGCGGTGTCAATAACAAGATCAAACAAGGCAACGTCGAAGAGTACCAGGGTTATGGTAAGCAGGGTCTCGCCGTGCTGCAGGGTAGACTGAGGAACAACGATTGGCTCGCACTCGGTCGTCCGACGATTGCCGACCTCGCGTGCTACCCATACGTTTCTGTTTCACCCGAAGGCGGTTTCAAGCTCGACGACTATTCCGCAGTCCAGGCATGGATGAAGCGCGTCGAAGCGCTGCCCGGTTGGGTGAAGAGAGCCTGATGTGCGAATGCTGAAAAATGAATGATGAATGAACCGCGGGTTAAAGGGTTTCCATTCGTATTCATCATTCCGCATTCATCATTTGATTCGATTTGACCCTGCATGCCTCAATTCCGTTACGCCCACGCGAGCGGCAAGGATTGGCGTGAGGTCGCCGAGAAGTGCGTGGCCCGGATAGCAGGGGCCACAGGCAATCTCGGTTTCCTCTATGCGACCGATCGCGTGGCCGACCACATGTCGGATATCCTGGCGCTGTGCCGCAAGGCGACGGGGGTCGTTCACTGGGTAGGCACAGTCGGACTCGGCGTGTGCGCGACCGGCAAGGAATACTTCGACGAGCCCGCAGCAGCCGTGATGGTCGGCGACTTCGAGCCGGACTCATTCAAAGTTTTCTCCGGTATTTCCAGCGATGAAGACATAAAGCGGGTCGAGTTGAGGTGCGGGGGTGCCCAGGCCGCTTTCGCTTTGGTGCATGCGGATCCGACGACGTCGAATGTGGCCGAGCTGATCGTGCGGCTCGCCGACAAGGTTGAAAGCGGATTCCTCGTTGGAGGCCTGACGAGCTCACGACAGCAGAACCTGCACATCGCAGATCGCGTCATGGAAGGCGGTCTCTCGGGTGTGGCGTTCGCGGACAGCGTGACAATCGCAACGCGCCTGACGCAAGGCTGCTCTCCCATCGGACCCAAACACACCGTAACGGGCTCACAGCGTAATATCCTCGTGACGCTCGACGGGCGTCCCGCGCTGGAAGTTTTCCTGGAAGATATCGGGGAGACGCTGGGCGAAGAGATCGAGCGCATCGGCGGCCTCGTTTTCGCCGGCCTGCCCATCAAGGGTAGCGATACCGGTGACTATCTCGTGCGTAATCTTGTGGGTATCGATCCCGCTAACAAACTTGTTGCTATTGGCGAAATTCTGCCACCGAATGCCACCGTGATGTTCTGCCGGAGAGATGCGGATACCGCACAGGAAGATATGACGCGCATGCTCGACAGCATCCGCCAGGGGCTGTATTCGCCTCCGCGAGGCGCCGTTTACTACTCGTGCCTCGGACGCGGCCCGAGCCTTTTCGGTCCGAATTCCGAAGAACTGAAGATGATCGGCACGGCGCTGCGTGACGTTCCGCTCGTGGGTTTCTTCTGTAACGGGGAGATCTCGCACAACCGGCTGTACGGGTATACGGGCGTGCTCACGCTTTTTTTGTAGCAGCGCAGGCGTGCGTGCGGTCGCTCGCGAAGTTGAGCGATGCGCAACCATAGAACGTTGGCATGCCAAATGCATGGCGCGGTGGATTCCAGCGCGTCTTCGGCACCATGCCTGATACGCACAAAGTCGCCGACGTTGCACTCGGTGTGGTTACCAGCGTCGGCGGTTTTATAGAAATAGGCTCCATCGCCACCGCAGCGGCTCATACTCGGCGCGCTCATCGCCCTCACGGGTTACGTGCAGCAGGCGCCAGCTCAACTTCTGCGGAATCATGGTCGCTGTGGCGCCAAAAACGCCGAAGGACAACCCGGAGCAGTTTGCTCCTCTGATCAACGCCGTTGCGAAATCACGCGCTGGCAGGTGCGAGAAACTGCAGTGCGTCGCGCTCGACATTGATCTGGATGTGGCTGAGCGCCGGCGGGGCCTCGTTGTCACTCGATGGCCAGGCCTCGTCGTCGAAATGCAATTCGAAGCCGCTCCATTCGAGCTCGATCTCACGTGCACGGTAGCGCGTCAGGTTTGGCTTGTGGAGAGCACCGACCTGCCAGTTCGTGAGCGACTCATGCAATTTGTCGCGTTCGGAAGTCGTGACCACGACGACGTCTAACAGCCCGTCATCAGGGCGCATGTCCGGAGCCAGGTAAAGATTGGGGCCGACGAATTCCATGTTCATCGCTTCGAAAAGCACGTACTCGCCCGAAATCGATTTGCCATCAAGCGTCATCGCGAGGGCATGCGGCTCGCACCGTTCGAGGCGCTCACGCAGCATGCCTAATGCATACGCGATCTTGGCGTCTGCGTCCTTGAGCCGATGAAGCGTCTTGTTTTTGTCAGCGAGCGGTATGGCGCACGCAAAAAGGCCGACGCCGATCGCTTCGACGAAGTACCGCGTGCCCCAGGGGCCATTCGCCACGCCTACATCAAATGTGACTAGCCGACCCGCGTGCCAGTGTGCAACGATTTCGTCGAGGGTGTGCCCGGTAAGGCCAAGAGTTTTGGAAATGTTATTGGCAGTGCCGAGCGGGATCGGCGCGAGTGGGATATCGCGGCCGATCAGCTTCTTGGCAACGCGCCCAACGGTTCCGTCACCACCTGCCACGGCGACGAGATCTGCGGGAAAGTCGAGTACGGCCGCCCACAGTTTGTCGTCGGCGGACTGATAGTTGACCGTATGTCCATGCCGCTGCAGAAGCTTTTGCAGTGCCGCGGCGTCAGGCTGGTCGTCGTCTCCGGCTCCCGGATGATGTATCAGTGTTACGCGCACGAAGATTGCGTCTTTCGAGAAGTCTCCGGCCGACCGGAGCAACTTGCATACCGCGTTCTGCGTGGCGCGGAATGACTGAAGGCAAACGGGGGTGCGTGAGAACGTGCCCCCGCCGCGGAGGCGTGCGGATCGAAAAGTTCAGGAGATGGAACGATGCGTATCTTGATTGCCAACGATGACGGCGTCTACAGTCCCGGGATCTGCGCGCTCGCGCAGGTCGCACAGGACTTCGGTGAGGTGCGGGTCGTCGCCCCTGACGTCGAAATGTCTTCGGCCAGTCACTCGATCACGGCCTCGCGTCCTCTTTCCTACAAGCGAACGCCGCTCAAGGGCATCGAGGCGTACCGGGTGAACGGCACACCCGGTGATTGCGTCGCGCTGGGCGCCCATCACTGGGAAAAAGTCGACGTTGTGCTCTCCGGGATCAATCTGGGGCCCAACCTCGGGAACGGATTGTGGCACTCCGGAACGCTCGCCGCGGCAAAGCAGGCTGTGCTGTTTGGCATGCGTGGATTTGCGTTCAGCACGCCCGTGGGTGAAGACGAACCGGATTGGGAGATGCTGAAGCGCTGGGCCGCGAAGACACTGGAGATACTGCTCCCCGATGAGCGGCTGTCGCTCGTGAACGTGAATTTCCCGATGACCGAACCTCGAGGGATGCGCTGGACCCGCCAATCGGTGAAGCAGTATGACGGCAAGGTGGTCCCCGGTCGCGATCCGATGGGCCGTGAGCACTTCTGGTTTACCGTGGTACCGATCGAAGAGACCGAAGAGGGCACGGATCGCTGGGCCGTGGAGCACGGCTACGTCTCGCTCACGCCGTTGAGACTCGACCTTACCAATGAGAAAGAGCTCGCGGAGGCGCTCACGCGCCATCCGCTGGCTTAATCAGGCAGACGCCTGTCTACTCGAGCGTGATATTTGCCTGCGCCGCACTTTGCACTGTTCGATTTCTCGGCTGATGGTCGCCGGAAGCTTGCAGAGCTCATGCCGAGCGCTACTCGTTTGGTCGAGTGCGCGCTTAACGCGAACGCGGATTAGGGGCGCGCGACAGCCTAGGAGGCGCCGGTGCCTGGTTGCAGGGTCAGCTTCGCTCAGCGAGGGTCTTTCCGCCGATGCCCCACTGCTCTTTTCTCACGTCCTGCACGGTAATCCAAACGGACTCAGGCTTGGTTCCAAGCGCCTCCACAAAAGCCTGCGTGACCTTTTGGATAAGTTGTTTCTTCTGCTCGTCGGTGCGACCTTCGGCGATGTAAAGTTGTGCAAACGGCATGTCGTTCTCCCAAAAGTAAATGCGGAAGATGAATGATGAATAAAACCGCGCGATTCTTGCTTTTCATTCCGCGTTCATCATTGTTCTAACTGAATGTTGGCTTCCCTGATCACCTTGTTCCATTTCGCCATCTCGCTTTTCAGAAACGCTGAGAACTGCTGAGGAGAGCTTCCGATGGCGATTGCGCCGTCTGCTTCGAAGCGCGCTACGATCTCCCCGGACCCTACGATCGTTGCCATTTCCGACGCGAGCTTTTCGACGATGGGATACGGCACACCTGCAGGCATGAGTACACCCTGGAATGCTTCTGCCTGATATCCCCGTACGGTTTCTCCGATCGTCGGCACATCCGGCATCGAGGGGAGACGCTTCGCGCTCGTTAGCGCCAGCGCTTTGAGCTTACCGGACTTGATGTGCGGCGCTGCGGAGATCGTGGTCGTGAACAGCATCGTGACGCGTCCGCCGACGACGTCGGTGACGGCGGGCGGTATGCCTTTGTAGGGCACGTGGATCAACTCCACGCCGGCCATTCGCTGGAACAACTCACCCGATAGATGCGGTGCTGAACCCGCTCCCGGAGAAGCGAAGGTAAGCTCGCCGCGCTTCGTCTTTGCAAGCGCAATCAACTCTTTTACCGAGCTCGCAGGAAACGTAGGACTCACGACAACCACGTTCGGCTGGGTATTGAGCTGCGTCACCGGCATGAAGTCCCGCGACGGATCGTACGGCAGCTTCTTATAGAGGCTCGGGTTGATGGCGAAGGTCGTGGTGATCATGAGTATCGTATAGCCGTCCGGCAAAGCGCGCGATGCGATCTCGGTGCCGACGATCGTTGCTGCGCCAGGGCGCGTGTCGACGACGAAGTTCTGACCCCATTTCTCCGTGATCTTCTGGCCGATCAGCCTGGCTGTGAGATCCAGGCCTCCGCC
>JAQGNH010000233.1 GCA_028291945.1 Betaproteobacteria bacterium
CGCTGGGCGACGACGCGACAAAAGAAGTCGACCGATCCACCCGGTGTGTAGGGATTGACGAGACGTATGGGGCGCGCGGGATAGCTCTCCGCCGCGGTTGCGATGCCGCATGCGGCGAGCAGGGTGATACCCGCCAGCGCACGTGCAGCCGTCCGGGAACCGCGTCTCGAAAAATTCTGGCTCATGGCTCTCCTCGCTTGGGAAAGAGGCTATCACATCGATCGGGTGACGACGGCAAAGGCTGCTCACCTCTGCTATCGTTCGACGATTCGTGATTCGTGATTCGTGATTCGTGATTCGTTTCGTGAATCGTGACCTGAACCGCCACAGCATCCAAGGTGCCTGATTTGAAGGTTCAAATCACGGATCACTGATCACGATTTCTAAACGGAACGCAACAGCAGGAGCTCAACATGCAGCGAATCGCGCTGATCTGCATCGTCATCGCGGGCGTGATGCTCGGGGTATCCGTGCACGCCGCGGAAACCTATCCCGCGCGGCCTGTGCGCATGATCGTGCCTTACGGACCGGGCGGCAACGCCGACATTCAGGCGCGCTACATCGCGGAGCGCCTGACGGACGTGCTTGGAAAGCAGGTCGTCGCCGATAACCGCGCCGGTGCGAACGGGATGATCGGTATGGAGCTCGCCGCGCGTTCACCGGCTGATGGCTATACGCTGCTGCTCGTCGCGAACACATTTACGGTGAACCCGGGACTCTATCCGAAGGTCCCGTACGACACCGTCAAGGATTTTCAGCCGATCACCCTCGTGGGGGATACACCGCTTCTGTTCATCGGCAATCCCACGGTCGCCGCGAGCAGCGTGAAGGAGGTTGTTGCACTGGCGAAGAGCCGCCCTGGGCAGCTCAATTACGGCACTTCCGGAGGCGGGTCACCCTCACATCTTGCTGCCGCGCTCTTCGAGGTAATGACTGGAGTGAAGCTCGTGCATGTGCCTTACAAGGGCATGGCGCCCTCGAATGTGGCCGTCATGGCCGGCGAGATACAGCTCGGGTTTCCGAGCATGACTTCGGTGCTCCCGCATGTGAAAGCGGGAAAGCTGAAGGCGTTCGCAATCACCGTGAAATCACGCTCGGCGCTGGCGCCTGCCATTCCGACCATGGAAGAAGCGGGCGTGCCCGGCTACGAAGCGAGCATCTGGAACGGTCTGCTCGCGCCGGCTGGAACACCCAGGCCGATCGTGAACCGGCTGAACGAGGCGGTGGCGCAGATATTGAAATCCCCGCAGGCGCATGAGCGTTACGCAAACGTCGGCGCCGAGATCCGCTACAACTCACCCGAAGAGTTCGCGGCGCTGATCCGGTCCGACGTAGCGAAGTGGGCGAAGGTGATTCGAGCGCGGGGGATTCGTGTCGATGAGCGATAGGCTGCGCCGTCCCGAAATAACTTCCCGTTTGTGGTGAGCCTGTCGAACCATGAACAGCATTGGTCATCCTGGACACGATCAAGGATCCATGTTGACGTTGAAAAATAGCTGGATCGCGCCTTTGCGCGCTGTACATATCGACATTCCCCAGATCACCGTTGACTCCGTTCGACCCTTCGACCACGCACAAGAGAAGCGTCGACGCGCTCAGACCGAACGGAAATCCGCAAATGGTTTCGGGGACACCACACTATGATGAACGCGCGATGAAACGGAACCTTAAGCGATGACCGATCCGCAAACAACGAGGTGTCCCGCCTCTCCGCTATGAGATCTCGTCTCTTCCTCGTAGCGGTCGGCGCGATCGCCTCACTGGCTGCGCTCGGCGCCGGCGCACAGCAGTTTCCGTCGAGGCCCGTGCGTCTGGTGGTGCCCTATCCGCCCGGAGGGGCGAACGACAACGTCGCGCGCTTGCTCGCGCCGAAGATGACCGAGCAGCTTGGGCACAACGTCGTGGTGGATAACCGCGGAGGCGGGAATACGATCATCGGCTCCGAGCTCGTTGGGAAAGCGGTGCCTGACGGACACACGCTATTGATCATAGCGGCGGGCCATGCGATCAATCCAAGCCTCTATCCGAAGCTTCCCTACGATACTGCGCGCGATTTTGTGCCGGTCGCGCTGGTGGGAGACGGCGCCTACGTGCTCGTGGCGAATCCTTCGCTCGGCGTTTCTTCCGTGCCCGAGCTTATTGCTGCGGCAAAAGCGAAGCCGGGTCAGATCACCTATGCCTCCTCGAGCACGGGCAATCTCACGCATCTCGCTGCCGAGGTTTTCAACTCGATGGCGGGCACGAAGATGCTGCATGTGCCCTACAAGGGCGGCAATCCTGCAATGCTTGATATTCTTGGCGGGCGGGTTTCGATATTTTTTTCGACGGTCGCCGTGGCGCGGCCGCATCTGCAGTCCGGCAAGATCAAAGGCCTCGGTGTGACGACCGCGCGACGCAGCGCGGCGCTGCCGAACGTGCCCACGATAGCGGAAGCCGGCTTACCAGGGTACGACGTGAGCGGTTGGTACGGGATCGTCGCACCGGCCCGAACACCGAGAGCGGCGATCGCGCGCGTGCACAGCGTCGTGCAGAGCGCAACGCATCAGCCCGATATCAAGGAGAGGCTGCTCGGGCTCGGTGTCGACGTTGTCGAAAGCACGCCGGCAGAGTTCGGGCAGCGGATCAACAGCGAGCTCGCGAAATGGGAGAAGATCGTGAAGCCGCTGGGGATCACGCCCGAGTAGAGCGCACGCTGCGGCTCGTGCAGTAGCCGACGTTGATTCGGGCGTTGTGCGCCGGGGTGTTTCGGCAACGGCGCGCTCGAGACCAAGTCCGCAGGTTTACTGTAAAGTCATTTTTCAATTGGACCTTTCAGGGCATCCGGGAGAACTCAAATGATCTGGTGCAGATTCCAAGTGGGCAAGACGATTTCCTACGGCATCATCGAAAACGAAGTCGTCACCCAAGTCGAGGGCGACCCGTTCGAGGGACACAAGCTAACGACGACGAAACATCCGCTGAGCAAGGTCAAGCTTCTGGTGCCGTTCGTTGCCGGCACCTTCTACTGCGTGGGCATCAACTACCGCGACCATATCGTCAAGATGGCGCAGAAGCGCGGCGTGGAGCCTCAGTTTCCTCCCAAACCCGACATCGGGTATCGCGCGAACAACGCGCTCATCGCGCATGAAGAAAAGATCGTCAAGCCCAAAGACTCGGGCGAGGCTTTTCAGTACGAAGGCGAGCTCGTCGCCGTCTTCGGCAAGAAAGCGAGGAACGTGCCGAAGGAGAAAGCCCTCGATTACATTCTGGGATGGACGATCGGCAACGACGTCAGCGAGCGCACGTGGCAGCGCAACGACCGCACCATGTGGCGCGCCAAGAATTCCGACACGTTCAAGCCCATGGGCCCGTGGATCGTCACCGGGCTCGACTACAGAAAGATGACCACGACCATCCGGCTGAACGACAAGGAGGTCGACCGCTTCAGCACCAGCAATATGATCTTCGACGTCGAGACGTACATCAGCGAGATCACCAAGTACATCACCATCCACCCGGGCGACATGATGTGGATGGGCACCGACGGCATGCCGCAGAACATGAAGCCGGGCGACAAGGTCGAGGTGGAGATCACTGGGATCGGCGTGCTGCGTAACTACGTTGTGGCGGGAGAGTAGCGGCCGCTAGGCATCCGTCATTCTGGGCCGCGCACAGCGCGAGGTGATCCATAATTCATGGGTGTTCAGAGACAATGGATGCCGGATCAAGTCCGGCATGACGAGACGCACCGTCATTCTGGACCGCGCACAGCGCGAGGTGATCCAGAATCCATCGGCATGACGATATTCATCCAACGATAGGAGAGCCGCCATGAACATCTTTTCCATAGTCGCCGGCTGCATATTCGCGGTCGCGCCGGGGTTGGCACAGGCACAGTCGCAACCGAGGTTGAAGCCGCTTACCGAGAGCGACATGACTGACGCGCAGCTCAAGGCGTCTCGCGAGCTGGCGAGCGGCCCTCGCGGCAAAATCAATCCGTACGGACCGAACTTCGCACTGTTGCGCAGCCCAGAGCTCATGGAGCGCACACAAAAGGTGGGCGAGTATCTGCGATACAAGAGCTCGATACCGGCGCCGTTGAACGAGTTCGCCATTCTCGTCACCGCGCGCCAGTGGAACGCGCAAATCGAGTGGATCGCCCACTCCGAGCTCGCGCTCAAGGCCGGCGTGTCCGCGGCCGTGCTCGCCGATCTCGCGCAGGGCCGGCGCCCCGCAGGCATGAAAGACGACGAAGCGATCGTCTATGATTTCTGCAAGCAGATCCACGACAACAAGGAAGTGAGCGACGCGACCTACAAGCGCGTCGTGGATAGATTCGGCGAGCGCGGCGTTATGGATCTGATCGGGCTGACGGGTTACTACACGATGCTCGCGATGGTGCTCAACGTCACCCGGGTGGCATTGCCCGAAGGTACCTCGCCGCCGCTGTCTGCGCTGAAGTAATTGCGTGCGAGACACGCCCACGCGGGCCTGGTGTTAAATTCCGTCATTCCCAGCGACGACAGGAGATCACCATGATCGAACTGCACTCCTCACCCACCCCCAACGGTCAGAAAGTCATGATTATGCTCGAGGAGACCGGCCTCGAATGGAAACATTTCGATATCAACATTCGACTGGGCGAGCAATTCACTTCGGACTACCTGAAGTTGAGCCCGAACAACAAGATTCCGGCGATTATCGACACCGAAGGTCCGGGCGGAGGGCGTTACACGATGATGGAGTCAGGCGCGATCCTCGTCTATCTCGCCGAGAAGACCGGGAAGTTTCTGCCGAAGGACGCACGCAAGCGGTACGACACCATGCAGTGGCTGATCTTCCAGATGGGACACATCGGCCCGATGTTCGGCCAGGCCAATCACTTCAACAACTACGCGAAGGACAAGATCCAGTACGCGATCGACCGCTACAACAACGAATCGGTGCGCCTGTACCGCGTGCTCGACAACCGCGCGCGCGAAAGCAAGTGGATCGGCTGCGACGAATACACGATTGCCGACATGGCGATCTATCCGTGGACCAAGGGCCACAAGGATCGCGGCATCGACAAAGCCGGATATCCGAACTTCATGCGTTGGTTCGAAGCGATGGAAGCGCGGCCTGCGGTGCAGCGGAACAATAAGATGGCGGCTGAAATCCGCGAGCGCATGACGAAAGCGGCGGAGGGCAAGAGCGCCATCAACATGTTCGACACGAAGGACAACGCGGAGCGGCTCGCGCAGGCGACGAAGGGCTGAGGGCGAGACTCATCAGGTCACGGCTTCGGCACGAGCGCGAACAGGACGGCACTCGCGGCGATCACCATTGCCAACACGGGGAAGGCGACGCCATACCCCCACGCCGCGATCAGGAAACCCGCCAGAACCGGGCCTATCGTCTGGCCGACGTCCATGATTGTCCGCAGCACGCCCACGGAAGCGCCGAACTGTCCGTTTTTTGTCGCGTCCACCACGAGCGCCGTCGTCGAAGACGTGACGGTCGCAAAGGCTGCGCCGTAAAGCACGCTGAGTGTCGACAGCGCGAAGACGTTGTCGGTCACCGGCACCAGGGCAACGCTGATCACGCCGAGCGCAAGCCCCGGGAAAATGATAGCCCTGCGCCCCAGGCGATCCGACAGATTTCCCATGACCGGCTTTACCACGATCACGCTGAGCAATTGAACGCCGAGAATGATGCCGATCTGCCACGGCGGGATTCCGACCCTCGCAGCGTAGAGCGCAAGAAAGGCCTCGACCGCGCCAAACACCAGAAACTGCGCTGCCTCCACGATGCTCGTGAGCATGATGGCGCGGCTCGACAGCACATCTCGCAGGGCAGCGAAGAAGTGCGGGAAGTGCACTGTCGTTTGCACGCGCGTGCGTTCAGGGGGAAGCATCAGGCCGACAGCGAGTGCGATGACGCCGCTCACCGCACAGGCCCAGTAGACCGAATGGAAATTCGCGACCGAGATGAGAAAGCCGCCCAGGAACGGCGCGATCGAGCGGCCGACGATTGTCACCGAGGAGTATGTGGACAGTACCGCCGCGCGCCGCTGCGGGTATTGCGCAGCGAGCGCAGCCGTTGCAACGGTGTTGAAAATCGCGGTCGCGAAGCCGTGATAGAAACGCACGGCCATCAGCTGCCAGCTTTCCGTCACGAGCAGGTACAGAAATGGAGCCGTAGCGAACACCACGAGCGAGGTGATGATCATGCGGCGCTTGCCGAAGAAGTCCGAGATCGCCCCCGCCGGGAAGCTGATCAGTATTCCGGGAATCGTAGATGCGATCACAATCCAGCCGATTTCCTGGGGTGTCGCGCCCAGGTGCGCGGCGAAGAGCGGCAGCACCGGGGTCTTCGACAATGTCGAGCTGAGGATGGCGAGAGCGCCGATCGACGCGATCAGGACGAAGAAGTTTCGTGCTCCAGCCGCTTGCTCTACCCCAGCCGCGGATTTATTGAGCACTCATCGCCTCGCGCAACGATCCGCCACTTGCCGCGATCTCGCGCAGGAGCGTGCTCGGTTTCCAGCGCTCGCCGTAGCGCTCGTGCCACTCCGTGATCTGGTCGAGGATCTGCTTGGAGCCCACGGTGTCGGCCCAGAACATGAGCCCTCCGCGATAGCGCGGAAAGCCGAAGCCGTGTAGCCACATCACGTCGATATCGCTCGCGCGGTAGGCCTTGCCTTCTTCGAGGATCTTGCAGGCTTCGTTGACCGAAGCGAGCAGCAGCCGGCGCAGGATCTCTTCATCGGTGAAAGTGCGCTGCTCGATGCCGAATTCTTTCGCAACGTCCGCGATCACGGTCTTGACGACTTCGTCGGGACGCGGCGTGCGATCGCCTTTTTCGTAGCGATACCAGCCGGCGCCGGTCTTCTGACCTTTGCGGCCCATCTCGACCAGGCGGTCCGGGACGTGCAGCTTGCGGTAATTCGGATCAGCCGCAGCGCGGCGCTTGCGCGTGTCGTAGCTGATGTCGAGGCCCGAAAGATCGCTCACCGCGAACGGCCCCATCGGGTAGCCGAAATCGACCATGACCTTGTCGACCTGCTCCGGCAGCGCCCCTTCCTCCAGCATCAGCATCATCTCGGTGACGAACGGCGCGCGGCTGCGGTTGGCGGCAAAGCCATCACAGGTACCGGCGACCGCGCTGATCTTGCCGATGTCGCGACCGACTTTCATGGCGCCGGCGATCGTATCGATCGAGGTCTTCGTGCCCTTGACCACTTCGCACAGCTTCATGACGTTGGCGGGCGCGAAGAAGTGCGCGCCGGCGACGTCCTGCGGCCGCTTCGTCATGTCCGCCATGATGTCCGTGTCGATCGCCGAAGAATTGGTGAGCAGCAGCGCGC
>JAQGNH010000511.1 GCA_028291945.1 Betaproteobacteria bacterium
GTCGTCCACGAGCATGTCCGCAAGCTCGCCGACGCCGAGATCGGATTCGTTGCCGACCGAAATCAGTTTGGAGAATCCCAGCCCTCGCGCCTGCGCGCGGGACATGATGCTGCCGGTCATGCTTCCGCTTTGGGAGATCAGGCTGAGCGGACCCGGCACGAGCTCTTCACGCTCGATCACCGCGTTCACCGAGAGCGGGATTCTGTCGTGCACATTGATGAGGCCCATGCAGTTGGGCCCGAGCAGCCGCAAACCGGCTGCGCGCGCTTGTTTGACCATGTCGCGCTGTCGCTGGAGCCCTTCTTGGCCGAGTTCGCCGAAGCCGGCGGTAAACAGTGTCGCGACGGGTATTCGCAGCTCGCAACACTGGCCTATGACTTCGGGGACGGCAGCCGCCGGCACCATGATGAATGCGTGATCGATGGGACCGGGCGCCGATCGAAGATCCGGATACGCGCTCTCCGAAAATCTCAGCGCGTGACGGATTGATCGGCAATACGCGGCCGGCATATCCAAATTGCTTGAGAAAACGCTGCGGCCGTGAGTTGTTCTTCTTCAGATCCGGCGAGGCGCCGACCAGCGCCACCGAGCCTGGCTGCAGGAGCGCTTTGCGCAGCTTGCTGTCGATCGTCACCTGCAGTCCTTCAGTTTATTTTGATGTCGGCTTCATGCACGACCTTCGACTATTTCGCCTGCTCCGCCCTGATGAATACGGCGAACGGTTCGGACTGTTGCCTATCGCGATGGCGCCGTGCTGACCGTCGGTCGAGCACGCCGGGCGTGGAGAAAAGGAAAGCCACAGTGAATGTAGATAGGCTCAGCGACCCACGAACTTCGGCTTGCGTTTTTCCTTGAACGCGGTGACGCCTTCGCGATGGTCTTCGGTCAGGCGCACCAGCCCGTGACTCAGCAATTCGGTTTCGAGCAGCGCTTCGAGGGAAGGCGTATACATGGACTGGAACATTCTTTTCGCAAGTCGCAGCGCAAAGGTGGCCGAATCCGCCAGTTCCTGCGCGAGCGACTGAGCGGCGCCTGCGAGCTCGCCATCGGGCACGACCTTGGTCACGATGCCCCATTCGCGTGCTTCGCTCGCCGGCAGCATGCGTGCCGTGTACACGAGCTCTTTTGCGCGCGCGATGCCGAGATGCTGCACCAGGAAGAAAATCGAGCCACCGTCCGGTATGAGCCCGATCTTCTTGAAGATTTGCGAGAAGCGGGCTGACTCGGATGCGACGATCAGGTCGCAGGCGAGCGCGATCGAAAATCCGATGCCCACGCACGGACCGTTTACGGCAGCGATCACCGGCTTTTCGATGTTTACCAGGTTCTGGATCATGCGATGGCGGCGCTTCATGCGTGCGCGGCCCGACACGAGGTCGCTATTCGACATTCCGCCGACGTCGCTGCCCGAGCAAAATCCCCGGCCCGCACCCGTGACCACCACAGCTCGCACGGCGTCGTCCGTCGCGAGCTCGGCAAAGATCCGTGTCATATCCGCATACATGTCTTCGGACAACGCGTTCAGTGTGTCCTGCCGGTCGAGCGTGACGGTTGCGACGCCATTTTCGGTTGTAAGCCGTATGTTCATGCTGGTGCTCCTTTGCTCGCGCCTTCTTTAGCCGCACGCGGCGGACGCTGGGAGAAGCGCCTTTCGAATATGATTTCAGCCAGGCGGTTTTTCATCATCTCGATGGAGCCGCCGGCGATCATCCAGCCGCGCGAGCGGCGGACGCAATACTCGACGAGCGTTTCCTGCGTGTAGCCCAGGCCTCCCATGACTTGGAGCGCTTCATTGCCGATGTCGAAACCGACCTGGTTGCACATGAGCTTTGCAATCGTGGTTTCATCAGCGGCCGGGAAACCGCGGTCCGCGTTGGTCGCAGCACGGTAGAGCAGCAGCTGTGCCGCGTCGAGCTTCACCTTCATGTCGGCGAACTTCCATTGCAGTCCCTGGAATTCGCACAGAGGTCGTCCAAACTGCTCGCGTTCGAGTGCGTATTTGCGTGCGAGCTCGTAACAGTAGCGGCCATATGCGAGGGAGCGGGAGGCATTGCCGATGCGTTCCGCGTTGAAGCCTGCGATCTGCTTCTTGAAGCCTCCGGCGGGCAGCAACACGTCTTCGGGAGGTACGTAAACGTTGTCGAAGAAAATTGGCGCCCAATCCGCGTTCGACATGAACTTCGAAACCTTGCCGATGGAAAATCCCGGAGCGCTTCTGCGGAGCATCACCGATCCGATGCCATCGACGCCAGGCCCATAGCGCACGTAAACGAGGTACTGGTCTGCGTGCGGATTCGGAAACACTTTCGAGCCGTTGATGCGAAAGCCTTTGCCGTCAGGTGTCGCGGTCGTCTTGAGATCGGTGGTCGCCGATCCCGCATCGGGTTCGGTCATACCCACGGCGATCACTTCCTCGCCGCGCAGCAGCGGTGCGAGGTAGCGCTTCTTCTGATCCTCGGTTGCGAAGTGGGCAAGCACGCGAATCGCGCCGAAGTTGCCCTCCTGGATGACGTCGGCGCTGCGAGGACAGTATCTGGCAATCTCTTCGATCGCGAGCACGGCGTCCATGAGCGTGCCGCCGCTGCCCCCGTCGGCTTCAGGCAGCGTGATGCCGAGCAAGCCGGCTTCGGCCATCTTCTTCGCGACATCGTGGGGGAATTGCGGCGTGTGCGCACGCTCCAGCGAGCCCTCGGACAACTCCTTGCGAGCAAACGTGGCGACCGAGTCGCGGAACATCTGCTGCTGTTCCGTCAATGCGAAATCCATGATGCGAGCTCCGAAGATGCGTGGCGGCGGGCTGCTGCGCGGGTTGCTCGGGAACAGCGAAACCGCCTATGATTGCGAGCCGCATTGTACTCACGCAGCACACGCTACGCTACGTCGCACCAGACCGCAGCGCCGCGTTCTTCCGACATCATGGACGCAATGAATACCGCAATCTGATGACTGGCTGACGAGTCCGCGAAGCTTGCCAGTCTGCAGCAACACGGCGAATGACGGCCCAACACATGGAACTCGGACGATTGAGCGAATCTGAAAATCTGCGGGTCGAGCGCCATGACGGCTGCTTGTGGATTACTTTGAATCGTGCAGACAAAGCGAACGCGCTTGCTGTCGCAATGATGGAAGGTGCAACTGCTGCACTGAAGAGTGCGCAACCAGACGAAAACGTTCGCGCCGTGTTGCTCACCGGCGCTGGAGATCGCGTGTTCTGTGCCGGCGCTGACGTGCGGGAGCAACCGGATGGCGGCGATATCCCCGCGTATCGCAAAAGACGTTCCGCAGGACTCGCTGCGCTGCTCGAGGCGATCATGGATATCTCCAAACCCGTTGTCGCCGTATTGAATGGCACCGCGAGCGGCGGCGGCGCGATGATCGCTTTTCTGTCGGACGCCCGCGTTGCTGTGGATAGTGCAGCGATTTCCTTGCCCGAAATCGATCTCGGCATGCCCACGTTCACCGGTGCCACCATTGCCGAGCACGTTGGCGGGCTCGCGCTCGCTGTCGATCTCGTGCAAACCGGGAGGCGAATGCCGGTTGGTGAAGCATTCTCCCGCGGGCTCGTCACCCGCGTCGTCGCGCGCGCGGAGCTCGAGCGCGCGGCAGTGCAGGTGGCCGAGATGCTTGCGAAAAAAGATGCAGGCTCGTTTGCAGCGAACAAGGTTTAGCTCAACCGAAAGATGAGAGCGGATCTCGCAGAAGCGCGCCAAGAGCACGATCGCCATCGGAGGCAGCCGTGAAGGGAAAGGAGAGTTGCGATCTGCAGATTGCCGAAGGAAGCGAGGTTATGAAGAAGAATCAAGGCTCCTCTCTGTTGGTTGTCCGCTTCGCCTCGCGAAGCCAGGCTGACTTTCCAAGATGAAGCAATTCGAACGTCTCTTCGAGCCGCGCTCGATCGCCGTGGTCGGCGTGTCGGAAGACGCTGTGCGGCCGGGCTCGCAGGCCGTGCACACTTTGCTGCGCAATGGCTATGAAGGGCAGATCTACCCGATCAATCCGAAGTACACGACGTTCGAAGGATTGGACTGTTATCCCAGCATTGCAGCGATCGAGGGCGACGTTGACGTCGCCGTCATCGGCATACCCGCGCGAGGCGTCGTTTCGGTAATCGAAGACTGTGCACGCAAACGGGTGCCGTATGCAGTCGTACTGAGCGGAGGTTTTCGTGAAAGCGGCACTGAAGGCATTGCCCGGCAGGACCGCATGCTTGCCGTTGCGCGCGAAGCCGGTATGCGCATCGTGGGGCCTAATTGTCTCGGTGTTGCGAACATTCATAAGGATGTCTACGCTGCATTCGGCAGCATCACGCGGCCGCCCAAGCTGCGCAAAGGCTCGGTGTCGCTGGTCACGCAGAGTGGTGGCTTCGGTTACAGCATTGCACTCGCCTGTGCGCGCGCAGCCATCGGTTTTCGCAACGTGATCGCAACGGGGAACGAAGCGGACATCGACACGATTGAATTCATCGACGCGTTGTTAGACGACGCGCAAACGAAAATCATCGTGGCCTATATCGAAGGTCTCGCTAATGGGCGGGCCCTTCTGGATCTCGGGCGCCGCGCCCTGGCCGCCGGCAAGCCGCTGCTGGTGTGGAAAGGGGCTGTGACCGAGCAAGGCGCCCGGGCGGCCGCTACCCACACTGCAAACCTCACCGGCAGTTACGATTTCTATCAGGCTGTCTTCAAACAGGCCGGCATCATCGAGATCAAGGAGATTCACGAAGCGATCGATTTCATCAAGGCTTTCGAAGGACAGAAGTTTCCTCGAGGGCGTCGCGTCGCGGTCATGGGCGGATCTGGAGGCTCTGCGATCGTGTTCGCGGACGCAGCGGAGCGTAGCGGTCTCACTTTATCGACCTTCTCGGAGCGGACGAAGCACGCGTTGGCTCAGGTCGTGCCGGACATCGGTGCCGTTCACAATCCCGTCGATTTCACGGCGGGCTATATCGCAGGCGGAAATGTCGGCAACTTCGAAACGGCAGTGCAGGCGGTGCTGAGCGATTCGAACGTGGACGCTGTCTGTCTCAACTTCGCGACGACCGCGGGCGCAGCTTGCCTTGCGGGCGCTCAGGTGCTGAGCGCTCTCGCGGAAAAAACCCCGAAGCCTCTCTTCGTATTCCTGTCGACGCCGCCGAGCGAGACGGGCAACGGCCTTTTCGTTCTCGAAGAAGCGAAGATACCAGTGCTCGGTTCGCCAGTGCGCGTGGCGCACGCGATCGCCGCGCTGGCTCAGTATCGCGAAGCGCGCGAGCGAAATGCGTCGATGCGCAACCAATCCGAGACCGCGGATACTCCGACGATCGATCCAGGCGGCACGTTATCTGAAGCTGAATCGAAGGCAGTGCTTGAGTGCGCAGGTATATCGATAACACGCGACGTAGTGGTTCGAGGGGCTGAAGACGTGCGCTTCGAAGAGCTTGCCCCGCCGCTGGCTGTCAAGATCGTGTCCCCCGATATTCACCACAAGACCGAGATTGGCGGCGTGAGGCTCAACGTACGCACGCGGGCCGAGCTCGAGACAGCCATAGCAGAAGTGCTCGACAACGCACACAGCCTCGCCCCTTACGCGCGTATCGATGGCGTCATCGTCTCGGAGATGGTGATCGAAGGCTTCGAGCTCATCGCGGGAATAGTGAACGACGCGGTATTCGGCCCCGTGGTGGTCGTGGGTGCAGGCGGCATACATGCCGAGACACTGCGTGACACGACGTGCCGGCTCGCACCGTTTGACGAGCGCACCGCGCGCGACATGCTCGATGAGCTCAAGTGCCGCCCGATCCTGGACGGGACGCGCGGCAAGCCCGCGCTCGACGTTGCCGCGGTGGCCCGCGCCTTGGCGGCGCTGTCGCGGCTGGGCTGGCATAACCGCGCGACCATTGCCGAAGTCGACATCAATCCGCTGTTCGCGCTGCCGAGTTCCGCCGTAGCCGCGGACGCCCTGATCGTCGGGCGGCGCGCAGCACAACCACCAATCGGTGAATAGCAGTTCTCGAACTGACGCCACAATTTTGAAGGGCGCAGAACGCGCCGGATACTCAGGGAGCGGGCTATCTATCGTGTATATCGGGGACGGACAGGTGCACATCTGGGCTGCAAGCACGCCCTGAGCGGCCGTGGCCGGCGCGCCACATGCCTCATCAGCCGGTCCCGTATGGCAAGGACGACCTGCTGCGAGACATGGATGCCGCTGGCGTCGACCGCGCCATACTGGTCCCGCCGTCGTGGGAAGGTGAGCGTAACGATCTCGTAATCGAGGCAGCGCGCTTGCACCCGGACCGGTTCGGCGTGATGGGTCGCTTCGACCCGGAAGCCTCCGCTGCGGCGAATCAGCTTGCACGCTGGAAGGAGCAGCCCGAAATGCTGGGCTTGCGATTTACGTTCCGGCGTCCGCAACTCGCTGCACCGCTAGTCGAAGGGCGGATCGATTGGGTATGGGCAGCAGCGGAGAAGCACTCCTTACCCGTGATGGTGATGGTTTCTCAAAAGTCAGACTCAGCACATCGACCGCATCGCCGAGCGCTTTCCCGGACTCAGGTTCGTGATGGACCATATGACGTTGACGAGCGGCCAGAAGGATGAGGAAGCCTTCGCGAATTTCGAAAACCTGCTCGCGCTGGCGAAGCGTCCGAACATCGCGGTCTATACGAGTGACAGCTACCCTTGTCGGAGACTGCACCCGCGACTGCGCCAGGTTTACGACGCCTTTGGACCACGGCGGATATTCTGGGGCACGGACATCACCAGATTGCCGTGTACGTACAGTCAGGCGATCTCGATGATCACGGAAGCGATCCCCTGGCTGACTGCAGAGGATAAAGAGTGGATCATGGGAAGAGGGATCTCGGAGTGGCTGGGGTGGCCGCTGCCGGACGGGTCCGGCGCGCGGTAAACGAATAGAGAGGAACCCAAGGTTCCTCTCCGTAACCTCACTTCCTTCGGGCGATCTGGCAATCGCAACACCAGACGGAGGAACCCGGGGGTCTGCGTAATCTCAGCTCCTGGGGGCCGTAAACGACAGAGAGGAACCAAGGTTCCTCTCCATCACTTCTCATCATCTGAGTGATCTGGCGGTCGCGCCAGGACCCAAACCCGGTTAGGCACCTTCGGCGTCGAGTGCCTGTGCCGCAGCATTGATGACGGCTGCGATGCGGCCGACGTCGCGCAGCTGCTGCGCGCTCACGCCGTTTTCTTTGAGCATCTTGTAGTGCGATTGCACACAGAAGTGGCACTTGCCTATGATGCTTGCAGACAGTGCGAACAGCTCGAAGCGCTTTTTATCCACGCCGCCGTGAGTTGCATACGCGTTCATGCGGAGCTCGGCGCGTTGGGTCTTCAGGTCTTCGTCCGCCGCCATTTCAACGTACGGATACCAGACATTGTTCATGCCCATGAGCGCGGCCGCCGAGAGCACGGCGTTAGTGTCTACCTCGGACAGCTGACCCGAGCTGCGGATTGCGTCTACGATAGGTTTGGAGCGCGCCGCGTAAGCCGCGGCCAGCGCCGCGCCGAGCGCGTCGGCAGAGTCAAGGCTGCTGCGGGCGATCACCCCGTCAAGGTTCAGCCGGATGTCCTTGGCATATTCAGGAATGCGCGCTTTGAGTGTGTTCAGAAAATCCATTTCGTGCTCCTTCGATAAAAAAACACCCGCGGCGTGCGCGGGTGTTGCTCAGCGTCTTGCCTGTGACTGGCTTACGCGGCTTTGAGCGTTTCGCCGCCCACATCGCGGTTGCATGGGCACAGTTCGTCTGTCTGCAGCCCGTCCAGTACGCGCAGCGTTTCCTCGGGGCTTCGGCCCACGTTCAGGTTGTTAACGGTCACGTGCTGGATCGTGTTTTCAGGATCGACTATGAACGTTGCGCGCAACGCAACGCCCGCTGTTTTGTCGCGGACGCCAAGCTGATCGACGAGCGATCCGCTCGTGTCCCCGAACTGCCAGTGATTGAGGTTTTTGAGATCCTTGTGCTCACGCCGCCAGCCTAGCTTACTGAACTCGTTGTCGGTCGAACCGGCAAGCAGCACGGCGTCGCGGTCCGCGAAATCCCTGGCCAGTTTGGCGTAGCCGGTGATTTCGGTCGGGCACACGAACGTGAAATCCTTCGGATAGAAGTAGATGACTTTCCATTTGCCCGGAAAAGACTTCTCGGTGATCGTCTCGAACGCCGACTGGCCTTTTTCTTCGTGCTGATTGAAGCCTGGCTTCACCCCGGTGACGCTGAAAGCCTCGAGTTTGTCGCCTACGGTTTTCATACTCTGTGTTCCTTTTCCAATTAATGATGCGAGACGTGGGTCCCGTGAGCGCCTAACATACGGCAGTGCGGTCGATAGAGGAAGTTGATTTTTTAAATTACCTTGATAGTTCGAGTATATGAGGCTACGCCGGGTGTCTATTAGGGATAGCACTGCACGCGTAAAGTTCCCGATACAGCGAAGCGCCACGGGCGCGGTTCTTGCGGAACGCGTCAGCGATGTAAATGCTGGGTTTCAAGCGCATGCTTTTCGCGTAGGTTATTGCCCTCCGGGCGAAGGCGTGGCCGGTATGAAGATGACGCGGCTCTGTGTTGCTTGCTAGCGTAATGCCACAAACTTCAGATAGGGAGGAGGGCATGCGGAAAGCACTACGTGTGGCGGTGCTCGTTGTCGCCGGGCATATCGTTGTTGCAGCGGCGGCCGCAGATCGTGCGACCTCATATCCGACGAGACCTGTACGCCTCATCGTGGCGAATACGACGGGGACGTCCGTCGATACCCTGGCGAGGGTACTGGCGGCAAAGATGAGCGAAGAGCTGGGCCAGCAGATGGTCGCCGACAACCGTGCCGGCGCCGGCGGCATCATTGGCGCCGAGATCGCCTCTCAATCGACCCCCGACGGCTATACGTTGCTGGTGAGTTCCACAGGAATGCAGGTCATCTCTCCTCAGATTTACAGGAAGCTCAATTACCACCCGGTGAAAGATTTCGAGCCGATTTCGCTGTACGCGGTCACGCAGAACCTGCTGGTGGTCAACCCGACTCTACCGATCAGGACCGTAAAAGACTTGGTTGCCCTTTCCCGCGCGAACCCGGGCAAGTACAACATGTCGAACGCGGGCTCGGGATTTCAAAGCCATCTCGCCGGCGTCTTGTTCACCCACATGGCGGGCATCGAGGTAGTCCACGTGCCGTACAAAGGGGGCGCATCACTCACCGCGGTTATTGCCAACGAGGCGCAGTTCACCATAGCACCAGGACCCGCCGTGCTCGCGCACGTCCGCGGCAACCGTCTACGTGCTATCGCTAGCGCCGGAGAGAAGCGCTCTCCGCTTACCCCCGAGCTGCCGACGATCATCGAGTCGGGACTTCCGGGATACGTCTCCACGGGCTGGGCCGGAATCATGGCCCCAAAAGGCACGCCGAAGCCGATACTCGACAAACTGCATGCGACGATGGCGAAAGCGCTGAGCGATCCGAGAGCGCGAGAGCAGATGGAGCGGCAAGGCGGCGAGCCCGTGATCAGCACGCCTGCGGAGATGCTGCGAGTGATCAACGAGGATTACGCCCGGATGGGCGAGGCGATCAAGCTAGCCAAGCTGAAGGTCGAGTAGCCGAGCGCTGTAAGTGCAAATGTGAGCCGTTCGGTGGGATGCAGATCGAACGGCGCGGCTCTGCATCGGCCCGAGCCGTGCTCCTCACACTGTTGGAGTGTTACCTCCCGACGACCCCGGGGCTCCAAGTGCGGAGATCTTCGTTTCCCAAACTACTGACGCACTCTAATGCTGCAGTTTCGCCGGTGCGCCCGGCTGTTTAAGCGGTTGCGCGCGATCGAACGCTTCGAGCTTCATGCATTCGCTGAAAACACGCATGACGTTGGGAACGCTTGAAGTGTCGAAGCCGAAGAGCTGCGTCCCGAAGACCTGCGACGCGAGACAAATGTCCGCGACCGTCGGGTTGGTGCCATGACAGAAGCGCGCGGTCTCGGTGCCCTTCACGAGCTGTGCCTCCAGCGCCTGCAGGCCTTTCATGACCCAGTTCTGTATCCATTGGTTGCGGCGCGTCTCCTCGATCTTGAGCTCTTTTTCTAGAAACTCTCGCACCCGTGGCACGATCAGCGGGTGCGTGTCGGAGACGATAATCTGAGCAAGCCCTCGTACGCGCGCGCGCCCTCGCGCATTCGCCGGCAGCAACGAGGGTTTCGGATACGTCTCTTCCAGGTACTCGATGATCGCCATCGACTGGAATAACGGTGCGTCATCGTCGATAACGAGCGCCGGCACCACTGCTTGCGGATTGACGGCCTTGTAGTGATCTGCATGCTGATCGCCGCGAACGAGATCGATCGGAACTTCCTCGAATGGAATGCCTTTGAGATTGAGAGCAATCCGAACGCGGCAGGTCGCAAGCGAACGCCAGAAACCGTAGAGCTTCATTGGCCTATCCTTTCAGCGGGGTGAAACGATGGGAACTTGCACGTACGCGGGATGCTGCGGCCCGGTGTGTAGTGTCGTGCGTCCGCCAAACAGCGGCTTCGGACGATCTCGCGGATCGTCATGCAGAAAAGGACCGCATCCTTTGAGCTCGTTCTTGAAGTTGGAAAGCCTTGCGCCGGTCGCCTTGGCGTACTCGTAATCCCGGCCCCGCACCGTCAGCGCGAGCCTGAAGCCCGCCGGTACGATGATGCTCGTGGGCCACAGTTCGATATCGAGCGGGACGATTTCGCCGGGCCTCAACGGCTGCGGCGTGTCATGTGTGTGATACGGGCGCCACAGCGTCGACACTCTTGGATCGAGCTTGCGATGTGAGGCTCGCAGCCATCCTTGTGCGACCGGCGTATGCGGGTCTATCGCACCCATGAAAACGACCTCGCGCAGATCGGGAGTGAACACGCGAAAGACGAGGAAAAGGTCCGCGTCTGCGGTCGAAGACGAGATATAGATACGCGCAGCGAGCGGTCCGGTGATTTCCGTCTCGGCCTCGATGGGGCGCGACAGGAACGTGAGCCCCTCGCCGAGGGCGTCGAATGATACCGCAGCGCCGCTTCTCGAGGGCTCGCGGTTCAGTGTGCCTGCAATATCCAGGTAGAGTTTGGTCCAGCGCGTGCGGGCAATCGGCCATTCGTGCTCGTGGCGCTCGACGAAGCGATCGACGTGGCGCACCTGCAATTGCACACGCGGCTGTCGATCCCAGCCCGTTGACTCGCCCTTGAGGAAATGACCGAAGAACCGCTTCTGCAGATTGACGCCGTAATCGGTGTAGAAATGGGTCCAGTGCTCGAGGCCGTGCACTTCGAGCCACTTCTGTTGCGACGCTGCGCGCATGTAGCCTTCGAAATTGCCTCTCGGATGCAAACCCTGTCCGCCCCAGTTCGCGGCCGAAAGAAAAGGAACCGTAATCTTTTCCCAAACGGGAGAACGTGCACGGTGATATTCGTCGTCCACAGGATGAGCCAGGATTTCGTCGCCGAAATCGCAACGGTTCGCGGCGAGTTGCGCGTCCCGCATCGTCTCGTCACCGCAGATCGGCTTGCCGGTAACGCGATTCGACGGGGCACGTTCGCCGCGCCCGTACTGAACCGTTTTCACCTGCATGTCGAACCAGTTGGCCCAGAAGGTGTTGAGTATGCCCCCATGGTGCGTCATGTCGCGATACCAGTCGGCGGCGCCTTCCCAGATGCACATGGCTGCGAGATGCGGCGGCTGCAGCGAAGCGACTTGCCATTGATTGATGCCGTAATAGGAGATTCCATTCAGGCCCACATTGCCGCTGGACCACGGCTGCACACCCGCCCATTCGATACAGTTGTAAAAATCGCGCGTCTCGCGGGGGGAAAACGGATCGATGCGGCCCGGCGAGCGACCTGCCCCGCGTGAATCGACGCGCACGCAGACGTAGCCGTCAGGTACCCATTTCTCCGGATCGACGACCTCCCAGCTCTGGTACTTGTTGCTTGACCCATAGGCGACGTCGGGGTGTTCCGCAACCATACGCTGCCACGCACTCGGATAACCGTCCTGGAACGCGAGACCTTTGGCGTATGGACCGTAGCTGAGGATCACCGGATAACGGCCAGCTGTTATCGGGCGAAACACATCCGCCCGCAGCACAAGTCCGTCATCCATCTCGATGGGCACATCCCACTCGATGCACATGCCGTCCAGAATTTCGCTCGCGATCTCCGACATCAAAGTTCCCAATTCCGCCTGCTTCGTGATGATGTATTGTAAAGGGTCTCCCCCCAGCGCCAATGCGCCGGGAGAGCCAATTCGACACGCGCGTCTCAAGGCGAAGACACAGTTGGACGATCAGGAGAACGGAAATTGAAAATCGGCATCGCAGGAACCGGCAGAATGGGTGCAGCAATGGCTATGCGTCTAATGAGCGTCGGGCACGACGTCAATGTCTGGAATCGGTCAGCGGAAAAAACGAAGCCGCTCGTCGAAGCAGGCGCGAAAGTTCAATCGACACCGCGCGAGCTTGCGGCTGCGTCCGAACTGATCATCACCATTCTTACCGACGCATCCGCGATCGAACAAACGTACGGCGGCCACGAAGGCCTGCTCGCCGGAGCAGCAAAGGACAAACTTTTCATCGAGATGAGCACCGTGCGTCCCGAGGTCGAAGAAGCGCTCGCGGCCAAAGTGCGCGAGAAGGGGGCGAGATTGGTCGATTGCCCCGTCGGTGGGACGGTCGGGCCTGCGCGCGACGGTAAATTGATCGGTTTCGTCGGGGGGGAGCCGACAGACGTTGCGCGCGCGAAACCGCTGCTCGATCAGTTGTGCAGGCGGGTAGAGCACGTCGGTCCGATCGGCAGCGGCGCACGCATGAAGCTTGCAATCAATTTGCCGCTTCTTGTGTATTGGCAGGCGCTGGGTGAAGCACTTCTGCTTTGCAAATCGCTGGGGCTCGACCCCGTGCGCCTCATGGATATCCTGTCCGATACTTCGGGCGGACCCAATGTCCTGAAGGTGCGCGGACCGGCCATCGCTGATGCACTGAGTGGCAAAGAAGTCGCACCGGTCACCTTCGACATCGACTCGATCCGCAAGGACATGCGCACGATGATCGAAGAGGCGCGTGCGCTTGGCGCCGCACTGCCAGTGACCGAGCGCGCGCTCGCGTGTTTTGATGAAGCCTCAAGTGACGGCCTCGGGTCGAAAGATGCGTCGACACTGCCCGCGCGGTTTATTCGCAGCCCCGCCAAACGACTACCGCGATAAAGCACCTGCGCAAAGGATGGACGGGAGAACGGGCCCGGCACCCGAAGTGCCGGATTCGAAGTGACTCGGGCCGCCGGCGTGCGTAATGGCGTCACCGGTGGGGGCGCGGATGCATCCAGCACCGCGTCGACAGGGTCTATTCGCTTGTTTGGTAACTCGAATTGCTTGGGACTCTTGTTTTTATCGTCGGCGTCCTCCATCTGGGTTTTCACGTTGCAGGGCGCTGTTTTCAAACGGGTCTACCGCTTGCTTTAAATCCCCGCGTTCAGCCCCATATTCCCACTATTGCGTAGCCCGCGTGCCCGAACGGGGCGCCGGGCTCGTTTTTGCGAGCCCTGAATATATGCCGACCCGCGATCCTACCGCCTGGATGTGGACCGAAGCCTGCCAGTTGCTCGAGCGGGCTGAACGGTTGCATCGCCAGTTCTTCCGACTGTCCGCGCCTCGAGGCGCGCGCACGGCGTGGGAGCCGCCCGTCAACGTTTTCGAAGACGAGGAGCGCTACATTATTGTCGTCGCGCTGCCGGGCGTCGCGGCGGAATGCATAGAAGTGTTGCTCGATTCGAGCAGCGTCATCGTGCGTGCGAGCTGCAGCCTGCCGTTTGGTCCGAGCGCACGCTCAGTACGGCGTCTCGAGATCCCGTACGGCTACTTCGAGCGACGCATCCAGCTCACCGCAGTGCCTTTCGAAGTGGTGCAGCGGGAGCTGGTCAATGGTTGCCTGTTACTTAACTTGCGCAAGGTCATCTGAAGCTTATGAACACCGAAGCAAACAGCCAGGTCGTTCGCGCGGACTCTCCAAATGGCGGCGATACGCCGCAAAACGCCGATGCAACACCGCTCAACGACGCACCGCAAGCGCCCGCCGGGAACTCCGAGCGCCGCAGTTCGCGGCCGTTGCCGGACGACGCGCTCATCATTCTGCCCACGCGCAATCTCGTCCTGTTCCCCGGCGTCGTGCTGCCCATTACGATAGGTCGCGCTAAGTCGCGTGCGGCCGCGCAGGAAGCCGCGCGCCTGCAGAAACCGATCGGGGTCCTTCTTCAAACTAAGCCCGACATCGACGATCCTCGCCCCGAGGACCTGCATTGGGTGGGCACGACCGCGAACGTGCTTCGCTATGTCACTGGCGCTGACGGTTCGCACCACCTCGTCGCCCAGGGCGAAGAGCGTTTCCGCGTGCTCGAATTTCTCGACGGCTACGATTTCCCGGTGGCGCGCGTGCTGCGCCTTCCCCAGGTAGAGACCAGCGATCCGGAGATCGAAGCGCGTGCGATGAGTCTGAAGCAGCGCGCGATCGAGATCCTGCGTCTGCTCCCGCAGGTGCCGGAGGAGATGGTTGTCGCACTGCAAAACATCGATGGGGCCGGTCAGCTCGCCGATCTGGTATCCGGATTGATGGACGCCACGCCTGAAGAAAAACAGGCGTTGCTGGAGACGTTCGATCTTCGCGCGCGCCTGGACAAGCTGCTCGACCATCTCGCGCGGCGTATCGAAGTGCTCAAGCTTTCGCGCGAGATCGACGAGCGTACCAAGGAGTCGATGGAATCGCAGAGCCGCGAGCATCTGCTGCGCGAGCGCATGCGTGCAATCCAGAAAGAGCTTGGCGATGACGACGAAACCAAAGCCGAGCTCGAGGATCTCGAGAAGGCGATCGCCGAGGCCGGGATGCCGGAAGAAGTCGAGAAGCAGGCGCGCAAAGAATTGAAGCGGCTGGAGCGCATGCCCGAAGCGGCCGGCGAGTACTCCATGGTCCGCACGTACCTCGAGTGGCTTGTCGAGCTGCCCTGGAAAAACCCCGGGCCGGATCTCATCGATATCAAGGAGGCGAGGCGAATTCTCGACGCAGATCATTACGGTCTCGAGAAAATCAAGAAACGCATCCTCGAGTACCTCGCGGTGCGTAAACTGAACCCCACGGGTAAAAGTCCGATACTGTGCTTCGTCGGACCCCCTGGAGTCGGCAAGACTTCGCTCGGTCAGAGTATCGCGCGAGCGACGGGCCGTGAGTTCGTACGCGTCAGCCTGGGCGGTGTGCATGACGAGGCGGAGATTCGGGGACATCGCCGTACTTACATCGGCGCGCTTCCGGGGAACATCATCCAGAGTATCCGCAAAGCGGGGACGAAGCACTGTCTCATGATGCTGGACGAGGTCGACAAACTCGGTGGCGGTGCCTTTCATGGCGACCCGGGCTCCGCGTTGCTCGAGGTGCTCGATCCCGAGCAGAACTCGACGTTCCGCGACAATTACCTCGGCGTTCCGTACGACCTCTCCACCGTGATGTTCATCTGCACGGCGAATGTGCTCGACACGATCCCCGGGCCGCTGCGCGATCGCATGGAGATTATCCAGCTTGCAGGCTACACCGAGCAGGAGAAGCTCGAGATTGCGAAGCGATATCTTGTCAGTCGGCAGCTGTCGGCGAATGGGCTGACAGCACAACAGTGCGAGATTACCGACGAGGCCTTGCGTTCGATCATCACGGATTACACACGCGAAGCCGGCGTCCGCAACCTCGAGCGAGAGATCGGCTCGGTGTTCCGGCACGTGGCGGTACGTATTGCCGAAGGTGAAGCTGCACACGTCAGGATCGATCGGGACGATTTGCCCGCCATACTTGGGCCACGCAGATTCGAGTCCGAAGTGGCCATGCGCACAAGCATTCCCGGTGTTGCAACCGGGCTTGCGTGGACCCCGGTCGGTGGGGACATCCTCTTCATCGAGGCGACGCGGATGCCGGGGGCCGGCAAGTTGATTCTGACGGGTCAGCTCGGTGAGGTGATGAAGGAAAGTGCACAGGCGGCGCTGTCGCTGGTCAAGGCGCGGGCGTTGCGCCTGGGTATCGAGCCCGCCCTGCTCGAGAGGTCGGATATCCACGTGCACGTGCCTGCGGGTGCGACGCCTAAGGATGGTCCGAGCGCCGGGGTTGCAATGTTTTTGGCGCTCACGTCGCTACTCACGCAGCGCCCGGTGCGTAACGACACGGCGATGACGGGTGAGATCAGCTTGCGCGGGCTTGTGCTGCCCATCGGTGGCGTCAAAGAGAAAGTGCTCGCGGCGATGCGCGCCGGAATCACGCGCGTGATGTTGCCTCAGCGTAACCGCAAGGAGTTCGAAGACATTCCTGCGGAAGCGCGCGAGAAACTCGAGTTCGTGTGGCTCGACACCGTCGATGACGCGACAGCTGCGGCGCTCGAAGCGCCCGTGCCTTGCGAAGCCGC
>JAQGNH010000303.1 GCA_028291945.1 Betaproteobacteria bacterium
GCATAGTGTACGTCTCCAGCGCCTGCCGCTCCAATGGTGCGCTGACGCTCGCGACGATGACTTAGAATGGTGCTCCCTGCAAACAGGCGCTGTAGTGCATAAGAACGATGGACGGGATCGCGGCCGCGCTCGGTGAGGCTGCACGCCTCATCTCACACGCCGACGCCCAGCTCTACGGCATCGTCGCGCTGAGTCTCAAGGTCAGCCTCACTGCCGTGCTCGCCGCTGCCCTAATCGGTCTGCCGCTCGGCGCGTTGATCGCGATCACGCGCTTTCCGGGACGTCCCGCGGTTACGGTCACGCTGAACGCGCTGATGGGGCTGCCGCCGGTGGTCGTGGGGCTCATCGTATATCTGCTGTTGTCGCGTGCGGGCCCCCTGGGCAGCTTAGGTTTGCTTTTCACACCCACTGCAATGGTCATCGCCCAGACCATCCTCATCGCACCGATCATAGCCGCGCTGTCGCGTCAGGTGCTTGAGGACGCATGGCGTGAATACGAGGAGCAGCTGCGCTCGCTTGCCGCGAGGCCGCACGTCGCGGCGTTGACGCTGCTGTGGGACACACGTTTTTCGCTGGTGACGATCGTGCTCGCGGGCTTCGGACGCGCCGCTGCGGAGGTGGGCGCGGTCATGATCGTCGGCGGGAACATCGACGGCGTCACGCGGGTGATGACGACCGCGATCGCGCTCGAGACAAGCAAAGGAGATCTTCCGCTGGCGCTGGGCCTCGGCTTGATCCTGGTCGCGCTCGTGATCGCAATCAACGCCGCAGCCCAGCTCATCAAAGCGGGCGCGCAGCGCCGCTACGGATAGCCGATGCTGCCGCTCGCTCTCGAGAATGTCTGTTTCGCCGCTGGCGGACGCACGATCATCGCCGGTGTGACGCTCGAGATCGCGGCGGGACCGCGCACCGTCATCCTCGGGCCAAACGGCGCAGGCAAGAGCGTCCTCATGCGCCTGTGTCATGGTCTCCTCACGCCCACTTCCGGACGCGTGGTGTGGCGCGGCAGCCGCAATGGGCGACGGCCCCGCCAGCAGGCTATGGTCTTTCAGAGGCCCATCATGCTCCGCCGTTCTGCGATCGCCAACGTCACCTATGGGCTCAAGCTTGCGGGCGTATCGCGACGCGAGCGCGAGCTGCGCGGGCGCGACGTGCTCGACGCGGTAGGCCTCAGCGCAGTGGCAGACCGCCCTGCACGGGTGCTCTCGGGCGGCGAACAGCAGAAGCTCGCGCTTGCGCGTGCGTGGTCGCTGGGACCGGAAGTGCTTTTTCTCGACGAGCCCACTGCGAACCTCGATCCTGGCGCGACCCGTGAGCTCGAAACTATTGTCGGTCAGATCCACGCGAGCGGAACCAAGATCGTGATGACGACGCACAACCTCGCGCAGGCGCGACGGCTCGGTGACGAGATTCTGTTCATGAACGGCGGACGGCTCGTCGAGCGCGCGCCAGTCGAACGGTTTTTTGCGGAACCCGCGTCGGCCGAAGCCGCCGCTTTCATCAGAGACGAACTGCCATGGAATTGAGAACACGCTTCATAGGAATAGCGCTCGCCCTGATCGCGCTCGCCAGTTCGCCATCCGTCATCGCGCAGAGATTCATTACAGTTGCATCGACAACATCGACCGAGCAATCGGGGCTATTCAAGCACCTGCTTCCATTATTCGAAAAGAAGACCGGCATACAGGTCCGTGTGGTGGCGCTGGGCACCGGTCAGGCGCTGGACCTCGCGCGTCGAGGCGACGCCGATGTGGTGTTCGTGCACGCAAAATCCGCGGAGGAAAAGTTCTTGAGCGAAGGTCACGGCGTGAAGCGTTTTCCGGTGATGTACAACGACTTCGTGCTGATCGGACCCAGAGCCGATCCCGCAAAAATCGGCGGGACGAGGGACATCCTTGCGGCACTGACGAAGATCAAGGACTCGCGCTCGCCTTTCGTTTCACGCGGCGATCGCAGTGGCACGCATATCGCGGAGCTCGAATTATGGAAGCTCGCGGGACTCGACATCGCGAAAGAGAAGGGGCCCTGGTACCGCGATACGGGGCAGGGCATGGGCCCTGCACTCAACACTGCGTCGTCGATGGGCGCGTACATCCTTGCCGACCGCGGCACCTGGCTCGCGTTCAAGAATCGTGGTGACCTCGCGATACGGGTGGAAGGCGACAACCGTCTGTTCAACCAGTATGGCGTGATGCTCGTGAACCCGGAAAGGCATCCAAGCGTCAAGCATGCCGACGGTCAGGCGTTCATTGACTGGCTCGTCTCGCCTGAAGGGCAGAAGGTGATCGCGGACTACAAGATCGGCGGTGAGCAGCTCTTCTATCCCAATGCAAATCAGGCCGGCGCGTGATCGCACCGCCAAGCGTGCCGTCCCACTGAGCGCTGCGGGTTAAAAATTGGTGCCAGTGCGTTCAGACGGCAGCAACCAGCGATCCGCGATCCCAGCGACTTAAAGAAACGGCAAGATACGTTCGTGCAGCAGTGAAGCTGAGGGCCGCAAAAAGTCGCTTGATGTCTCCCTACGATTCCATTAATATAGAAATATGGAAACGAAGCCAGCCGTTGCTGCTCTCGCCGCGCTTGCGCAGGAGACGCGACTCTCCATCTTTCGCCTGTTGGTCGAAGCGGGGCCGCCTGGGCTTGCCGCCGGCGCTATCGGCGAAAAGCTTGCGGTGCCGCCCGCGACCCTGTCGTTTCACCTGAA
>JAQGNH010000308.1 GCA_028291945.1 Betaproteobacteria bacterium
ATCGGGAAACAGCCGCCCGTTCCGGACCTGCCGCCGCAAGATTCGCGGAACCGCTTCCAGTTGGTGTTCGGGCGGTTCCTCGGCGCGTTCGCCACGCCGGAGCACCCGCTCGCCCTGTTCCTCGATGATTTGCAGTGGCTAGATGCAGCGACGCTCGACCTCCTTGAGCACCTGGTCACACACGCTAAGGTGCGGCACCTGCTGCTGGTCGGCGCCTACCGGGACAACGAGGTCGGTGCCTCGCACCCGCTCATGCGCACGCTGGAGGCGATTCGCACCGCGGGCGCGCGGGTACACGAGATCTTGCTGGCGCCGCTTCTACTCGACGATGTCGACCGGCTCGCCTCCGATGCCCTGCATTGCGAGACGAAGGACGCGCAGCCCCTGGCGCAGCTCGTACACGAGAAGACCGGCGGCAATCCGTTCTTCGCGATCCAGTTCCTCATGACGCTGGCCGAGGAAGGACTGCTCGCGTTCGACCCGGACGCGGCGGCCTGGAGCTGGGACCTGGCGCGCATCCGCGCCAAGGGCTACACCGACAACGTGGTGGAGCTCATGGTCGGGAAGTTGAAGCGGTTGCCCGACAGTACACAGGAAGCCCTGAAACAGCTCGCGTGCCTGGGCAACATCGCCGAGATCGCTACCCTGACCCTGGTTCACGGGGAAACAGCGGAGACGATACACGCGGCACTCTGGGAAGCGGTCCATGCTGGCCTCGTCTGCCGCGTGGAAACCGCCTACAAATTCCTGCACGACCGGATACAACAGGCGGCGTATTCACTCATTCCCGAAGAGCACCGTGCCGAAGTCCACCTTCGAATCGGCCGCGCGCTAATGGCGAGCCTGACCGCGGACCCGCTCGCCGAGCACGTATTCGATGTTGCCAACCAGCTCAATCGCGGCGCCGCACTGCTGATCGATCGCGACGAGAAAGTCCAAGTGGCAACGATCGATCTGAGTGCCGGACGAAAGGCCAAGGCCTCCACGGCGTATGCGTCGGCGCGCGAGTATTTTTCTGCTGGCATGGCCCTGCTCGACGATCGAGACTGGGAGAGCCAATACCAGTTGACGTTCAGCGTGTGGCTCGAACGCGCGGAGTGCGAGCTTCTGAGCGCTAACTTCGCAAATGCCGAGGAACTGATTGTCGAGTTGCTGCAGCGTGCGGCGTCGAAAGTCGACCAGGCCGCCGTCTACCGCCTGAAGGTCCAGTTCCATGTCATGAAGTCGGAAAACCAGCAAGCTGTGGCGAGCGCGCTCACGTGCGTGCACCTGTTCGGCATCGACCTGCCGGCACACCCGACCTGGGAGCAGGTTCAGGCAGAATACGAGATGCTCTGGCACACCCTCGATGTGCGGCCGATCGAGAGCCTGATCGATCTGCCGCTGATGACCGATCCGGAACTGGAGGCCGCCATGCACGTGCTGGCGGACCTTACGCCTGCCGCCTACCTGACCGACTTTCGTTTTTGCTGCTTGCAGACATGCCGCATGGTGAGAGTCAGCATGCAGTACGGCGTGAGCGGCGCTTGCTCACACGCTTATGGTTATTGGGCGACGATGCTCGGCCCTGTCTTTCACCGTTATGGTGACGCCCATCGTGTCGCCAAACTCGCCTGCGACCTTGTCGAGAAGCACGGGTTTATCGCCTACCAGGCGAAGGTTCACTACTCCATGGGTAGGGTTGCCTTCTGGACGCAGCCGATCGCGACCGCGATCGGTTTCATGCGGGCGACCTTTCGCCCCGCTGTCGAGACGGGTGATCTGACCCTCGCCTGCTATAGCCTGTTCCAACTTGTCACGGGCCTTCTCCTCCGGAACGATCCCCTCGAGGCCGTATGGCGCGAGTCGGAGATCGCGCTGGACTTCGCCCGTGAATCCAAGTACGCCGCGGGCATCATCGGGAGCCAGCAACGCTTCATCGCAACGATGCAGGGTCGGACCGCGACCGTCTTCGCCTGCAGCGACGCGCAGTTCGACGAGGGGATGTTCGAGGCGCAGCAGACAGGGGACCGGATGCCTTTGATGACGTGCTATTACTGGATCCTCAAACTGAAGACGCGGTTCCTGTCAGGCGACTACGCCGGGGCTCTCGCGGCAGCCGACAAAGTGAAGCCGCTCCTTTCGGCCGCAGCCGCCCAGATCCAGCTGCTCGACTACTTTTATTATGCCGCGCTGACGGTGGCGGAGATGTATGACAAGGGTTCCGCTGACGAGCAGAACAGTTGGCGCGAGCTCCTGAGGGCGCACCGCGAGCAACTGCGCGAATGGGGCGACAACTATCCGTCGACCTTCGCCGATAAGTACGCGTTGGTGTCGGCCGAAATCGCCCGACTCGAAGGCCGCGCCCTCGACGCGATGCAGTTGTACGAGCAGGCGATTCAATCGGCTCGCGAGAACGGCTTCGTCCAGAACGAGGCCCTGGCTCACGAGCTGGCCGCGCCGTTCTACCTGGCGCGCGGATTTGAGATGATCGGCTTCTCCTATCTGCGGAATGCGCGGAACTGCTACGAGCGCTGGGGTGCGCTCGGGAAGGTGAAGCAGCTTAACGAACGCTACCCGCACTTGCGCGAGAAAGGAGCCCCCAGCTCGCCCACCGCCACGGTGGGTACGCCGGTCGGGCAGCTGGACGTCGACACGGTGGTCAAAGCGTCACAGGCACTCTCGAGCGAGATCGTTCTCTCCAGGCTGATCGAGAAGCTGATGCGAATAGCGGTCGAACATGCCGGGGCCGAGCGGGCGCTGCTCATCCTGCTTCACGACGACGAGCCGCAGATCGAGGCGGAGGCCATCATCGGGCACGGCAGGGTCGAGGTTGCCGTTCGACAGGCGGCCGTCACCCCATCTGATCTGCCGCAATCCGCGCTGCATTACGTGATTCGGACGCGGGAGAGCGTGGTGCTCGATGACGCTTCGGTAAGAAACGTGTATTCCACGGACGAGTATGTCCGTCAGACGCGCCCCAGATCCGTCCTGTGCCTGCCCATCGTCAAACAGACGAAGCTCGTCGGTGCGCTTTATCTCGAGAACAATTTAACTCCACGCGCCTTCACGTCGAATCGCATCGCCGTGCTGGAGTTGCTGGCCTCGCAAGCCGCGATTTCGCTGGAGAATGCGCGTCTCTACGCTGAACTACAACGCAGCGAAGCTTTTCTCGCCGAAGGGCAGAGCATCAGCTCCACCGGAAGCTGGGGCTGGAACTTGCGCAGCGGAAAGATCTCGTGGTCCGTCGAAACCTTTCGGATCTTTGAATACGATGTGACGGTTACGCCGAGCGTGGAACTGATACTGCGGCGAGCGCATCCGGATGATAGAGCGCTCTTGTGGGAGGTTATCGACCGGGCGCCCAACGAGGGCATGAATATCGACACCGAATGTCGATTGCTGCTGCCGGACAACAGAGTCAAGCATGTCCACGTCTTAGCTCACCCGTTACAGGATGCATCAGGCAACGTCGAATTCGTTGGGGCGGTGATGGACGTTACCGAGCGCAAGCTCGCCGAGGTCGAGCGTGCGCGGCTGGGAGAGCGGCTGCGTCAGGCCGAGAAGATGGAAGCGATCGGGCGCCTCGCCGGCGGCATCGCGCACGACTTCAACAACGTCCTCGCCGGCATCCTCGCGTACGGCGACATGCTTCTGGAGGACGCGCCGGTGAATTCACCACGCCAGCGATATGCGCAGAACGTGCTCACCGCGGCGAACCGTGGCCGCGCGCTCGTAGAGCAGATCCTCGGCTACAGCCGCAGTCAGCGCGGCAAGCGCGCACCAGCTGACGTTTGCCGCATCGTGACCGAGACGCTCGAGCTCGTCCGAGGCTCGTTGCCTGCGAACATCCGTCTCGACGCAAGCGTTCCCGGGTTGCCGCTCGTCGTCATGGGCGATGCCACCCAGCTGCATCAGGTCGTGATGAATCTATGCAGCAATGCGATCCAGGCGATGAGCGGCGGCGGCACGTTGCGCTTGACGCTAGAGTCTGAAGATTTCACGGGCGAGCGTGTGCTCTCGAAGGGAAGCTTGAACAAAGGCCGTTACGTTTGTCTGAGGGTGGAGGACAGCGGATGCGGCATGGACGAAGCGACCCTCGCCTGCATTTTCGAGCCGTTCTTTACTACTAAAGACGTCGGCCGCGGCACGGGGCTGGGCCTGTCACTTGTATACGCGATCGTCAGCGACCTCGGTGGCGCAATCGACGTGAAGAGCGCGCCGGGACAGGGGAGCACGTTCGCGATCTATCTGCCGTTATCAGCCGCGCCCTCTCCCACGGCCACAGCATAGTCGCTGCGCGCTGCAAGCGCAGCGGCGCCGATATAAAGGTGTATGATTTCCGAAGCTGCCTCGCGAAACCGCGCCGCCACGATCCGGAGCCTATCCATGGCGCAGGTGCACGTCCATCCCGATATGCCCACCCAATTCCTGCGCCGCGGCGTTGCGCCATCACACCTGGTTGGCGCTCGCAGCTCTTCCCTTCACTCTCATGCTCGAGAGGTGACACATGGTAACCACTGATCACTCCGTGCAGTTTGCCGGTGGCATGCTCGGCCGGCACCGTCACATCTGCGCCTTCTTCAACGGCATCGACGAGGAGCACAGGGTGCTTCGCTCTTTCATCAAAGAGGGCTTCGACCAGGGGGATAAGGTTTTCCATCTCGTCGACCCCGAGCTGCGTGAAGACCATCTCAAGCGGCTCGCCGAAGCCGGTATCGATGTGCAACAGGGGATCGACACCGGCCAATTGGAGGTGCGGCCGTGGCAAGACGCTCCGCTTCGCGGAGGCCGCTTTGACCAGGACACCTGGCTGGTGTCGTTCGAACAAGTGCTTCAGTCCGGGCCGGCGGCAGGGTACGCGCAGACAAGATTCCTGGCGCAGATGGAATGGGCGCTCGTCGATTTGCCAGGCGTCGGAGACCTGATCGAGTTCGAGACGCGGGTCAACTACGTGGTTCCTAAATACAACGACATAGTAATCTGCGCGTATGATCTGTCGAAATTCGGCGCGAGCGTCGTCATGGACGCCTTGCGGACGCATCCAGCCGTGATTGTCGGCGGGTTGCTACAGGAGAACCCGTTCTTCGTTCCTCCAGACCAGTTCCTCCTCGAGTTACGCGAGCGGCGCTCGGTCGACAAGAGCGAGAGGATGGCAACCTGAATGCCGAGAGGCCCGGATTTCAACACTGTCCGGCTCCGAACAGCGCTCAGGGATCTCGTCGCACTGTCTACGGTCCCGGCGGCATGGGTAGGGAGAGATCCCTCTGCCATCGCTGTCGGGCTGGCTGATGTGCTGTTCGGATCGCTGGACCTGGATTTCGCGTTCGTACGCCTGCGCGATCCCAAAGGGGGCGCCGCAGTCGAAGTGACGCGGGGAGACGCATGGAAATCGTTTCCGGAATGGCTCCAGCGCTACTCCGCCATCGGCCACTTTTCGCACAGGGAAGTCATCCCCGACGTTGGTGCGGGCGGGCAGCCATGCCGCGGCGTTGTCATGCCCATCGGTGTCGACGCCGAGGGCGGTCTCATTGCTGCTGCAAGCGGTCGCACTAACTTTCCGGACGAGATCGATCAGTTGCTGCTGTCAGTGGCGGGAAATCACGGTGCAACAGCATGTCAGAACGCTTCCCTCCTTCATGAGCGCCGCCGCGCTGAAGAAGCGTTGCGCGAGGCACGCGACGAGCTCGAGACGAAGGTAGCGGAACGGACTGCTGAATTACGTCGCACCGCGGCCGAACTTCAAGAACGCGAAGCGAAGATCCGCCGCCTGGTCGACGCCAACATCATCGGCATTTTCATCTGGGACTTCGACGGTCGAATCCTGGAGGCCAATGACGCGTTTCTCAGCATGCTCGGATACGACCGTGAGGATCTCCTCGCGGGCCGCTTACGCTGGACGGAGCTGACGCCCCCGGACTGGCGCGACCGCGAGACAGTGGTGTTACGAGAGCACAAGATGACCGGGCGCTTGCACCCCTTCGAGAAAGAGTACTTCCGGAAAGACGGCAGCCGTGTGCCCGTGCTTATCGGTGCGGCAACAGTCGAAGAGGGTGGCAGTCAAGGCGTTGCTTTCGTGCTCGATCTGAGCGAGCGCAAGCGCGCCGAGACCGAGCGGCTGAAGCTCGAGGAGCGGCTGCGCCAGGCCGAGAAAATGGAAGCGGTCGGGCGGCTCGCGGGGGGCATCGCGCACGACTTCAATAACGTGCTGGCCGGCATCCTCGCCTACGGCGACATGCTCTTCGAGGAAGCGCCCGCCGACTCGGCACGAAAGCGCTATGCGCAGAACGTGCTCGCCGCCGCGACCCGTGGCCGCGCACTTGTCGAGCAGATTCTCACCTACAGCCGCAGCCAGCGCGGCAAACGCGTTCCGACGGATGTTTGCCGCGTCTTGACCGAGACGCTCGAGCTCGTGCGAGGCTCGCTGCCCGCAAACATCTCTGTCGACGCGAGCACGTCCAAGTTGCCTCTGATCGTCATCGGCGATGCCACGCAGCTGCACCAGGTTGTGATGAACCTGTGCAGCAATGCTATTCAGGCGATGGGTGCGGGCGGCGCGTTGCACGTCACGCTGGAGGCTGCAGAGATCTTCGCCGAGCGCGCCCTGTCGCATGGCACGCTGAGGCCAGGTCATTACGTTCGCCTGAGCATCGAGGACAGCGGAACCGGCATGGACGTGGCGACGCTCTCCCGCATCTTCGAGCCGTTCTTCACCACCAAGGAAGTCGGCCGCGGTACGGGCCTTGGGCTGTCGCTGGTTTACGCGATCGTCACCGACCTCGGAGGTGCAATCGACGTAAAGAGCGCGCTCGAGCAAGGCAGTGTTTTCGCCGTCTATCTGCCGCGGGTGGAGATCGCGCGCGCGCTCTCAGCCGAGGCCGAGGCTTCGCCGTCGGCGTCAGTGAGCTGACGAAGCTGCTTCAGCCGCGCGAGATCGCGACGTCACAAGCCTTCTAAGACCGTCGATCAGCCGACCACCTCGAATACCGAGGCGCGCTCGAAATCGCCCGGCGTGAGGTTTCTATGATCCGTCGTGGCGGTTGGACTGACCCGCATCTGTACCGGCAGGATCGGGTGGCCAACCAGCGCAAACGCGTGTGCCAGCAGGCTGCAGCAAATGAACCGCGTAGCGCTGTTCCCCATTGTGTTCGGCGATGACCGCAAACGCATCGGTAACGGCAACAAGTTTCGCGCGAGCATCCAAGCATGCGCCAGATCATATTCGCTTCCAATTTGGCTTACGACCGAATCGGCCAGCCGGCATCGATCCATGTGGTTCAGGCCACTCGGCCGCAACACCCGAACGTGCAGCGCATTCAGCTCAGAGAGCCGTATCGATCTGACGCCGGCCGCAACGTCGGCTTCGACGATGCACCGGGGATCCGGTCCCTCTTCAAGCGGACCCACGTACATCGATACGTGCGACCAGGTTGACTGTGTAACGAGTTTGACCAGCGCCGCGACACGCGTGTTGCCCTCGCTGAGAAGAACGTCACCGCGATCGAGTATTGGAGCCAGTGATTGTGAATCGGCGATTGTTGCAGGACGGGAGTGGTTGACCGGTTGGGTTACGTAAAGCACAAACGCGTCGATCAGGCGGGTACGCATTCCGGTAAGCAGCGCAAGTGCTGCCGAGACCCAGGGTAACTCCCTCGTGATCCCGGCGACGTGGAAACGAACGCATCCATCGCGCAGCA
>JAQGNH010000193.1 GCA_028291945.1 Betaproteobacteria bacterium
GGATAGCCTCGCGCGTTGTATGCAATGCAGCGGTAGCGCCGGCTGAAAAAACGCATCTGCGGCTCCCAGCTGTACAGGTCGTCGGCAAATTCGTGCACGAAAACGATGGGCGTGCCTTTGCCCGCTTCCTCGTAGTACAGGCGCACACCATCTGAATCAACGTAGGGCATTCTTGTTCTCCTTTGTTTCAAGCTCTGGGACGGTAGCGCGAATTAGCGTGGAAGCATCATTCAGCGTTTCGAGCGACCATGCGAGCCGCACGATCTCGGACGCTTGAGCTGCCGGGTATCGATCGCCGGCTAGTTGGAGAAACTTGGCTTCAAGATCGGCATCGCTCATTGGACGCTCAAGTGAACCTGTCGCATGGGGTACGTCACACTCGATGCAGCGGCCATCCTGAAGCTCGATGCGCACGATTGCTGCTGCTTCGTGCAGGGTCTCATCGGACGTCGCGCGCACCTTCCCGCGCAACGCTAAGACGCCGGCTTCTCGCACGCACTTATCGCTAAATTCCGGCACCCCGGCTTTGCCGCGGATTAGCGCTATGGCGGCGGCATGATACACGCTGAGCTTGCCCTCCAGTCCAGTCGTCGGCGCTGCTTTACCCGCAAGCTCCAATGCGAGGGGGTGCATTCGAATGTCGATGCGCTGCACGCGTTCTGAAGTGAGCGCGTACTTCTCCCGCAGCTCGAGGCAGCCGTCTATTACCGCGTGCAGCACGATGCCACAGGGGTACGGTTTGTAGGCGTTCCAGGCGAGCTCCCAGGTCTCACCCAGCCTCGCTGTGAGCTCCTCCAGCCTCGGTTCGTGGGCGAGCACGTGGCAGAAGCCGCGTGGCGCTTCGAGCGCCTGATCCGAGCTCGTGAAATTGCCTTTGGCGAGCAACGCCGCCGTGAGGCCGCTGCTCGCGGCATGCCCCATGTTGTAGCTCTTGCACATGCTGCCCATCATCGCGGTCAAGCCCGACGCCTGCGTAGCGGCGATACCCATGGCCGAAGCCATCGTGCGCTCGTTCAAACCAAGCAGCTTGCCGGCTGCAGCGGCCGCCCCAAACACGCCGCACGTCGCAGTGATGTGCCAGCCTGCGGCGTAGTGTTCGGGCGATACGGAATTGCCCACGCGACACGCGGCCTCGACGCCAAGCACGAACGCGTGCAGAAGCTCTGCGCCGCTGACCGCGCGATGTTCGGCCATTGCCCACGCTGCTGCAGCTATGGGCACCGTCGGATGAATGATGCTTTTCATATGGGTGTCGTCGAAATCCAGAATGTTGGACGACAACCCGTTTACGAGCGCTGCGTTGAGGATATCCCGCTTCTCGCGCAGACCGACGAGCGTCGCATTGCGCGGGCCCGAGAACGGCGTCAGTGCGGCCAACGCACGATCGACCGTCTGATCTTGGCACCCGCCGATCGCACAACCGAGCCCGTTCAGCAGTGCGCGCTTCGCCTCGTGCCGGATGGTCTGGGGGATGTCGCTCCAACGCGAGTCGCTGATGAAGCGCGCGAGGATTCTCGTTTCATTCATAGGATGCTGAGGCCGAATCGAAAAAGCGGTGAGGGTTCAATCTTGTCCTTTGTTAATCGTCTAGCGAAGGCTCACGCGTTATGGGTAAGGTTCTATTCAGCCTTGAGGCCGGCGTCCTTGACCACCCGTGCCCATTTGCGGATTTCGCTCTGCACGAACGCTTTGAATTGATCGGGGTTGCTGCCCACGCCTTCGGCGCCCAGCGTTGCAAGCCGCTCTCTCATGTCCCGTAACTCGAGGGCTTTGGCCGTCGTCCGGTGCAATAACGAAACGATCGCGGGTGGTGTCGCGGCCGGAACGAAGAGTCCGTTCCAGCCGACGATCTCATAGCCTTTCAACCCGGCCTCATCGAGTGTCGGCAAATCCGGAACCAGTGGCGACCGTTTCAATGCTGTCGCCGCGAGTGCCCGGACCTTCCCTGATTTCGCCAGCGGAAGCGTGCTTGGAATGTTCTCGAGCATGAACTGAATCTGCCCACCCATCAGATCCGTCAAAGCAGGTCCGCCGCCCTTGTACGGAACGTGCGTCATCTGAGCACCGGCCATCATCTTGAGCATTTCGCCGGCGAGATGGGGCGTGGTTCCAGCGCCACCGGAACCGAAGTTGAGCTTACCGGCGTTCGCCTTGGCGTAGGTGATGAACTCGGACAGCGACTTCGCGGGTACAGACGGGTGCACGACAAGCATCAGCGGTGCCGAGGCGACGAGTGTCACAGGTGCTAGATCTTTCTCGGTGTCGTAAGGGAGCTTCTTGAACAAGCTCGGGTTGACCGCAAAGGTGAGACTCATCATGAGGACGGTGTACCCATCCGGGGGCGCTTTCGCCGCGATGTCCGTGCCGATGATGCCGCTCGCGCCCGTGCGGTTGTCGACGACGATCTGCTGGCCGAAAGCCTCCGAGAACTTCTGTCCGATGAGTCTCGCCATGATGTCGTTCGATCCGCCGGGTGCGAAGGGGACGATGAGCCGGATCGACTTGGTTGGATAGGCCGTGCCGCCGAATGAGGGCTGCTGGGCGCAGGCAACCCCTGCAAAGACGACCGCAGCGCAGGTGGCAAGACGTCTCAAATCGCGATGCATACCGTTTTCTTCCGTGCGGGTTGGCGTGCGGACGGCGCGCTCGACTTCGATTCTAGACGATGCATTAGCTCTCGCGATCGGCTGAGTGCGCGATGCGAATTCCGAGCAGCACGAGCATTGCACCAGCAATCGATAGTGGGGTGAGCACTTCACCGAGCAGCATCCATGCCAGAGCCGCAGCGATCACGGGCTGCAGCAGCAGTCCGACCGAAGAGAACGTTGCAGACAGATGCGCCATTGCGTAGGCGATCAGGCTTTGCCCCGCCGCTTGCGCGATCAACGCCAGTCCCACCAGCAATAACCAGCCATGGGCAGTCAGGGGCACGAAGCGCTCCCCCGAGGCCAGTGCGAGCGGCAGCAATATGAGCGCTGTAATCGTGCCGCTTACGGCCATGATGCTCGAAGTCGAGGTGTGCTGACGGGCGCGCGTGACAGTCAGCTGGTAGGCCGCATAAAACATTGCTGTGATGATCCCGAGCGCATCGCCCAGCAACGCTCGCTCGCCGTGAGTGAAGTCTCCTCGGAGAAGCAGCGCCATGCCGAGCATCGCGAGCGCGAGCCCTGCGATGAACAGCGCGCGAGGCCGACGCCGGAACATCAGCCAGGCAGCCAACGTCACGAATATAGGCGCGCAGTTCGCGAGCAGAGTGGCGTTCGCGACACTCGTCAGCACGATCGACCAGTGCCACACCGCGAGATCGCCGGCGAAGAAAAAACCCGCGAGCAGCATGAGACGCAGATTGCCTCGCGTAACTGGGTCCGTGCTTCGATGCTGGTCGATCCGTGTCCACGCGTACAGAATCGGCAGCGCGAGAAAGACGCGCCAGAAGGCGGTGGATACCGGTCCGGTTTCGCTCACCTTCACGAACAGCGCTGACGTGCCGATCGCTGCGGCACCGCCGAGCAGCGCTGCAATCGCGATCGAGTTAGATCGCGCAGCCGCGGGGCGACTCAAAAAAAATCCTGGACGAGTGAAACATCATCTATGCCTTAAGTCATACTCGCGGCGGCCGCGAACAGGTTATGTACTTAACCCCGCGCGAACGGTACTCTAGGGCACGACCCGGCAGTCCTGATCGAACCGCGGATAGCGCATCAATCAGGTGTAACGAAGAACTGCTTCAAATACAAGAAAGGTGCAGCAAGATGGAAGCGTCGAAATCTGCAGTCCCTGCCCCGGGTCGCCCGAGCGTAGCGCTCGACATTCTGATGCTCGCCGGTGCCAGCATCGTAGCCGGGCTGGTGACCGCTGCCGTTGCGGCTTTACTCGTCATTCTCCTGAATGGACCGGCAGACACAGCGGCGGATGCGCCCGACGGCCCGCCGGCTGGAACTGCGGCTTCAGCCGCTACGTCGTAAGCCCCTGCGCAGTAATCCGCGCTACTTGCCGGTGAACTTGGGTTTCCGTTTTTCTATGAAAGCCGCCATTCCTTCCTTCTGGTCCTGCGAAGAGAATAGCAGCTGAATCGCCTTCGTTTCGAGGGCGAGGCCCGTGTCGAGCGCGGCGTCGACGCCACGTAGAACCGCCTCTTTCGCCATTTCAATCGCAAGCGGGGGCAGTTCGGCGATCTGCTTCGCCATGTCGATAGCGCGCTTCTCGACTTCTGCATCCGGGACGAGCTCGCTGACCAGGCCCATTTCGTAGGCCTCGCGCGCACTGAACAAGTCGCCGGTCAGGATATAGCGCATTGCTTTGAATTTGCCGACCGCGCGCGTGAGCCGCTGTGTGCCCCCTCCGCCCGGGATGATGCCGATCTTCACTTCGGGCTGACCGAACCTGGCCGACTCACCGGCGATGATGATGTCGCACGTCATCGCAAGCTCACAGCCGCCGCCCAATGCAAACCCGCTGACCGCAGCAATCACCGGCTTAGGGCAACCGGCTATGGTGCTCCAGAGCTTGAGCGTTCCCCGTTGCAGCATCTCGATGCTGCCCAGGCCGGACATCTCCTTGATGTCTGCACCGGCGGCGAACGCTTTGTCGTTGCCGGTAAGAACGATGCACCGCACGGTGGCCTCGTCTGCCTGCTCGGTCAAATGCTGCGCAATAAGTTTGCGGACCTCCATGTTCAAAGCATTGCGGGCTTCGGGACGGTTGATGCGAACGAGTGCCACGCCCTCTGCGGGCCGCTCGACGAGGACGACGGGATGGGTCATTTCAATTGCTCCTTTACTGCCGGCCCCTACTTGGCCAGCCCGAGGTCAACCAGCACCGCCCTCATGGCAGCATAATCCTGGTCGAGATCTTTTCTGAAGCGGTCTCCTGGAACGAAATCGTCGGCCCAGAAATTTTTCTCGATATCGGCTTTCCACTCCGGCGCTTCTGTCGATCTGTGCAGCACGTTCTCCCAATACGCGCTCTGCTGCGGTGTCAGCCCTTTAGGTGCGAGTATGCCGCGCCAGCCCCCGAATACTAAGTTGACGCCCTGCTCTTTCCAGGTTGGCAGCTCGGCGAGCGCGCCTGCGAAGCGCCGCTCGGCTGCTACCGCGACCACTCGCAGTTTGCCTGCCGCCACCTGACCCGCGATGTTGCCGGCGGCTGTGGTGACGAGATCGATGTGGCCGCCAAGCAGGTTCGTGATCGCTTCAGCCGAACCTTTGTGAGCGACGACCTTGAGATCGCGCGCATTGCCGCCGATCGCTTTCATGAGCAGACCCGCGGCGATGTGGTTGTGGCTGCCGAGCGTTGTCGCAAACCCGATCGAGATCGATTTCGGGTCTTTCTTGAGCCGCTCCACGAGGTCTTTGCCGGTCTTGATCGGCGAAGCCGCATTGACCGCGAAAACGACATAGTCATTGAAAAGCGACGCGATCGGCGTGTAGTCGTTGTAATGAAGCTTGCTCAATCCGGTGATGTGATTCGTCAGCAGCGAGGGGGTGCCGACCATCAGGTAGTGCGCATCACCCGCATGCTGCTGCACGTACGTAAACGCGATATTGCTGCCGCCGCCGGGCTTATTGACGACCGTGACGGTCGCCGGGATGAGCTTATTCAGCACGATGATGCGCTCGACGGTGCGCGCCGTCTTGTCGTTGCTGCCGCCAGGCGCCGAGCCGACCACGATTTCGACGTTCTTCTGAGGAGACCATGTTTGCCCGTGTGCCACGGCAGCTGCCCACGTCATGGTTAAGGCCACGGCTGTGCCCAACGCCTTCATCAGTCCTCCTGGAATTTTTTCTATGTTTCCGCAGCCATAAAATCTGCTGATCCTTCACGAGAATCGCGCGGCTGCCATCGCTTCAAGGCTCATTGCTTGGGAATGTCCGCCGCCTTGATGACCTTTGCGTACTTGTCGATCTCGGAGCGCATGAACTTCGCAAATGCTTCTGCCGACCCGCCCATCGGCTCCAGCCCGTCGTTCATGAAGCGCTCCTTGATGTCGGCACTCTTGAGCGCTTTGTCTACCTCCACGTTGAGCCGTGCGACGATGTCCTTGGGCGTCTTTGCAGGCGCCAGCAGGCCGAACCAGGTCGTCGCTTCGTAGCCTTTCACGCCGGACTCGTCGAACGTGGGCACGTTCGGTAACGCTGGAAAGCGCTTCAGGCTGCCGATCGCAATCGCGCGCACGCGGCCGCTCTGTATGTGGGGAACGAGGGCAGGCACGCCGCTGAAAATCATCTCGACGTGTCCGCCGAGCAGGTCCGTGAGCGCGGGAGCGTTGCCTTTGTAGGGCACGTGCACGATATTGATCCCGGTCATGACCTTGAGCAGCTCGCCCGCCATCTGGTTGGAGCTTCCGAGCCCGCTCGATCCGAAATTGAGCGTGCCGGGACGCGCTTTGGCCAGCGCAATCAACTCTTTGAGGTTCTTGGCGGGAAGCGAGGGATGTATCGCCAGCACATTTGCGCCCTGGACGCATAACGCGATGGGATCGAAGTCGCGCAACGTGTCGTAGGACAGTTTGGCGAAGAGGCTCATGTTGATCGCATTCGCCGCACCGCCCATCAGCAGTGTGTATCCGTCAGGCGCCGCTTTGGCGACTGCGTCCGAACCGATATTCGTCGCGGCGCCGGGGCGGTTGTCTACGATGAACTGACGTTTGTAGACATCCGTCAGTTTCTCGGCGACTGCCCGCGCGGTGAAGTCAGTGTTTCCGCCGGCGGCATACGGCACAATGATGCGCACCGGCTTCACTGGATAGGTTTGCGCAGGCGCAGCCGGCGCGAAAAGAATGGCGCACGCAGCCGCCACGGTAAAGCGCAACATGTTTCCTCCTAGGTCTTCGTTTTTGGTTTTACTTCGTTCAGCAAAGGCTCGGACCGGCTCCAGCGCGCAAGGTTCTGAACAAAGATCTGATATACACGTTCGTCGTTGCCTGCTGCGGCAGCCGAGTTATGCGGCGTGACGTACACGTTAGGCATGTCCCAGAACGGGGAATCGGCAGGCAGCGGCTCCTGCTGGAAGACATCGAGATAGGCGCCGCCGAGATGCTGTGAGCGCAGCACCTCGAGTAAAGCTGCTTCGTCTACAAGCTCGCCACGCGCGATGTTGATAAGCCGTGCGCCTCTTGGCAGGGCCGCGAGAACGTTCCGATCGACGAGACCTTTTGTCTCAGGACTGAGAGGGCATGCCAAAATCAGCCAGTCGGCGCGCGGCAGCACATGGGGCAGGCGATCGGGCGCATAAAGCTCGTCGACCGGATCCTCGGCGAGACGAGGGCTGCGACGGATGCCGATCACCTTCAGTCCAAGCACGCGCGCGAGTCGCGCGATCTCTTTGCCGATGTGTCCGAGGCCCACGATGACGGCAGTTTGCCCCTGCAGATCGCGAGGGAAATCAGACGGGCGTATGGGATCCCACCGATGCTGCTGCTGACCGGCGAGCCAGCGCGGGAAATTCCGAGCGAGCATGAGCAGAGCGGTGATCGCCGTCTGCGCAATCGGCGTCGCGGTAGAACCCGCCGAGGTGGTGAGCCGCACGCCTCGCTCGAGCATCTCGGTGTAAATGGGATGATCCACGCCAACATTGAAGACGTGCAGCCACTGGAGGTTCGGCGCTTTGCGCACGGCGGAAAAGAACTGACGCGAAAAATCGGGAAATACGTCTCCGGAAAAGTAAGCGGCATCGACGGCTGCGCAGACTTCGTCCGGCAATCGCGCGTCACGCTCACCTGGCAGAGCGACGATTTCGAGCCCTGCTGCGGCTGCGTACCGGGCGAGATCCGGTCCGTGCTCGGTTTTGCAACGATCGGACACGAGGAGTACAGGCATTTACGTTAGGTGCACGTTCGGGAATTCAGGAAAGGGGGCGCGACAGCGCCGACACGGGCGAGACGCGAGTGATTTTACCCGCACTTTGTTAACATGGGACGTTCAGGACAAGAACAGGATAGCAGGTGACGATCGATACGCTGGAGCTTGCTCAGGCGCTCATATCGCGCCGCTCGGTGACACCCGAAGACGCAGGATGTCTCGACCTGATTGCTGCGCATCTCGAGCCTCTCGGTTTTGTATGCGAGCGGATGGACAGCAACGGCGTCAGTAATCTGTGGGCTCGGCACGGCCGCGCAGCGCCGCTCGTGTGCCTCGCAGGCCACACTGATGTGGTGCCGACGGGACCCGTTGATCAATGGCTCAGCGATCCCTTCGATCCCGTGATACGTGACAGCACTCTGTACGGCCGCGGCGCGTCCGACATGAAAACGTCGATCGCGGCATTTGTCGTTGCAGTGGGCGCTTTCGTGGGCAAGCATCCGCAACATCGGGGCTCGATCGCATTGCTTCTGACTTCGGACGAAGAAGGGCCCGCAACCGATGGTACGGTGAACGTGGTCCGAGCGCTTGCCGACCGCGGCGAGAAGCCCGACTACTGCATCGTCGGCGAGCCGACATCGGTCAAACGCACCGGAGACACGATCAAAAATGGCCGGCGCGGCTCGCTCTCCGGCGAGCTGATCGTCAAAGGCATTCAGGGCCATGTCGCTTATCCACACCTCGCACGCAATCCCGTGCACGACGTTGCCTCGGCAATTGCAGAGCTTGCACACACGGAATGGGACCGCGGCAACGAATACTTCCCGCCCACCACGTGGCAGATCTCGAACATGCATGCGGGTACTGGCGCGAATAATGTCGTACCGGGCACCGCACAGGTCAAGTTCAACTTCAGGTTTTCCACCGCGAGCACGGTTGAATCGCTGCAGACGCGCGTGCATGGCATCCTCGACAGGCACGGCGTGGAGTACGATCTGAAGTGGAGCTATGACGGTCGCCCTTATCTCACGGGGAGGGGCGATCTGGTCGCTGCGGTCGCGCGTGCGATAAAAAAGGAAACCGGCATCGACACCGAGCTTTCCACCACCGGTGGCACATCGGACGGACGCTTCATCGCTGATATTTGCCCGCAGGTGGTGGAGTTCGGTCCGACGAACGCCACGATACACAAGATCAACGAATGCATACGGCTCGAAGACCTCGAAGTCCTGCCGAAGATCTACGAGCAGGTGCTGGTCGAGCTGCTGGCGACATAGAAAGATTGGGGGTAGTCATGGCACGGTCCGACGATCTATACGAGCTGCCGAGTGGCTTGCCGGTGCCTGAGGACGACGGCACCTGTGCGCATCTGACCGGCATGCGAATGCCCTCTGTGCCATTGCCCTCTACAGGCGGCAGCCTTGTCGACATAGCCCGGCTGCGCGGACGCACGGTTGCGTATTGCTACCCACGCACGGGGCGGCCCAACGAGGAGTCCCCAACAGGCTGGAACGATATTCCGGGCGCCCGCGGCTGTACGCCTCAGTCATGCGCGTTTCGCGATCACTTCCATGACCTGCGCGAGCTCGGAATCAATGAAGTCTATGGCGTGAGCACTCAGGACACGCAGTACCAGCAGGAGGCTGTAAATCGCCTGCATCTGCCTTTCGATCTGCTTTCGGATGAACAGCTGAAGCTCGCGTCGGCGCTCAAACTGCCCACTTTCAAAGTCGAGGGCATGACTCTGATCAAGCGCCTCACGCTGATCGTGCACAACGGCGTGATCGAGCATGTTTTCTATCCGGTGTTTCCGCCGGATTCGAACGCACCGGCGATCGTCCACTGGCTGGTAGAACGCACGACCGGACACTGAGCTGGCTTTACTTTCGAGCGCTTGAGCC
>JAQGNH010000348.1 GCA_028291945.1 Betaproteobacteria bacterium
CAACGATTGCGCGAGATCATGGGAACCCTGAAGCTCACGGTCAACGAGGAGAAGACACGAGTGTGCAAGGTACCGGAAGGGCAGTTCGACTTCTTGGGTTACACGTTTGGGCGGATGTATTCGCAGAAGACGGGCCAGCCGCATTTGGGCTACCGACCCTCTAGGAAGAGCATCAAGCGCATGGTCGAGAAGATTCATGCGCTAACCGCCCTCTCGATGACGTGGCAAGGCACCACGGAGCTGGTGGACAAGCTGAACCGCTCGTTGCGCGGCTGGGCGAACTACTTCCAAGTAGGCAGCGTCAGCAAATCGTATCGAGCGATCGACAGCTACACTGCTGCGCGGTTACGCCGGTGGTTGCGCAACAAGCACAAGGTCAGGCGACGCAGGGGCGGGAGCTATCCACTCTCGCACCTCTACGGGCACTTCGGTCTCGTACGCTTATCGCGGCTTGGGTGCGACGTGTCGTGGACGAAGGCGTGAGCTCTTGTCCGAGAGCCGGATGCGGGAGATCTGCATGTCCGGTTCGATGAGCGGGATGTGGAAACGGAGCTACGGTGAAGTTACTCGGGCACCGCCAGACGAAAGAGGCGGCAACAGACACACCGAGCCTACTGCTACCGCGCCACATCTCGACTCTACCGGCAGCCGCTACTCGTGGAGGGCAGTTCGCGGCCAGAAGCAGTTGTTCGCAAGCGCCCATCCATCTGAGTACGCTCACGGTGTAGCAGTGACATCACGGTAAAGGTGAACCACGTCGTACAGGTCACGCGGGCGTTGCCGTTCTGCAAGCGCGCGCAGTTTCTCGGCGAATACTTCCTCGAAACAGTATGCGAGAACGTCGATCCCATCCGAAGGCCGGTCGGAGTATGGATGATGCACGGGGCGCCGGACCGGCGCGAGGACAACGCGTTCGTCATCCGTCAGATCGAACCTCACCCGCGGAAGGTCAGCCTGCCGCTGCATGGGGCCGCGATACCCGAGCCTGCCCTGCGCGGATTGCCTGCCGCGGGGATTGGTATAGACCTCGAACGACCTGGCATTCTCAGGAAGCTCTATACCTGACTCGTCGTAGATCCATTGCGTAATCTCCGCAAGCAATTCGCGCAGAGTCGCCGCATCCACATGCGAACCGTCGAGCAGCGTGAAGTCCAGGTTCTCGGAAAAACGGTAGGTCTCGAAATAGCATTTCTTCAGGCACGTGCCGCCCTTGAAAACCCAGCTATCTCGCGTCCGCTCGTTCTGCGACACTCCAGCGAGCATCCAGCCGAGCACGTAGTCCTTCTCGACGACGTTCGGATCCAATCCGACCTCGCCTGCGAACTCGAGGATTTCCTGCCGTCCAATCATGCGCTCGCCCCGTCGCCAAAGCCGGAGGGTATCCACACCCGCCAAGCGGTGACGAGCTTGTCAGCGGGCAACTTCTGGTCGAGTCTCGTATTGCCCGCCGAGAGGCGAGCGCGACATGCGTCAGCGAGCTCGGTTTCGCTATGGAAAAACGTCGACAGCAAGTAACCCAGGCGCTTGAACACTGCCTTGTTCCCGAGTTGCTCCGCGTACCGGATGAGAAGCTGAGGATCACGATACTGGGAGGCGAGATAGGCCTTCAGTATGTCAACGTACAGAGCAGGCGCGTCAAGTATTCGACCGATAGGGAATCAAATGAATCCGCAGCCGAACCACACGGCGGCAAAGAAGAGCTCTTCACTACCGAACTCGGTCATGTGGGCACCGTGATCAGTCGGCCTTCGCCCCCGTCGCCTTCACGATTGGCGCCCACTTGTCCTTCTCCGACTTCACGAAATCGCCAAACTGCTGCGGCGTCATGGCGACGAAGCGCAGCCCCTCTTTGGGGAGCCGCGCCTGTACTTCGGGAAGCTGCATGATCCGCAGAACTTCGGTGTTGAGCTTGCTTACGATCGCGGACGATGTTCCGGCGGGCGCGAAAAGGCCGGTCCAGTTGTTCACTTCGAAGCCGCGGAGTCCCGACTCCGCGAGCGTCCGGATGGCCGGCAACGCAGCAGAGCGCTTTGCCCCGAGGACTGCAATCCCCCTCAACCTCCCCGCCTGCACCTGCGGAAGCACCGTCGGCAGCGTGGCGAACAGCATGGAAGTCTGGCCGGACATGAGATCGGTCATCGCGGGAACGTTGCCTTTGTAAGGCACGTGCGTGATGTCGACTTTCGCCATCGTCTTGAAAACTTCTCCGGCGAGGTGCCCGGTGGTTCCCGCGCCGGCCGATGCGTATGTGAGCTGGCCGGGCTGAGCTTTGGCGAGCGCGATGATGTCCTTCGCGGTCTTCACCGGCAGCGACGGATGGACGACCAGCAGTCCTTCGGCTTCGACGACGAACGCGACTGCCGTGAAGTCCCGCACCGGGTCGTAAGGCAGCTTGCTGAAGAGCGTCGCGTTGACGGCGTGCGTGCCTATCGTTCCGTTCACGAGCGTGTACCCGTCGGGCGGCGCCTTGGCGACGATCTCCGTTCCGATATTGCCGCCCGCGCCTGTACGGTTGTCGACGACCACCTGCTGGCCCCACGACTCGCTCATGCGTGAGCCGATGACGCGGGCGAATACGTCGGAGAACCCGCCGGGCGGGAAGGGCACGACGATACGGATCGGTTTCGACGGGTATTGCTGGGCGTGAGCGGCTTGAGAACCCGCAACGGCGAGCATCAGTGTGCTGGCTACCCAAACTGCTGCGCCCGCAGCGCTACTTATAGGTGTTCGGACCATATAAGGATCTCAGGTTTTGTTGTTCATGCTTCGACTGTGCGCGGCTCGCGCGCTCAGCACGAACGGGAATCCATGCTTCGAGCGTGCGCGAATCGAGCGCTCAGCACAAAACGGGAATTCATGCTTCGAACGTGCGTGAATAGAGCGCTCAGCACGAACGAAAATTCACGCTTCGAGCGTCGTGATCGAGCGCTCGCACAAACGGAGTTTGCGCGATCCCGACCTTCCCGCGATTGCGGAGCAAGCAGAGTTGCGCCGCGCGCGTGTCGCGAACGTCATTCAAACTGCATCTCGGGAAGCGTCGCGAGCTTGATCCCGTTTTTCTGGAGCGCTTGACGCACGGCACTCACGACTTCGACGCCCGTACCCTCATCGCCGTGGCAGCAGAACGTGTGGATGCGCGTGGGAAACTTCTTGCCGCTCTTACTGATGAGCGCTCGCTCGTTAACGAACGAGAGGACCTGTTTGATCGCCTGGTCCGGATCGTGAATCATCGCATCGGGAAACTTGCGCGAAGTCATCGCGCCGGTGTCGTCGTACGTGCGGTCTACGTACGCCTCTTCGGCTACGCGCAGCCCCTCTTTGCGGCCGGCTTTCACCATCTCGGAAAGCGCGTTGGCAACGAAGATGATGTCGCGATCGACTGATTTGATTCCGCGCGCAATCGCGCTCGCGTAATCCGCGTCCACGTGCGCCATGTTGTTGAGCGCGCCGTGCGGCTT
>JAQGNH010000361.1 GCA_028291945.1 Betaproteobacteria bacterium
CCATCTACAACGTGGCATTGATAGGCTTCGCCTTCAGCGATTGGTACTGGCTTTCTTTCTGCACCATACTCCTCGCCGGCCTGTGCCATGCCTATTTCCTGACGTGCGTGCAGGTGATGCTGCAAACGCTGGTCGAGGATCGTTACCGCGGGCGGGTGATGAGCGTGTTCACGCTGGTGTGGAGCTTGATGTACTTGAGCGGCTTTCTGTTGAATAGCGCCGGGGCGTTGGCGGGGCCGCGCGTAGCGCTCGCGGGAGGCGCAGCGATTGTGCTTGCCTACGTGTGGCTGTCGCTCGCGCGCGCTACTGCGTTGAGAAATCTGGTGCTGGCGCCCAAACCAAGCTGAAGCACAGAAGGCAACGAAGCTCCTATCCGTCAGAAAGCTTGTTGTCTGGCTAAACGAGGACGGAAATATGAGCTCGATCGACGTACCTCGCACCGCTGTTATGGCGGTGCTGTTCGTTGCGCTGCTCTGCACTGGCAGCTTCGCGCAGGCTGGGTGTCGACCCCTGGCCAGGCACACCCGAGCAGCTTCACGAATTGCTGCGTGTTGACATCGAGCGTTATGGGCAAGTCGTACGCGCCGCTGGCCTGCCTCGTCAATAACCGGTCACCGCAAGTTTTGCAATGAAGCTTCAGCGGCAAATAACTGGAGAGCATAAGATTCGAGTTTTATGATCTGTGCAGCGATATGCTCCAATGCTACGATCACATCGTCGTCAGAGAACGCATCGTTTCAGCCCTCTCTGCCGACCTAACGATCCGCGCGGCTTGAATCACACGCGCAACATGAACCGGTGCTCACCAGACGACTGGAGGCTGCCTTGTTAGAAGGTGTCCCATGTCGTCATCCAGCACGATCGTCGTAGTGCTCCCCGCCCTGCTCAAGTACGCGTCTTATCCGCGTACTTCCCTCGATTCGTTCGCTCCCCGGCATGGCTGTCGATGTTGCCGCGGCGACGGCGAGCTGGCCTAGCCGCCTCCAAGTCCCACCCGTAGATGTCACCTGCGGTTCTTCGTCCTAGTCGACGAGGACTGCATTGAGTTGAGGCACGTCTGCCGGGCCCACGTAGACCGTGCGGGTGCTCATCGAGCGGGCGTTTCTCGCGATTTAAATTTCCATTGCGGTCGATGGCGACAGTACCTCGCATATCGACAAGGAGAGATCAATGACCATTAAAGCCATCAATGTGCGCAACCAGTTTCAGGGGAAGATCAGGGAGATCGTACACGGTCCCGTCGTTTCCGAAGTTCTCGTCGAAACACCTCACGGCATCGTCGCCTCGGTGATCACCACCCGCTCGCTGAAGGACCTGAGCCTCGAAGTCGGCACGGACGTGCTGGCGCTGGTGAAAGCGACCGAAGTCTCGATCGCGAAAATCTAAGGAGCCAACATGTCCACGACTTTATCCTCCCATAGCGCATTGCGTCAGAACGCGCCCTCACGCTCTGCGGCCATCCGGGCGAGGCTCCCCTATCCCGTGATCGACACCGACTGGCACACGATCGAGTTCGGCCCTTTGCTCGAAGACTACATCGCTAAATATGGCAGCCCCGCGCTCGTCGACGAGTTCAGAAAAGCCATCAATAGCGGTTACGGCCGCACCGGGAATCAGTGGTACGACCTGACGCCGGAGGAGCGGCTTGCGCAGCGCGCAACGCGGCCGCCCTGGTGGGCGCTGCCGGCCAGGAACACACTGGATCTCGCAACGGCTTCGCTGCCGCGCCTCCTGCACGAGCGGCTGCCCGAGACCGGGACCGATTTCGCGATCCTCTTTCCCAACGTATCGACTTTTGCGGTGCACGTGGGCAAGGAAGACCTGCGCCGCGCGGTCATCCGTGCGGTCAATGCGTACCACGCCGACGTCTACCGCAAATACGGCGACCGTCTGACCCCGGTCGCCGCAATTCCCCTGCACACACCGCAGGAGGGCATCGAAGAGCTCGAATTCGCGGTCAAGGAGCTGGGCCTCAAGGTCGCACTGATCCCCGGTTACCTGAATCGCCCCGTCAAGTCCGTCGCCGAGAAGTATCCGTTCCGTCAACACCCCGAAGTCGCGCGCCGCGCGACCTGGATCGATACTTTCGGCGTCGACAGCGAGCACGACTACGACCCGTTCTGGGCGAAGGCGACCGAGCTCGGCATCAATCTGACGACGCACTCGTCGAGCCAGGGTTGGAGCGCGAGGGCGACGCCGAACAACTACATGTACAACCACATCGGCCATTTCGCGGATGCCTCGTCGGCGCTCGCGAAATCGCTGTTCTTCGCCGGCGTCACCCGGCGCTTTCCCAAGCTTCGCGTAGGCTTCCTCGAAGGCGGTGCCGCGTGGGGGGCGACGCTTTACGCCGATCTTATCGGCCACTGGGAAAAGCGGGGAGGCCCTGCTATCGAGAACTACAACCCGGAGGCTATCGATAACGAGCTGCTATACCGGCTCTACAAGGAATACGGTGAGGACAACATCCAGGATCGCCTGGGTGACCTCCAAAGTCTGTACGGCGGCGCGCTCGGTATTGCGAACAACTCACGCCGCCAAGGCAACCGAGCCGGCGAGCGCGACGACTTCGCGGCAGCGGGTATCGAGAAGATCGAGGACATCCGCGATCGCTTCGTTCCCAATTTCTACTTCGGCGGCGAAGCCGACGACCCGACTGTCGCCTACGCGTTCAACACGCGGATCAGCCCGCTCGGTGCGAAGCTGAACGCGTTCTGGGCGACCGACAGCGGCCACTGGGATGTGCCGGAGCTCACCGATACGCTTTACAACACGTGGCAGCTCGTCGAGCGCGGCGCGATCAGCGAAGAGGACTTCCGCGATCTGGTGTTCACACATCCCTACAACTTCTATGCGGGCAGCAACCCGGAGTTCTTCCGGGGGACTGCGGTGGAACAGCATGTTTCCCAGTTGAAGGCGGCGTGAGATGAAAACACTGAACCGAATACTTCTCATATTGAGCGTGCTCGTCCCAGCCCTTCATGCTGCCGCGGCGGAGTTGCCACCCGTAATCCGTTTCGGGGTGGCGCAGCCCGCCACTGGCAACCCGCCGAGCTTCTCCGGGAGCTCGGTCGCGATCGCGCATGCGAAAGGTTGGATCGAGGACGAGTTCAAAGGCAGCCCGGTCAAGATCGAGTGGTTGTTTTTCAAGGGCGCAGGACCCGCGGTCAACGAAGCGCTCTCGAACAGGCAACTCGACTTCGCGTTCCAGGGAGACCTGCCGGCGATCGTGGCAAAAGCTGCCGGACTGAAGACGAAGCTGATCCTCGCCACTGGTGTGCGCGCCAACATCTATCTCGCAGTGCCGCCCGATTCGACCATCCGGTCGGTCGAGGACCTGCGCGGAAAGCGCGTGTCCATATTCAAGGGGACGAACTCCCAGCTTCCGATCAATCGCGTGCTCGAGGCGCACGGGCTTTCCGAGAAGGACGTCAGAGCCATCAACCTCGACAACGCGACGGCGCTGGCGGCGCTGTCGACCCGGGACCTCGACGGCGCGTTCGGCGGCATCGACCTGCTGCGATTGCGCGAGAAGGGCGCAGCGAAGATCGCCTACACCAGCAAGGGCGGCTCGCCGGTGTTTACGCGCCAGAGCCACGTCCTCGTTACGGAGGCATTCGCAGAGCGCTATCCGGAAGCCACTCAGCGCGTCGTGAACGCGATCGTCAGAACGGCGAAGTGGGCGTCCGACGAAGCGAATCGAGAGGAGGTGTTGCGCTTGTGGGCGCGCGCCGGAACGCCCTACGAGCACTGGGTCGAAGATTATGCCGGGGAGCCACTGAAGGTCCGCATCAACCCGCAGTTCGATCCCTTCCTCACCGCGCGCTACAAGGACGCTGTCGAGCAGGCGTACAAGTTCAAGCTGACGCGTGCGAAGTTCGACGCCGAAAAGTGGATAGACCGCCGCTTCCTCGATGCCGCGCTGAAGAATTTCAAGCTCGAGGGCTTCTGGCCGGTTTTTGACGCGAACGGAAAGCTCGGTCGCGGCAGCGACTCTCTATAGACCTCACTCGGATCACAACAACATGGACAGAAATAGAAGGACTGCACTCGGGCGCCTGGCGGCAATGTCGGCGGCCGCGGCAGGGGTTACCGGCGTCGGCAGCGCAGTCGGATCGGCGCATGCGCAAGCGGTTACTTCCGTGCGCATCGGCATTGCATCGGCGCCAGTGGGGAGTCCGCCCGTGTTTGCCGATAATTCGGTCGCTATCGCGCACAACAGAGGATGGCTCGAAGAGGAATTCAAGCGCAGCGGCATCAAGGTCGAATGGTTTTTTTTCAGGGGCGCCGGTCCTGCCGTAAACGAAGCACTGGCTAATGGCCAGCTCGATTTCGCCCAGCAAGGCGATCTGCCTGCCGTCGTCGCTCGCGCCACGGGTCTCAAGACGCAACTGCTGCTGGCCGCGGGGCAGCGCAAAAACCTGTATCTCGCCGTGGCGCCCAGTGCACCGATCTCGTCGGTCACCGATTTGCGCGGGAAGCGCGTTGCGTTGTTCAAGGGCACGAGCGGGCAGCTCCCCACCGATCGGTTGCTCGCAAAACATGGGCTGTCGGAGCGTGACCTGAAAGCATACAACCTCGACTACGCCGCCATGCAGGCAGCGCTCGCCACGGGGGATATCGACGCGGCTTTCGGCGGCATCGAGCTCCTCAAGCTGCGCGACAAAGGCGTTGCACGGATCGTTTACAGGAGCAAAGGCGACTCGCCTCTGTTTACGCGCCAATCTCACCTGCTCGTACTGGAGAGCTTTGAAAAATCGCATCCCGAAATCGTTCAGCGCGTGGTCGACGTCGTCGTCAAGGCAGCGCGATGGGGCTCGGACGATGCCAATCGGGAGGAGGTCCTGCGCGACTGGGCGAAAGCGGGCACGCCCTACGAGCACTGGAAAGAGGACTACGAGAACGAGTCGCTCAGTATCCGGCTCGCGCCCAACTTCGATCCGTTTCTCGTCTCACTCTATAAATCCGCAGCGCGCAGCCTCGTCGAATACAAGCTCACGAGGCGCGAAGCACAGGTCGACGGTTGGGTGAACCGGCGCTATCTCGATCGCGCGCTGCGCGAGCAGAAGCTCGAGAATTACTGGGCACGGCTCGATGAAAACGGCCATGAAATCGCGGTGCCCGGCGCTAAAGGGAAAGCCGCATGATCGGGTCCGCGGCGCAATTTACCAGCAATCGTCGGGCGGAACGCGAAGCTGAACCTGCGCCGCTGGCGTTGAAACGGCAGCGAAAGCAGGCCGCCGTAACGCATGAGAGCGTCAGGAATTTCGTGCTGGCCTGGCCTTTCCCGCTGGCGGTATTGGCGTTTTGGTACGTCGCGGCAAGCCGGGGATGGGTCGCGGCGCAGGTGCTGCCATCGCCGGAAACCGTGGCGTCGACGTTCGCGGATCTCTTCCGGAGCGGAGAATTGCTTGCCAACCTGAAGATAAGCCTGTGGCGGGTGCTCGGCGGGTTTGCGGCAGGCGCCCTGTGCGGCCTTTGCCTTGGCGTTTCCATGGGGCTGTCTTCCACGTTCAAGGATTACGTCTATCCCCTCTTCAAGGCGTTTGCGCAGATCCCTGTGCTCGGCTGGCTTCCGCTCATGATGATGCTGGTGGGCATAGACGAAGCGCTCAAGATCATCCTGATCTCCAAGGCGGCGCTGGTGCCGATCGCAGTCAACACATACAAAGGCATCCAGAACGTACCGGCCGGATACGTCGAAGTGGCGCGCGTATTCCGCTTCACGCGTCTGCAGCTCCTCCAGAAGGTCATCTTTCCGGCGGCATTCCCTCCGATCTGGAACGGCATCCGCTACGGGTTCACCCATGCGTGGCTGGCCCTCGTGGTCGTCGAGCTGCTGGCGTCATCAGAGGGACTCGGCTTCATGATCGTCTTCGGACGGCAGTTGTTTCAGCTCGACGTCGTAATGGCCGCCGTAGTGATGGTCGGCATCGTGGGATTTTCGCTCGACAAGATACTGGCCCTGACCGAGCGCCGCTTGCTCGGCTGGCGCCGGCATGGTTTCTAGGGATCCAACTTGAAAATACGGTCGGCCGGCTCTTTGGCATCTGGCATTGCAGGCGTCGTTCCTCATCGGCTCCGTGGCTGGATGCTGCCCCTCGGGTTATTCGTGTTGTGGTGGATGGCCTCGAAGTACGGCTGGTCGCAGTCGCCTTTGCTGGTACCGCCGGGCAAGGTCTGGGCAACCGCCGTGGAGCAAACCACGAGCGGCCAGTTGTGGATAGGACTGCGGTCGAGTCTGTGGCGCGACCTGGCCGGCTTCACGATCGGCGCATCGGCCGGGCTCCTATTCGGAGCAGCGATGGGACTTTCACGATTGTTCGAGAACACGATCGGACCGTCTTTCCACACGCTCAAACAGATCTCACTGTTCGCGTGGATACCGCTGATTTCAGTGTGGTTCGGCTTGGGAGACACCGCCAAAGTGGCGTTCCTGTCGCTCGCCGCATTCTTTCCGGTCGTGCTGAATACGTTCGAGGGGATACGCAGCGTACCGCGCGAGTCCATCGAGGTGGCGCGCGTGTTCAAGTTCTCCCGCTGGCAGTTGCTCACCAAGGTGGTGTTCCCGTCGGCTCTGCCGTCGATTTTCACCGGCATTCATCTCGGGCTGGTGTACGCCTGGCTCGCAACGCTGGGGGCCGAATATCTGCTCGTGTCGGGCAAGGGTATAGGCAACACGATGATTGATGGACGCGAGCATTTCTGGATGGATCTCGTCCTGTTCGGCGTCATCGTCGTCGGCCTGGTCGGCTTCTCGCTCACCTGGATCGCGGGGCACGTCGAGGCGCGTTTGCTCAGATGGCGCGGAACTTCCGTCGCCCAATTTTAAGGAGAAGAACGTGGCGCACGCTGGAACGCTGACGATCAGCAATTTGAGCAAGCAATATGAAGTTAAGGGCGAAGTCCTGCCGGTCCTGAAGGACATCACGCTCACGATCAATCCCGGCGAGTTCGTGAGCATTGTGGGATCGAGCGGCTGCGGCAAATCGACCTTGCTTCGTCTCCTCATCGGGCTGGAGGAGGATTATCAGGGAGAGATCCTGCTGGATGGCGGCCGCATCGTTGGCACCAGCCTCGAGCGCGGCATCGTGTTCCAGGAGCATCGCCTTTTCCCCTGGCTGTCGGTGGAAAAGAACATCGGCCTGGGATTGCTCAATGCGAAGGTGCCAGAGGAAGAGAAGCGCCGCTCGATACAGGAACACATCGAGCTGGTGGGGTTGTCCGGATTCGAGACCGCATATCCGTATCAACTGTCCGGAGGGATGGCGCAGCGCGTCGCCATCGCGCGCGCGCTCGTAAACCGCCCCGAGATTTTGCTGCTGGACGAGCCATTCGGCGCGCTCGACGCCCTCACGCGGGCTCATCTGCAGCAGGAGCTCCATCGTATCTGGCAGCAGGAAAGCATCACCATGATATTGGTGACCCACGACGTCGAGGAGGCGATTTATCTGGGCGACAAGGTGGTTGTAATGGAACCGCGACCCGGACGTGTCCGGCGTATCGTTCCGGTGGCGCTTGCTCACCCGCGCGACCGTGCCGCGTACGAATTCGTGCGCATCAAGGAAGATGTCATGCGCGAGTTCATCGGGCAGCCGGCTGAAGAGGTCATCGAGCCCCCGTTACGCGCGCACGATGCTCCATCTGATCGCCTGCCCTCGACTTTCAGATTTGCTGTGTAACCGCCCTATCGGTGAGTCCCTGCGGCCTTGATCACTTTGGCGAAGAGCGCCGTCTCGGAACGAATCAACTCACGAAACTGCTCGGGCGTGCTCGTCACCGTGTCGATGCCCGAGCTCGCGAGCTTCTCAGCTGAAGCAGTCTCGCTGCGAACGTTACGTGCGCCACGGGATCGCCACCGCGCTGCGCTCCGCGCGATGACGCCGTTTGCTGTTTCTTCAGCGAAACAGCCGCGCGGCGCGGATGCCAAGGCCTTTCGCGACGCTGCCGAACGGGTCGCCGAAAACCGGCGTGGCCTGAGGGAACGCCGCTCCGAAAGCGTCACGCAGCGCCGGCAGCGCTGCCGAGCCGCCGGTGAAATAAAGCGTCTGCACTTTCTCCGCCGAGATTCCGGCAAGACTCACCGCGCGCCGTGCAGTATCGACGATCGCCGCGCACTTCGCCTCGAGCACCGTCTCGAGCATGGGCGTGTCGAGCTCACTTGCAAGCCCCGCTTCGACTTCGCTCATCGGCACGACGCCCCGCCCGCCGTTCGATACTGCGATCTTCGCGTCTTCGACCCGGCCGAGCAGCAGATGGCCGAGACGCTTCGCAATTATTTTCATCAGGCGCGCGTGTAAGTCCGGCTCGGCGTAGAA
>JAQGNH010000366.1 GCA_028291945.1 Betaproteobacteria bacterium
TTCGGAGCCATAGGTGCCGATCCAACGGGCGTACAAAAGATTCGGCGAACCCGCACGCGTCAACTCCTTACCGACTTCCCAGTAGATCCAGTAGCACGGCAGCAGCGCGGCGAGTGCCTCGTGGAAAGGCCTGCCGTACGCCACCGCGAGCAGATAGTGGGTGTACGGAAGCGTCGTCGGCGCGAGCGGCGTCGCGTTCTGGAGCTGCCGCCGGAAAGGATCGCGGCGCTGCGTGCTCGCGGTGCGTACGGGCCAGCGCCCGCAGGCGCGATGCTTAAGTATGACCCGACCCCGTCGCACCAAAGCGAGCGCGCGGCGAAAACGTGCACCGAATCAATACTCATGGCTCCTCCTCTGGAGACGTGATCGTAGTGCAGGTTACACTCCGGGACTCATTAGACATCTCTCAGAATGAACGCCGCAGCACCGCTCGACCTCGCACCGCTTTTGAATCCACGCTCGGTCGCAGTCATCGGCGCCTCCGCACAGGGCGGCCGCGCAACCGGAGCGATAATCAATCTGCAGACGCTCGGCTTTACCGGAGCGATCTATCCGGTGAACCCGAAGTACGAGGAGGTCCGAGGTCTCAAGTGCTTTGCCAACCTCGAAGCGATCCCCGGCCCGGTCGACCTCGTGTGCATCGGCATTCCCAGCGAGCACGTGCTGTCGGTGCTCGAGGAAGCCCGCCGCAAAGGCGTGCGGGCCGCGGTGATCTTCGCGAGCGGGTATGGCGAGGCTGGAGAGACCGGCCGGGCCCGTCAGTGTGAGCTGGAGGAGTTCGCGGCCCGGGCCGGTATGGCGATCTGCGGCCCGAACTGCCTCGGGGTCCTCAATTTCAATGCGCGCAGCTGCGGCTACAGTAGTACATCGCCGGCTGGCGTCAAGGCAGGCGACGTGGCGCTCGTTTCCCAGAGCGGGACGATAGTCGTCGCGATGATCCGCAGTCTCCGCAGCATCGGTTTCAGCCACATGATCTCTTCGGGCAACGAGGCGGTGGTGAACAGCGCCGACTATATCCGCTACCTCGTGGATCAGCCGGAAGTGCGCGTGATCGCGTCGTTTGTCGAAGGCGTTAAGGAGCCGTGCAAGTTCCTTGCCGCCGCAGATCAGGCCTATCAGGCCGGGAAACCGATCGTGCTGATGAAAGCGGGCCGCAGCGAAGAAGGCAGCGCCGCGAGCGCGGCGCACACGGGTATGCTCGCCGGCTCGTATGCGGTGCAGAGCGCGATCTTCCGGCAGAAGGGGATCGTCCACTGCGAAGATCTCGACACCTGGCTGGAGACTATCGAGATGTTCCGGATCGCGCGCCCGGTTAATGGCGGCGGCATCGGTATGATCGGCATCTCCGGCGGCGAGAACGCCGTGGTGGTGGACCAGGCTCGGGAGATCGGTCTCGAGTTCCCGCCGCTTTCGAGTACCGGCCGAGAGAAGCTCGCGAAACTGTTGCCTTGGTACGGCCGACCGGAAAATCCAATCGACCCGACCGGGTCGAATGCCGGAAACGAAGACGCATACGTGAAGTGCATCGGGATACTTGCGGCCGAGCCGCACCTCGATATGATCCTCGTCTCGCAGGACAGCCCCGCCGCGTTCGATCTGCCTGTTGCGAAGGCGACCGTCGAAGCGGCGAAGCACATCGACAAGTGCATTGTTTTCTTCAATAACTTCTCGGGCCCCTGGAATCCGGAAATCGTGCAGATGCTGCGCGACGCTGGGGTGCCATACCTACAGGGCGTGCGTGAAACGATGTCGGCCGTGAAGGCATTCATCGAGTACCACGCTCGTCGCCGGCAAGTGCAGCGGTCGACTCGCGCTCATCCAACGGGCGCCTCGAAAGTCGCCGCACAGGCGCTGAAGATCCTGACGGAAGGCGGTCCCGTCGTCACAGAGGACGTCAGCAAACGACTGCTCGCGCTCTACGACCTGCCGGTGACGCCGGAGATCGTCGCCAATTCCGCAGCGGAAGCAAGCGACGCAGCCTCGAAGCTCGGTTACCCGGTGGTCGCGAAAATCGTCTCTCCGGATCTGCCGCACAAGGCAGCGGCCGGCGGTGTGCGCCTCCACCTCAGCAGCGCCGAGGCGCTCGAGCGCGCGTACGCCGAGATGGTCGCCGAGGTCAAACGCATGCAGCCCATGGCACGCATCGCGGGCGTGCTCATCCAGCCCATGATCAAGGGCGGCCTCGAAGTGATTCTGGGCGTGAAGCGCGATCCGCAGTTCGGCCCCGTCGTGATGTTCGGGCTCGGCGGCATCTTCGTGGAAGCGCTTCGGCAGGTGAGCTTCCGCCTCGCGCCGTTTGACGCACGCGAGGCACGAGCGATGATCGATGAGGTGCCGGCGTTCGGCCGTCTCGTGACGAAGCTCTATGCGGGTCACGATGCCGCCGCCCTGCTCGTGCCGCTCCTTCTGCGCCTGTCGCAGCTCGCCACGGAGATCGGCGATGCTGTAGAAGAAATCGATATCAACCCCGCGATACTCGACCCCGCCTCAGGCACGGCGGTGATCGTGGACGCACTGATCACACGCAGG
>JAQGNH010000370.1 GCA_028291945.1 Betaproteobacteria bacterium
CTCACGTCTGACCTCTGACTGCTCTATGCATCCTTCCTTCCCGCAAAACGCTCGAGCTTGCCTTTCCAGGCATCGGACAACAGGCACGAAAGCCACGCCTCGTTCTCGAACTGCAAGCCGCCCGACACAAAGGTCTCCTGTGATGCATTCAGTGCGAGCTTCGCCTGTATCACGGAGAGGCGTGGATTCGCCGCGATCGTGCGTGCGAGCTCGGTCGCTCCCGCGAGCAGTGTCTCGTGGGGAACGGTGCGCGCAACGAGCCCCAGCTCCTCGGCCTCGCGTGCACCGAACCGTCTGCCGGTCAGTATCAGCTCCTTCGCTTTCTGCAGCCCAATCGCGCGCGGCAGGCGTTGCGTTGCGCCGGCGCCCGGGAGAAAACCGAGCGTAACTTCGGGTAAGCCGAACGTAGCCTGCTCCGATGCGATTCGGATGTCACACTGCAAAGCCAGCTCGAGACCGCCGCCGAGGCAGTAGCCGTTGATCGCCGCGATCGTCGGCTTCACCATGCTCGAGATGAAATTGATCCAGCGGGATCTGAAGTAGCGGCGCTCGTCGTAGAGTTCCTGCGCGGACTTCTGGCCCCGCTCATTCAGGTCGGCCCCTGCGCAGAACGCTTTCCCGCCTGCGCCGATGAAAACTACAGCGCCTACGTCTGCATCGCGATCGAGCTTGGTCGCGAGCTCGATCAGATCGGCGCGCATCTGGATGCTGAGCGCATTCATGGCGTGCGGCCGATTCAGCGTGACGAGCGCAACGCCGCGCTCGATATCCAGATCGAGCTCGCTCGTATGGGGTGTTGCCATTAAAAGCCTCCAGTGGAAAGTTCGGATGGTCGATGCGCCGAACTCGCTCTGCCGCCGGTCCTGCGCGCAACACAGATTGTAGCGACGCTGGACAACCTCGACGCTCGGATGTTTATTAGCGTCGAACCGGCGCCGAAGCGACTGGGCCGGTCGCCACGCTATACTCACCTGTCGTGCAGTGCCGAGGAGAAGTCATGGAGGCAGTCAAGGACGCATCGCACCTGTATGAAGTCGAACGCCGGGCGCGCCACGCGGAACGCAATGGCTTCCGGATCAACGAGCTTCAGATCTCGCCGACGCAGAAAGTCCCGTGGCACTACCACAGTCACGTTCAGGACACGTTCTATGTTCTCGAGGGCACGATCCGCGTATTCATGCGTGAGCCCAAGGAGGATGTGGTGCTGAAGCCGGGTGAGACGTACACGCTTGCGCCAAAGCGGCCGCATCTCGTCATCAATGCCGGTACTGAATCCGCGACGTTTCTAATCCTGCAGGGAATCGGGGAATACGATTTCGTTCCGATGACCTGAGTGAGTGTCGTAAGACGTGCCGCGAGACGTAGGACCCACCACGGAGAGTCAAGATGCAAGTGATTCAACGACGTGCATAGGCTCGAATTGATTCGTCGTTTCGGGATCGCACTAGCGCTCGGCATTGCAGGCGCTGCGGCACGCGAAGTACCCGCACAAACGTATCCTGCTAAGGCGATCCGCTTCATTGTGCCCTTCCCTGCAGGCGGTGCGACGGATGTGGTGGCCCGCACGCTCGGGCAGAAGCTGAGCGAGAACCTGGCTCAGCCCGTGATCGTCGACAATCGTCCGGGCGCAGGCGGCAACATCGGGGCGGAGCTCGTGGCGAATTCGCCGGGGGACGGCTACACACTGCTCGTGTGCTCGCCGGCCGAGGTCGCAATCAACGCAAGCTTGTACAAGAAGCTGCCGTACGATCCGGTCAAGGATTTCGCGCCTGTTACCCTTGCGACGTCTGCACCTCTGGTGCTCGTCGTGCATCCGAGTGTCCCGGCGCGTTCCGTTCAGGATTTAATCAGCCTGGCGCGCTCGAAGCCCGGTCAGCTGATCTACGCGTCATCCGGCAGCGGCGGACCGCAGCACCTTGCGGGCGAGCTGTTCAAGCTGATGGCCAAGATCGATATGGTTCACGTCCCCTATAAAGGGGGGGCGCCGGCGATCACGGATCTCGTAGGCGGACATGTCCAGCTCTTTTTCGCCGGGCTCCCACCGGCGCTTCCTCACGTTCGTGCAAACAAGCTGCGTGCACTCGCTGTGACAAGTGCGGCACGCACGCAGATCATGCCGGCCACGCCGACGATCAGCGAAAGCGGGCTCAAAGGTTTTGCAGTGGACAACTGGCAAGGCGTGCTCGCGCCTGCGAAAACGCCTGGCGAGATCGTGGCGAGTCTGAACGCTGAAATCGTCAAGGTGTTGCGCCTCGCAGACATCAAGCAGCGCCTTTTCGACCAGGGCACCGAGCCCGTTGCCAGCTCGCAGCAGCAGTTTCAGAGCTACATCAAGACCGAAATCGAGAAGTACGCCGAGGTCATCCGCAAATCGGGAGCGAAGGTCGATTGACTCCACGCTGCAACGCTTGAGGTCGTCATCATGAAGCTCACGCAACACGAAGAGGCTATGGCGCGCGGGGATATGGGCGCCGAAGTGAAGCGCGCAATCGAGCAGCAGATCCAGGTCGGCGACTTCTGGAGTGCGGAGCGATTCGTGGAAGTCACCAACGTGCATATGATGGGCGACATCGAAGTCATGGGCGACGGGGGTCTCGATCATCTCGACTGCATGGCCAAACGCAAGGCGCGCTGCGTGATCCCCACGACTACCAATGCACGATGTTTCGATTTCGCACACGTGGGTGCGCTCGGACAGGACCCGGCGGAAGCGGACAAGGAAAAGCAGCTGATCGCGCACCTGCAGGCCATGGATGTCATGACCACCGATACCTGCATCAACTACCAGACGCTCTATCAGCCTCATTTCGGTGAGCACGTCGCATGGGGCGATACGGGAACGGTCATCTACGCGAATTCTGTTTTCGGCGCGCGCACGAACTTCGAGAGCGGCCCCGCTGCGATGGCGGCTGCTTTGACGGGACGCACGCCCGCGTACGGCTTTCACCTCGACGAGCATCGAAGAGGAACGTTCATCGTCCGCGTCGAGGCGGAGCTCACCGATCTTGCGGACTGGGGCGCACTGGGCAAGCTGGTCGGGCAGGGGCACCAGAACTATTTCGCGGTGCCGGTGTTCGATGGTCTCGATCGCGCAGCGAGCTCCGACGAACTGAAGCACCTCGGAGCGGCCCTTGCGAGCTACGGTTCGATGGGCATGTTCCATGTCATCGGAACGACGCCCGAGGCGCCCAGTCTCGCCGTAGCGCTCGGCGGAAACAAGCCGACCGACGAGATGCGCATTACGAACGCCGATATCCAGGATGTCTACCGCAGTTACGATCTGAAGGACGGGCAGGCCAATCTCGTGGTGTTTTCTGCGCCGCAGTTATCGCTTTTCGAAATGAAACACCTCGCAGACCTGTTGCGCGGCCGCACGGTGAAAGCGGAAACCCACGTCTTCGTAACTACGGCGTCCACGGTAAAAAGCGATGCTCAAAGACTCGGTTACCTGCAGGACATCGAGCGCGCGGGCGCCGTCGTGCTGTCGGGCGTGTGCTTCTATATCCTGCAGAATCTGAGTGCGATCCGGGTCCGCAACGGCTGGTCGAATCTCATCTCGAACTCGGCGAAGATCGTCAACACGATCACCGCGCACAAGTTCAATACGATTCTGCGCCGGACAACCGATTGCGTCGAAATTGCGGTCACGGGAGTGCTCAAGTGAGCAATGTGCTGCTGACGATCGAGGTCAAGAGGGCATTCGGAGCCGCCGTGGAAGGCGAAGCGCTCGTCTCAGCCGAAGGCTTTAGCCCCCGTTACGATCTCGACCGCTGGAGCGGCGTCATCACCAAGCCGGGACACAAGCTCGAAGGACTCAATATCCGCGACAAGATCCTGTTCTTTCCCTCGGCCAAGGGCGGTATCGCCGCGGGATGGGCGTTCTACGATATCCGCAACAAGGGCTTCGCACCTAAGGCCCTGATCTTCGGCGTAACGAATCCGGTGATGGTGCAGGGCGCTGTGTTTGCAAACATCCCGATCACCGAAGGCTGGTCGCGCGATCCGCTCGAATGCATCGAGACGGGTGATGTCGTGCGGGTCGATCCCGCAAAAAAAGTGATCGAGTTGTTGCGGCGAAAACGATGACGACAACAGAGCTGCCCACGCTCTGAACAGCAGCGGGCTTA
>JAQGNH010000389.1 GCA_028291945.1 Betaproteobacteria bacterium
GCGGAGTCGGATGGTCCATGTCCCAGAACACGAACTGCGCCGGGTCGCACGCGCTGCCCAGAAGGTAGCAGGCATGTGTAGTGTCTGTGAAACCCAACGATGCGGCGTTGGCAAGGAGGTCGTTGAACGCTCCCAACGTGTCGAAGGGGAGAATATCGAGACCCGCGAATGAGCTTTCCAGATTCGGTATTGCGCTCGCCAGGAGCGCATTGAATGCGAGCGTGAGCGCGGTAACACCGGCTGCGGACGGTCCACCGAGGAATCCAGGCGCTTTGCCGATGTCGGGCAGGTTCGGCACAAGAATTATCCGCGCACCCAGCGCATAGAGATCGCCGATTGCCGCGACCACATTCGAGACGGACGCCACCGGGTCCTGCGGTTTCGACAGCGCGGCGTTCAGGAATATGTCGTTGGGTCCGCCCATGACGACATACAACGCCCCGGGATCGGCGGGGGATCCGGCCAGCCTCGTCGCGAATTGCGCCACCTCGGTGCGAATTCCAATGCCGGCGAGACCAGGATAAAAGGGGGTCCCGGGAAGCACGCCCGGGAAAGGCGATGGATTCGGCACCAACGCGCCATCGCCGACAAAGTTCAACGTGCCGGTCGTGGCGCCTCCGGTAGCGAAGTTATTGCCCCCGAGCTGCGAAGGTCCGAGCGGCGGCAGGCCCAGGCGTTGAGCCAGTACTTCTACCGCACTCTTTCCTCCCGGAGCCGTGTACTGGGTGGCGCCCGCCGGATACGGCGGCAGATTCAGGTCCGTCGGCACCAGATAGCCCAGGGCGGCGCCCAGTCCCGGTGTTCCGAGGTTGTAGAGCAGAGCGTTCCCGTTATCGAGCAGGCTGTCGCCGAACACGATCAAAGAAGTGTAGCCCGCAGAGACGGAGTTGGAAGCGAAAGCGAAGACGAGCGCGGCAAAGGCGCAGCGGATACGTTTGCGGACGTCCATGGTTGGCTCCTTTGGATGTGTCACTGACTCCCCGGGCGCTAATTCCGATAACACCAAATCTGATGTCACGATTGGGCAGGCGTTCATACTTCGAACCGGGCGTTCCATGTGCTCCGTTCGTCCAGGGCGAAGCGGAGTCGAAGGATGTTCGCCCGGAGTTTATCCTGTGCCCGAGTCGAAGGGCTCAGCACGAACTTTTTTTGAAATGCGCTTAATCGATGCGCACTCGGCTCAGGACCATTCTGCTAGACCTGCCCAGCAGTCGCGTGATTACTTACGTAAACTCTTCGCTCAGCAAAACGCGTGCTCTCGGCAGCACAACCGCCACGCTATTACTGCTTGGGAATCCCGGCGTCCCTGATCACCTGCGCCCAGCGCGCGATCTCCGCGCGCATGAACTGATCGAACTCCTCGCGACTGGTCGGCGAGGGTGGTATCACCAGCTCGGTTAATTTCTGCTCGATTTCAGGTATGCGCAATACCGAGACGAAATCGGCGTGTAACTTATCGAGCAGCGGCACCGGTGTGCCGGCCACTCCGCATACGCCATACCAGGAATTGACCTCGTAATCCGGCACGCCCGATTCCTGCACGGTGTGCACGTCCGGCAGCAGCGGCTGACGCTTTGCGCTCGTGACCGCGAGAGCGCGCAAGCGTCTCGCCTGAACCTGTCCTATCACGGCCGGAAAGTTCGTAATATTGATCGGAAGCTGGCCGGCAATGACATCGTTCGTCCCCTGCACCGCGTTCTTATATGGAATGTGCACGATGTCGAACTTCATCAGCAACTTGAGCCACTCCATCGACAGGTGCGGCGAAGTGCCGACCAGCCCCGAGGAGTAACTCATCTTGCTCGGGTTGGATTTTGCATAAGCCGCGAGGTCCTTGATCGATCTGAACGGCGTCGACGGGTGCACGGTAATGATGTTGGGCGTCATGCCGATGCGCGTGATCGGCGCGAAGTCGCGATGCTCGTAGGGCAGCTTTGCGTACATCGACAGGGAAATTGCATTCGGGGCGATATTGCAATGGAGAATCGTGTAGCCGTCGGGCGGCGACTTCGCGACAAACGCCGCGCCGATCGTGCCGGAGGCACCCACCCGGTTGTCGACGATGACCTGCCGGCCCCATAGGCGCGTCAATTGATCCGTGAGCAAACGACCGACGATGTCGTTGCCGGTGCCCGCGGGGAACGGGATGACGTAACGCACAGGTTTGGTTGGGAAAACCTGTCCTGAACTTGTCGAAGGGTTTTGCCCCCACGAAGCGGCAGAGTACATCCAGACCGCAGCCGCAATTGCGTACGTCAATCGTCGAGATGCTCCGATCACAGCGCGCATCATGCACCTCCGTTCGAAAGGTACCGCTACGATGCAGAGACTGCGTCAACGCTCAGGCGAAGTTGAGTATTCAACCCAAGCGCCGAAAAGGCTGGCACTCGCTTTAGAAAATTATGGCACCGGAATCTTTCCGAGTCGACGTAAAAGAATTCGTTTCCCCGAACCTGGCTTTACCGCTGTCCTGCTGGGTGAAAGCACCTCTATTACCGCGGTTGTGTAGGTCACATCGGGTCGCGCATCCCGCCGATCCAGCCCAAGTGTCAGGCTCTGCGAGTTTCCTTGACCAGCTCGGGCTTGACGTCCTTGTAGAGAATGCCGCGTTTCATCTCCGTGTTGCGGCGCGCCCGGTCGAAGTCTTCCTCCAACAGCCGGCCCGCCGGCGGGGGCATAACGTCGAAGTGTCCGTACTCGTCCTTGCCGCTGACGTGCGAAACGAGCAGCTTATCGCCCGAAACCTGCTTCATCGATGGCGCTACGTAACGTATGGCAACACCCACACGGCGCAAACTCGTTCCGTTGGGGCCCGAGGCATGGAACATGTGCCCGTGATGGAACGAAGCCTGACCGGCACGCAGCACAACATTCACAGCGCTCGCTTCGTCCACCTCGATCGCAATCTCCTGACCGCGCGTAAGCAGGTTGTCCTGAGCGAACGAGTCGACATGCGGCACGACTTTCTTTTCGTGACTGCCGGGCACAAAGCGCATGCAGCCGTTTTCGACCGTCGCGGGCGTGAGTGCGAGCCAGGCCGTGACCTCCTGTTCCCCATCGAGACCCCAATAGTTGAGATCCTGATGCCAGCTCACGTAGCTCTTCGCGCTCGGCTCCTTGATGAAGAATCCGCAGCTCCATACGAGTAGATCGGGACCGATGATCTGCGACACTGCCTCGATGAGGCGCGGCTGACGGATGAGCCTGGCAAACGAGGGCAGCAGTTGGGCCGGATAACTCCGCAGCATCGAGAGTCTCGCGCGATCGGCTGCGACTTCGGCCTCCGCAGCTTCGAGGTCTGCAAGCAGCCCGGCCGCCTCGGTCTCACTAATCACGTCGTAAGGGAAGAAGTAGCCATCCTCCGCATACGCGGTGGCGATCGTTGTCGCGATAACGGGCGAGCAGAGCACGTCGTTCATGAATGGCCTCCTCGAGAGCGTCGCGGACGAGTATGGCACTGACGACGATCTGGATCAAAACTGGATTCCGGATCAGGCCCTTCCGGAATATGCGGTCAGGTCTGGTCAGGTCCGCCTTTCAGACAAGTCCGAAAATGTAGACCTGACCCCTCCATGCTCTGCCTCCATGCTCTGGGCATATGAAAATCGGCTGGAAGTGCCCCCTTTGACGTGGCACCCGTCAGCACGAGCAACGATACCTCGCTGACGCAGCGGTCGCCGGCATCGCGTCGGCGGCGGTCAACTTCTTCCCTGCCAATAACCCGGCGGACGTCTGTCGTGGGCGACTGCGAGCACGTCTATTGTGTCAGGCGTCCGGCTGTATATCAGCGAATACGGGAAGCGTTCCAGCACCGGCTTACGGAAGTCAGACTCGAGGGGCGCACCGATTTCCGGATACTGAAGTAGAACAGCCGTCGCAGCGTGCAGTTCGGCGTCGAAGCGCTCACCGAGACTTGGAACCTCGGCCTCGTAGCGCAAAACTGCCTCGAGAAATTCTTGTTCCGCCTCCGGGTGGAACTCAAGCCTCATCGCTTGAGTCGTGAGCGGATATTCTCAAAAACTCGATCAGCTGGAACAGGCTGGACTTTTCCCTCGAGAATCTCGCGGTGGCGTCTTTTCGCAATTTCCACCCACTCTCGCTCCACGTCGGCATCGGGTGGACCGTCGAGTTCAGCAATCAGGGAACGGAGTAGCTCCGTCTTCTCTTCGGGCTTGAGAGATCGGATCTTCTCCTCGATTTCTTCGATTCCAGTAGCCCTAAATATGAATGCAACTCACTCCGAGGATCCAAGTGTAGCGCGACTGCCTATTGACCGCTGACGATTAGTTGACCGTCACCGAGTAGAGACGCGGCTGTGGCGAAATCCGCTCGTCTCGTCGCTGTGCCAAAAACACGCTAGGAACTGCGGCGCGCAGCGGCTTGGGCGCTGCGTCGAACGCGACCCGCGCAGTGCGCGGACCCGCCCATTCAACTGGACGTTGTACGGCCACGCGTGAGAATGTGGGGTCCGGTCAGGTCCGCTTTCAGACAAGTTCTCTGAAAATCTGGACCTGACCCCTCCATGCTCCCGGCAGACTTGCGACATCGATCGCGGCAAGCGCCAGCGGGCGGTCGCGATGCATGACCTGCCCAGGATGCAGCAACCAATGTCCGAGCTCGTGCGCCCCCGCAAAGCGCAGACTCACGCGCGAAAAACACCGCGAGATCGCAATCTTGTTCGCTTGCCTGTCGATCAGCCCGGCCGTTTCATGTCGCACACCGCGGTATGGGAATGGACTCCAAGCTCCTCGTAGACCTCGTACTCGATACCAAGCAAGCGCGCCGCGGCGCTCGGATTCAGCATCTCGATCAACGACGGCGATCCCCCCGGCCGGAGTAAATGCTGCTCGCGCCAGATCCTGCACTGAAGGTCGTAGGCGACTTGTTCGATCTCTTCGTTAGTCATGGTGACAACTCGAACTTCGCCCTTTGTCTACCTGTGCTTCGTTGCGTCGGTGAGCACGTAGCGCTGGCGCGGCTTCGGCGCAAAGGCTCGCCTCGCATCACCGTTCGCTTTTTCCGTACGGCCGCCCTTCAGCTCCGCGATTTCGTATTGGCCGACCAGTGGGCCGTCTCTCCCAGCTTCTGCGGTTTCATGTCTCTAGTCCTTGTACACAGAGCGGCCTGACCGTCGTCACGGGTGGAAGTCCACCGCTGACTCCCCCGATTTGTTCTGGTTTTACGGCGCGGTGGCAGCCTGCTTCCAGGCTACAACCACTATATCTTGTGGTGTAACCCCTCTTTTAAACAAATCCTAGTAGCGTGTTTTTTCAAACGCAATAGGGGCGAAGGAGGCTCTGCAGCGGACGGCCTGAGGGCCGTGCCGTCGGCTATTGGGTGGAGTTTCGGTGGCGCGACCGGCTTCTCTTGATGCGTTAAAATATATTATATCATGTAAATGATATAGTTTAATATATCATATACTCAATACTCTTTATATTTTGATACATATTAATGTATCATACGTAAGGATTTATATATAAATACGTATCAATGAAAACCCACTACAAAATTGAAGAAATCACTAAAACTCTTCAAGCTGCGCGCGTAAGCAAAGGCCTGAGCCAGCGCGCGCTCAGTCAGCGAGCTGGAGTGCCGCAGGCACATATCTCGAAGATCGAGAGCGGGGCCGTGGATCTGAGGCTTTCCAGCCTGATTGCATTGGCTCGTGTGCTCGACCTGGAGGTAGCACTCGTTCCCCGCAAGGCTGTACCAGCCGTGCAGTCAATTGTCAGGAGCAGCGAACCCGCTGCCTCGCCGTCAACACCGGCTGTGGTGAAAGAGCTGCAACGTTTGCAGCACACGCTCGGAGCTATTAGCGAACTGACAAATGGGCCGAAGGAACTCGCGCAACTCCAGCGTCAGATACGAGAACTGCAGCACTTTCGACTGGCCGACGAACATCTTGCAGCCCTAAAAGACGCAAACAGCGTGCTGCAGGCAGTCAAGAACCACAAAAAGGGGACCGAGGACATACGTCGTGTGCTCACGAACGTTCAGACGCTCCGCAATGCGATAGCGCACCAGACCAACTCCGTGAGCGCCAACACCGCGGCGCGGCCTGCGTACACGCTAGATGACGAGGCGAGCAATGGCTCAAGTCAACGTCCTTGATGTGCTTTTATATGGAGCGCCCATCGGCACACTGACGGGTGTCGGAGGCGACCGGTCTCTGTTCGCGTTCAACGACAGCTACATTGCCGACGAGCAGCACCCTGTGCTCAGTCTCAGTTTCAAAGATGCGCTTGGCGCCTTGATTACCGATTTCAAGCCAACGCAAACGCGCGTCATACCGTTCTTCTCGAACCTGCTTCCAGAGGGGCATATGCGCGCGTATCTGGCAGAGCGCGCGGGCGTTAACCCTGTGCGCGAGTTTTTTCTGCTCTGGGTGCTTGGCATGGACCTACCCGGCGCAGTGACGATCAGGCCCGCAGACGGCGAGGCATGGCCGCCCGAAACCGATGGCGCGTCCGATCTTCATGACGGAGATCGTCGTGAACGCGCATTGCGCTTTTCGCTCGCAGGGGTGCAGCTCAAATTCTCAGCTGTCACCGAGGCAAGCGGCGGGCTGACTATACCGGCGAAAGGAGTTGGGGGCTCCTGGATCGTCAAACTGCCATCGCGCCAGTACGCAGCGGTGCCGGAGAACGAATATTCGATGATGACGCTCGCGCGGATGAGCGGCATGGACGTGCCCGCCCTGGAGCTTGTCGACCTGCGCGACATCAAAAATCTACCAGCAGAGATTGCGGACCTGAAGGGCAAGGCCCTTGTCATCGAACGCTTCGACCGGCTGCAAGATGGCACTCCGGTTCATATCGAAGATTTCGCGCAGGTGTTTGGCGTTTACCCAGACGACAAATATCAGAAGGCTTCGATGCGCAACATTGCGGCTGTTATCGCAGCAGAAGGAGAAGGAGAAGACGATGTGATCGAGTTTATCCGACGCCTTACATTCAACATGCTGATCGGCAACGCCGACATGCACCTGAAGAACTGGTCGCTGATTTATCCCGACAGGCGTCGCGCAGCGCTCGCGCCTGCTTATGATTTCGTATCCACCGTTGCATACATTAAAGACGGGAACTCGGCGCTGAATGTCAGCCGGACAAAGCGCTTTGACCAATTCACCGCGGACGAACTGTCCCATCTCGCGGCAAAGGCTCGGCTACCCGAGAAAATCGTCCTCGATACTGCACACGAAACGGTCGCGCGGTTTCGCCAGCACTGGAACGCGGAGAAAAGAAATCTTCCCCTTAGCGCGGCCGTTACTGAGGCTCTAGACCGCCACCTACAGACTGTCCCGCTTGCGCAGGGCACCTAGGGCCAGCTCGAAACCGCGAGTAGTCAGGGAACAGGCTGCCGCGTCTTGCATGCGGCCTAAGGTGCTTCAGATCAGTCCTCAGGCATCATGCTTTCGCATTCGCCCTTCACGATCTCCTGAACGGCCGCGCGGATTGTCACTTCATCCTGGCCCCGCGCGCGGCGCGATCAACGGCCTGCCCGCTCCACATCCGTGTGTGGCCGTTTGCCCGGGGCGAGCGCCGCTCATCGTCGCCGCTTTTGCGCGTCACCTTAGGAGGCCTCCTCGTAACGACGGCTTCCGCCGTCAATTGACTGCGCGCGCTTGATTCGGGACACTCGCCGCGTGTGCCCACCTTGCCAGCCGATGTGCGGATGCACGTTTCGACCTTTTACCCAACGCGAAAGAATTTTTATGAATATGAAGTTGCAATTCGTCTGCGCAGTGCTCGTCGCAATCACCGCCACCGCAGTGCCGGCCGCGGAATGGGCGCCGAAAAGGCCGGTGCGGATGATCGTGCCGTTCCCGCCGGGCGGGGCGGTCGATTCGGTCGCACGCATCGTCGCCGTCGGGCTGCCAGAACGGCTCGGGCAACAGGTGGTCGTCGACAACCGCGGCGGCGCCAACGCCATCATCGGAACGGAGCTCACGGCCCGGGCGGTGCCCGATGGCCACACGATATTGATTGTGCCCGCCGGACACGCGATCACGCCTTCAGTGACGCGTAAGCTGCCCTATGACAGCGTCAAGGACTTCGCGTCCATCGGACTGATCGGAAACGGCGCATACGTGCTGGTGGTGGGGCCGTCGTTGCCGGTGAAGACCATTAACGACTTCGTCGCGCTCGCCAAGGCGCGCCCCGGGCAGTTGAACTACGCGTCCACCGGTCACGGCAATGCCACGCACCTCGCGGGCGAGCTTTTCAAGGTGCTCGCGGGCATCGACATGGTGGGCGTGAATTACAAAGGCGGCGGGCCGGCGATGGTCGACGTGATGGGCGGCCACGTCTCGGCGTTTTTCTCGGGCGTATCGTCCGGGACTCCACATATCAAGGCCGGCAAGCTGCGTGCGCTCGGTGTGACGACCGCGCGCCGAAGTGCCGCGCTGCCCGATGTGCCGACCATCGCGGAAGCGGGGGTTCCCGGCTACGAAGTCGACGGTTGGTACGGTCTGCTCGCGCCCGCATTGACGCCACCCGCCGTAATCGCGCGGTTCAATCGCGAGCTCACGCAATTGCTCGCGACGACCGACATGAAAGAGCGCCTCCTCAACGTCGGCATCGATGCGCACGCGTCGACCCCGGCCGAATTCCGCGACCGTATCGCGCGCGACATCACGCGCTGGGCGGAGGTGGTGAAGAAGGCGAAGATTCCGGTGGAATAGGCGGCCTCATTTGAGACGTTTTTGAGATAGGTTCTAGCCTAGTGATAAAAACGATAAGACAGACGCGCGGCCAGCGATTGCATTAAGAATACGACGCTCGGAGGAATGCATGTCGATTTGCAAACTCGTTGTCGCGGCGATGCTTCTCGCCTCCAGTGTGTCCGCATATGCACAGACGTACCCTACCCGTGCAGTGCGCGTGATCGTGCCGTTTCCTCCCGGCGGCAGCACCGATATTCTGGCGCGCGCAATCGGACAGAAGCTTTCCGAGACGTGGCAGCAGCAGGTCATCATCGATAACCGGCCGGGAGCGGGCGGCATCATCGGCACCGAGCTTGGCGCGCGTGCGCCGCGCGACGGCTACACGCTGCTGATGGGATCCGGTGCACCGCTGACCATCATCCCAAGTCTGTACGAGAAGCTGCCGTACGACGCGCAGAAGGACTTCGCGCCGATCACCGTCGTTGCGACGGTCCCGAACGTGCTGGCGCTGCACCCTTCAGTGCCGGCGAAGACGGTCAAAGAGCTCATCGCGCTCGCGAAGGCGAGGCGCGGCGCGCTGACCTTCTCCTCTAACGGCTCCGGGGCGCCTGGCCATCTCGCGGGCGAGCTGTTCAAGTCCATGACCGGAGTCGACATGCTTCACGTGCCGTACAAGGGCAGTGCACCGGCGACGACCGCGGTGGTGTCCGGCGAGGTTGCCATGACGTTCACGACGACTCCGCCGGTGTTGCCGCACGCGAAGTCCGGAAGGATCCGGATCATCGCCGTCACGACGTCGCGGCGCATTGCGCAACTGCCTGACGTACCCACCATCGCGGAATCCGGACTCCCGGGTTACGAGGCGATCTCCTGGTTCGGCCTGGTCGCTCCGGCCGGCGTGCCCGCAGCGATAATCGCCAAGATCAACGCCGATGCAGTGGCCATTCTCAAGACCCGGGAAATGGAAGAACGCTTGACCGACCAGGGCGCGCAGCCGATGCCCATGACGCCGGATCAGCTCGCGGCCTGGATCAGGAGCGAAACCGTGAAGTGGGCGAAGATCGTGAAGCTCTCCGGCGCAAAACCGGAGTGAGCGTCGCGCTCGTCGCTTATTCTGGGAGCGCGTTCAACTTTGCCGATCACCGGCGAGCTAAAGGGAATACGAGGGAATACGGGGTCTGAGGTTTCCCGCTATAGCGATTCACGGTGTCAGAGACGCCACATAGGACGCGAGCGAAATCATGTCGTCCTCGGAGAGCTTTTCCACGGCGGGTTTCATCAGTGCGCTGCTTGCTCCTGCTCGTGCGCCATGCTTGTAGTCATAGAGCTGGCGCACGATGTAGGTCGGCGATCGACCGGCTATGCCCGGTGTTGGGCCAACGCCTTTGAGGTCGGCACCATGGCACGTGGCGCACTGAACGGTCGTTCCACCGCCGCCGCTCTTGGCTAGAGCTTCACCCTTCGCGATGCTGCCGACCGGTACATAAGCCGTGAATTGCGATCGAGTGTCGCGAAGCTCGAATTGCTTTACATCATCCGGTACTTCGATGATGCGCCGGCCGAGCGGTTCGGTGCCGCCTTCCGCCTGTTTGACGAAAAATAAGCGAGCGATGTAAGTCTTCGGGACAGTATCGGTTTCGACGACTTTGATAATCCGTTTTGGCTTTAACGCCGAAAAGTATGCGGCGGCGGCTTGCACTTCAGCGTCAGTGATGGCCTTGGCGGACGCCGTCATGAGCTGAACCGAGGCTCTTTGCGGGCCCGAAGACTTCCTTGCGCCACTCTTGTAGTCGGCCATTTGCTGCACAAAATATTCGACGGACAAACCGGCCAGGCTTGAATTTTCGGGACCGCCGGTGCCTTCTGCGCGGTGACAAGAGCCGCAGGCCCGCACATCGGGCTTCCTGCCGCGCGCAACGACGTCGGGCATGGCCGGATGGTCTTCTTCATGCCAGCTTGGCGAAAAGAAAAGGTCGCGTACCTGCACCCAGCTAAACGCGGCCGTGCTGCCCGGCAGACGTTGAGGCACATTATCGGCGGACGCGACCTGGAAATCCGGATCCCACGCATAGGCCCAGGTGGGATATGTTGCCGGCGCGAGCGGCACGGCTGCGCCGCTTCCAGTCTGCGCAATCGCGACCGCTACGAATGCAAAGATGACCGAAAGGCCCAGTCCGAAAACAGGAATCCAAGAATCACGCATGTGTTTTCCTTTCGGTTCGATTCGACAGCTCAGTCCCATGTTCGGGACGCGCCCACTGCGAGAACTCTAGACGTGTCCAACGCCGCTCGGAAGAACATCAACCCACGATCCCCGAGTGCCAGCGAGCCCGTGTAGATCGTATCGCGAACGGCCCAAGCGGGATAGCGAGCATACAGAAGCCTTTGAGCGCGATGGCCCGCACGACTGGAGCGGCGTGTGGCAACATCGCACCCGCACTGCGCTGTTGCACTGGGATGTCGCAGCGTCTTGTTGTCGATGCTCAGAAAAAGAATAGGACACGCGAGCTCGTATGACTGGAGGATTCCTCGTCCGGCTAAGCCGGATGCATCAGTTTGCCGCCCTTCGCCATCGTGGGTTCCGTCTACTTTGGATAGCCACACTTCTTTCCGCCACGGCGCGTTGGGCCGATATGGTGGTGATCGGTTGGCTCACTCTGGAGCTGACGGATTCCCCTCTGATGGTCGGCATTGTGGCCGCTAGCAAGATGGCCGGCTATCTGGCAGCGCCGTTCATGGGTGTAGTCGCGGACCGCATGGACAAGCGCCTGCTGCTGATCATCGCAGCAGTGGTGAACGTAGCGGTGTCGGCCCTCATGCTGCTTCTTTTTGGTTTGGGCTCACTCGCCCTCTGGCATGTCATCGCGCTGGCCCTGGTGAGCAGCCTGACCTGGGCTTTGGACAACCCTACCCGTCAGGCCTTCGTGCCAGACCTTGTGGACAGGGAGCAACTGACGAATGCGATCGCCCTGAATGCGCTGGCCATAGAGGTCACGGTGGTCGTTGGTCCGGCATTGGGCGGGATACTGATTCCGGCATTCGGCATGAGCGGCGCCTATGGGCTGATCGCGGTCATTTACCTCCTCGACCTCGTGGTGCTGTGTCTGCTGAAAGACGTGAAGCACGTTGTCTCCAGCGTTCAAGAGTCGCCGTTGAGGAGCCTGATTGGCGGTCTGCGGTATGTCTGGCACAACCAAACGGTGCTCGTGCTGCTGGTGATCGCCTGCCTCTTGAACCTGCTCGCCGCTCCATACCGGTATGCTTTCCTCCCTGTGTTTTCCCGCTACATCCTGGATGCGGGTCCGACGGGCTACGGAATGCTCACGGCCATGGCGGGGCTTGGGGCGCTCGTGGCCGGGCTGTGGGTCATCTCCCTCGGCAACTTCAAGCGCAAGGGAAGGCTGCTGGTGTGGACCAGTCTCGCCTGGCCGGCCTCGCTGCTGCTGTTTGCCGTCTCGACATCGTATTCCCTTTCGCTGGCACTCGTGTTCGTGGCCGGGCTGACGCAGGCCATCGCCTGGACCGTGATCGCCACGTTGATATTGAGCAGTACGGATCAGCACATGCGCGGCCGTGTGATGGGACTTCGCGCGGGCGTGGTGACCAGCTTACCCATTGGAAATTTGCTGGCAGGGGCAGCAGCGGAGCGCTTTGGTCCTGCATTGGCGCAGGGTGCTTACGGTGCTATTGCCATACTCGTGATGCTGGGCATCGTCGTGCTGGTTCCGAGCCTGCACAGATCAGACTGAGATCGCGCTGATCGCGCGCGCTGTTGCCGAGGAGGCGTGATAAACATTTGGGGTTAGCCGGAATTCTGCTGTTGCCGGAACGCACGCGACGCATGGTCATTGTGCGCTCCGCGTCAACCGTCGCGGCTTCTCCTTTCAGCATTCGGTCGCTATAGTTCGCAAGCGCACTGCGGTACGCGCAAAGTCAACGTCGGGCTCACCTCGGAGAAAAACAGGCGTGAATCTCAGATCCGCGTGCTCGTTCCTGATCGTGGTGGCGTGTGCTGCTTCCTTCGCATGCGCACAATCGTTCCCGAGTAAACCGATGCGTCTCGTGATCGGCTCGTTTGCGGGCGGCGGGAGCGATCTCGCGGGACGCGTCATCGCTCAGAAAATGTCCGAGAATCTGCGGCAGCAAGTCATCGTGGATAACCGCGGAGGTGCCAACGGAATCATCGGGATGGACCTCGTCGCCAAGTCAGCGCCTGACGGTTACACCTTGTACATGGGCACCGCGGGCCACATCAGTGTCAATCCCGTGCTTCAGTCGAAGCTTCCGTTCAACGTGGAGCGCGACTTCACGCCTCTCACTCAGGTCGTATCGCTGCCGTTTCTTCTCTATCTTTATCCCTCGCTCCCGATCAAGACGGTTTCCGATCTCATCAATTACGCGAAGGCGAATCCCGGCACACTCACGTGGTCATCCAGTGGCGATGGCGGTCTGCCGCATCTCGCAGGCGAGCTGGTAAGACTCGCGAGCGGCATCGACACACGTCGCATTCCGTACAAGGGCAGCGCACCTGCTTTCAACGATTTGTTGGGCGGTCGGGTGCAATACTGTATCGAGGCCGTGTCGATCGGCCTGCAGCACGTCAAGTCCGGCCGATTGGTTGCGTTGGCTACGACGGGTCCTGAACGACTGACGATACTGCCGAGCGTTCCGACGTTGAGCGAAACGCTTCCCGGCGTGGAAGTCGTCAACTGGTACGGCGCACTGTTGCCGCGGGGGACTCCTGGCGAGATCGTAAAGCGCCTCCACGCTGAGATCCTGAAGGCCCTCAACAGCCCGGATGTTCGGGAGAAGCTCGCAGCGAATGGCTTCGATCCCGGCGGTAGCACTCCCGAACAGTTCGGCGCATTCAGGAAGGCCGAAGAGCGGCGATGGGCGCAGGTCATCAAGCAAGCCGGCATCGCCCCGCAATGATTCGCAGGTTGCACGGCGCTCGCTTATCTCCTATTTTCCATGATGATGTAGTGCTCACCACAAAGGAGTATGACCATGGCACGTATTCAGCACCTCGCGATCGCCAGTAGCGATCCCTTCAAGCAGGCGGAGTTCTACAAACGCGTTTTCGGTTTCGAGGAAGTAAGACGGCTCGACAATCCTCGAGCGAAGGGCGTGGTGCTGACCGACGGTCACCTGAATATCTCGGTGCTGCAATTCCAGCAGGACCAGCTCGATCACGGTCTCGACTTCACCGGCCTGCATCACTTCGGCGTCTATGTCGAAGATCTTGAAGGCACCGCGAAGAAATGCGTGCAGAACGGGTGCGTCCACTACTCGGAGCTGCCGGAAGCTCCTGACGAAAAGGCCAAGAACTACCGGTCGAAGCGGTCAGACAAATTCAAAGGCCCGGAAAACGCGCTATTCGACATCGCCGACGAACCGTGGGTCGGTACGGCGCCGGTGAAGTAGAGCTCACACCATTTCAGCGATGCGCGTCAGAGCGATCAGATCGTGCCGTCGAGCAGCTCATGTGATCCGAATTACGTCCTCTGACTGGTTGTCATGTTACCGGAAGGTAGCGAGGCGGCGGCGTAAAGGAAAATGGCTAGAATGAGCTACCTTTATATATAGCGTGCGGCGGCAGACCCGTTCGTCTTTTGACTATGTCACGACGGATACTCACAACATGACTCACCACTTTGGCGTTCTCATCCCGTCGACCAACACCACGGTCGAGGCTGAGCTCGCGCGTTTGCCGCAGGAATATCAGGCGCATTTCGCAAGGCTGCTGACGAGCACCCCGGGACATCCGTTCGCACCGAGCCGGGTCGAGGACATCGACTATCAGTCGAAGCTGCTTGGCACCGCCAAGGTCGAGATGGTGGTGTTGATCCAGACTTCGGCGAGCCTGTTCACTGATGATTACGACGAAGTCACCACGCCGCGTATGAGCGCCGCCGCCGGAGGCGTGCCGGTGATTACGTCCGCCCACGCGATGGTACGCGCGCTGCGCGCGCTCGGTGCAAAGCGCATTGGGCTCGTCTCGCCGTACTCGGAGGAGGTCAACGCGTTGGCGCGCCGCTATTTCTCCGGCCAGCACGGACTCGAGATCGCGGTGCTCGAGGGCTTTGCAGCCCGTGATTCGTATGCAATCGGCAAGCTCGGACCCGAAAATGCGCGCGATGCTTTCGCCCGAATCGATCGGCCGGAGATCGACGCGTTCGCGGTCCCTGGCGCCAATTTCCCGACGATGGCCTCGATTGCCGCGTGGGAGCGCGAGTTCAAGAAGCCCGTGGTGAGCTCCACGCAAGCGGCGATGTGGGCGGTGGCGCGCCAGCTCGGAGGCGAGCGCATTGCGGGCTTCGGCCGCTTGCTCGAGCAGATGCCGGCCGGCTGACAGCGTTCCGACCTATGACGATAAAAGTGCACGACTTAGTAGCGCTCTGTGCGAAGGCGGCGGAGTCCGCGAACCCGATGTCCGCGGTGCGTGCGGTCGTGGAAAGCCTTCGCGGCGACATCGAGGCAATCGAGCGTGCGCTGGATTATGTATCGGGCACCGGCGGCAATGCGGGACAGGTGTTCTACCGCTCACCTGCGGTGTCGATGTTCAAGGTGTGCTTTCCGAACGGCCGGCGCACGCCGCCGCACGATCATGGGACGTGGGCGACGATCCTGCTGCTATCCGGAGGCGAGAAGAACACGCTTTACCGCAGCGAGAACGGTAAGCTGCGCAAGTCGAGCGAGGTGACGCTCGAGCCCGGCTCGATCCTGCCGATGCGCGCGGAGACGGTGCACGTGGCGGAATGCCTCGGCGACAGGCCGGCGATCGGCTTGCACGTGTACGGCGGAGACATCTTCACGCTGCCGCGCCGGATGTGGAATCCGGAGACGCTGGAGGAGCACAAGCTCGATTGGACGCTGTATGAGCGGTTTGCTCAGGTCGCTTCCAGGGCCGCGAGCGCTCCGACAATCTAAGAGCGCGTCAATCTGGCGAACGCCCGAGTCGCATCGCGAGTCCGCCGAGGTACCTCCGGCGTCAATACGCCAGCACTTATCAATCCCCGGACACGCGCCGCCGCTTTCATCACGAACTTCGTGGCGAGGCGCGCGACCATTTCGCGTGCCAGCACTACAAGTTGAAGCAATAAAAAAGGCGGGCATGAGCCCGCCTTACGAATCCGGACCGGGGTATTACTTCGACTTCGCTGCCTCGGGCTGGCTCTCGTTCGGCGAAGCCGGGTCCGTTGTCTTCCTGTCAGCGATCTTTTGTTTGACCTTTTTTGCGGCCCTCTTGGTCTTCACCTTGGTGTTGTGGGCCTTCTTCTTGACGTACTCCTTCGCCTGCTCAGTCTTGGTCTCGGCTTTCGGCTGGTCCGTCTTCATCTCATCTTTGGCTGGGTCGGCGGCCAGCGCGGACATGGAAGAGAATGCCAGACTTCCCGCAATCAGTGCGACAATCAGGGGCTTCATTTGATATCTCCGTAAAAGGTAGTTTTGTTACAAAGCTCGATCCGGACGGACCTTTACTTAAATCGTAGAGCGTTTTCTAGTCGAACAAAGAGTATGCGATTAATTTGCGCAATCAAGTTTCCGCGATTCTACACGTCCGAAGCCCCGCGCCTGATCAAGGCATGCAATTCATCAAATGCTCAACGCTTGCCCGCCCTGCGCTGGATGGCATTGTGCGTCGCAGTGATGTACGCCAGCGCCGCGGCACAGCCAGCCGTGGAAATGGCTGCGCTTGAAGCGGCGGCGCAGCGCGGCGACGTGCCCGCGTTGATGACGCTCGCCGGAATATACGAGCGCGGCGAGAACGTCGAGCAGGATTTCGCCAGGTCCAACGCGCTTTATTGCAAGGCGGCCGCGCGCGGCAACGTTGACGCGATACTGAAGCTCGGGTTGATCTATGCCTCTGGACGCGAAATGATGCCCAATGAAGGCGTGGGCGCGCTGCTGATCAACAAAGCGGCCGAGCTCGGCAGCGAGCGCGCCAAGGAGCTTCTTGCCTACATCAGCCGCGGAGTTGGCAGTGTAGTCCCTGAATGCATGAACGAACCGATTGCAAATGTGGTTGTATCTCGGTCCGCGCCGAAAGTGAGAAAGGACATCGCGCTGCTGGTGCAATACTGGGCGCCGCAGTATTCGGTCGACCCCGAGCTCGTGATGGCGTTGATCGCTGTCGAATCCAGATTCGATGCAACCGCCGTGTCGCCGAAAAACGCGCAGGGCCTGATGCAGCTGATCCCAGCGACCGCTGCACGCTTTGGCGTGAAGAACGCCTTCAACCCGCTCGATAACCTGAAAGGTGGGCTTGCGTACCTGCGCTGGCTGATGGCGTACTTCAAAGGCGATGTTGCGTTGGTGCTTGCTGCCTACAACGCCGGCGAGGAGACCGTCGAGCGGTACCGCGGCGTTCCCCCGTACCGCGAAACTCGCGACTACGTAAAACAGATTACGAGCGTCTACAGAAAGCCCAGCCACCCATACCTCGCGGAGCTCGTGACGCCATCAAGCATCATGAACCGAATAAAACGAACCGAGTAAGGCTCCGAATTGGGGTCAGGTCCAGATTTGCTGATATGTGGACCTGACCCCATTTACTCTGACCCCATTTACTCCTGCGCGATCCGATAGATTCTCGCGGCCGTGTCATGGAACATCGCGGCACGTTCCGCAGCCGAATAGCTTTTGGAAAAACGTTTGAACGCGTTGTACATGACGTTGTAGGAAAACGATACCTTGTCCACCGGGAAGTTGCTCTCGAACATACTGCGCGCGGGCGTGAATTTTTCGATGCAGTAGGTCAGAAACGGAGCCATCGAGGCTGCCAGCTCTTCCGAGCCGATGGGCTTCTCGCGCGTATGCCAGTCGAAACCGCAGCGGACCATTCCCAGGCCGCCGAGTTTGACTACGACGTTGGGACAGGCCGCCACGGCAGCGATGCCCTTGCGCCAGGTGTCCATGATCTCGTCGTTTCGATTGGCATAGGGTCCCTCCCGCAGCAGCCCGCCAACGTGGTTCAGCACGATGGTCAGTTCGGGGACCGCCTTGGCAAAAGCAGCCATCTCGTGGAGTTGCGGGTGGTAACACCATCCCTCAAGCGTGAATCCCATGCGTGCCAGCACCCGCGCGCCGGCCCGAAACTGATCGCTGGCAAGCTGGCCCTGTATCTTATGCAAGGCGCTGTTTTCGACCTCGGGATGCGGGTCCCAGGTCACTGAATGCCGAATGCCGCGAAACCGATTGGGACTCGCCGCCTGCAAGGCTTCCAGCACCGGTGCGACCCGCTCGCCGAGGTTCAGGTTGGCATGCCCGATAATTGCCGCGGCGGCGCGGCCCGGGCCGTACAAGCCGCTGGCACTTGCGGCGGCCTGACCCTGGACAAATTCAACTTCGCCGACCGGACGCATTTCTTGCGGTCCGTCCTTGCGGTACATCGAGCGGCACTCGATGAAAACCGTGGAGCGCACGTTGTGACCGCTTTGCATATCCGCCGCCAATTCGTCGAGCAGATAACGCTGATAGGGAATGCGCGCCGAGCGACGATCCCAAAAGTGATGATGGGGATCGCAAATGGGCAGCTCCGGTTCCAGAGCGGGTTCCGAAGTCAGAGCGTGCCAGTCATTGCTTCCGAACGGCATAAGAGTTCCTCCGTGACAGGATGTGGCGACTCAGTCAGCGTACGTCGCCGGGTTTTAACTTCGATAGCGTATCCGGGTCAAGCCAATCGCATTCGCCACGGAGGCGCTTCTGATGCCCTTCAGGTTATTCACGTCTCGCTGTGTGGTCAACGGAGCCGATAGGCCGCCGGGACACCATCACTCCAGCTTGATGTTCGCGTACTTGATGATCTTCGCGTACTTGGCGATCTCCGATTTGAGCATCGCAGCGGTCTGCTCCGCGTCGTTGTAGTACGGCTCGAACCCTTGGGCGTTCAACTTCTCCTTCGTGTCCGGCATGGCCACGATTTTTCTAATCTCGGCGGATATCCTGTCGATGATCGGTTTCGGGATACCGGCCGGTCCGCCGACGCCTTGCCAATTCGTCAGCGTCATGGCCGGCAACCCTTCCTCGGCGAACGTAGGAACGTCCGGAAACGCTGCGACGCGAGACTCGCCGGTGACCGCGAGTGCACGCAGGCGGCCGCCCTTTATTTGCGAAGCGACGTTGGCGGGATTCGACATGAAGAAATCGATGTGGCCGCCCATCAGATCCGACACCGCGGGGCCGCCGCCTTTGTACGGAATCTGCCGCGTCTTGATGCCCGCCTCGATATTGAGAAGCTCGGCCAACAGGTGGGTCGCTCCGCCGGTGGCGGACGTGCCGTACGTAAGCTGCGCCGGCTTCGCTTTCGCAAGCGCGATCAGCTCCTTCACTGTATTCACCGGCAGCGAGGGCGCCACCACCAACACGTTCTCGTAACTCAACATGGTGGCAATAGGCGCGATGTCCTTCAGTGCGTCGTACGGAGTTTTCACCAGCGTGTGGTTAGTCGCCAGCGCGTTGCCCAGGGAGACGAGTGTGTAGCCATCCGGGCGTGATTTGACGGCGGCCGAGGTCCCGATCACGGTGTTGGCCCCGGGCCGATTGTCCACGATGACCGGCTGTCCCCACGCTTCGCTGAGTCGCTGTCCGAACAAACGTGCGGTGAAGCTTGTGCTGCCTCCCGGCGCATACGGTGTGATGTAGCGTATCGGCTTATTGGGGTAGTCCTGCTGCGCGGCCGCGCCTGCGCCGAATGCGCTCATGACGAACCACCCAAGCAGCCGCGCACACTTCCTGCAAGCGCTCATCCCGTGCCTCCGCCATGTTGGTGCTACTCCGGCCTCAATACGCCGTCACGTATCAACGCCCGCACACGCGCCGCCTGATCCATCACGAACTTCGTCGCGTCCTCCGGCGAGCCGCCGACAATATCCATGCCGAGATCACCGAGGCGGCGGCGCGTCTCCGGCTGCGCGAGCGCGTCGTTCACGCCGGCGTTCAACTTCTGCACGATCGCGCGCGGCGTGCGCGCCGGCGCCGCCATGCCGTAGAAATTGGGTGCTTCTGCGTTGCTGATGCCGGCCTCTGCCAGCGTCGGCACGTCGGGGATCGAAGCCAAGCGCTGCGGCCCCGCCACCGCGATCACGCGCACACGGTTGGACCGGATCTGCGCCTCTGCGGACGCGACCGAGGTGTGCATGCCGGCGACCTGGCCGCTCACGATATCGACCAATGCCAGCGCTGCGCCCTTATATGGCACGTGCGTCAGCTTCACGCCGGCGGCAGAGGTGAAGATCGCCATGCTCACGTGAGGCGTGCTGTTGACGCCGGCCGAGGCCCAGTTCACCTTGCCGGGATTCGCCTTGATGTAATCGACGAATTCGCGCGGTGTGTTCGCCGGAAACGAAGGCGTGACGATGAGGACCATGGGCGTGGCGGCCGCAATGGCTACGTACGCGAAATCTTCGACGCGGTAGGGCGGCTTCTTCGAAAGCAGCGGATTGCCGATGTTGGGTCCGCCGGTGGCGAGCAGCACCGTGTAACCATCCGGCGCAGCGCGCGCGACCATTTCCCCGGCGATCATGCCGCCCGCGCCCGGGCGGTTGTCGATGACGATCTGCCGTCCCCAGATTTCCGTGAGGCGCTGGGCAACAATGCGTGCGATGACGTCGTTCGAGGCGCCGGGCGCGAATCCAACGAGCCACCGGATTGGCTTCGAAGGAAATCCGGGCGCCGGACCCGATTTCTCGGCCGCGATGCCTGTGGTTGCGAAGTAAAACGACAGTACGAGCCATGCGAGCTTCATAGGCGCCTCCGCTCGAATCGCTGCGTTTCAACTACTGAGGGGCAGGCTCCATTGTGTGCTTTTCGGCGGGCGGCGCAACTGACAACCGTTCACGGCCGCTTTTCCCCATGGGGGTCGCATGTGAATGTCGGAATGTTCAACAGCATGTCGAAGCGTGGCGAGAAGGCGTGAAGCGTCGGGACAGGGTGGGCGCAAGTTGCTGTACGAGGAAGTGGGGCGCACGTCCCCGAGACACCTCGTTCAGGCTCGGCAAATTGAATCGCCGCAACCTATACATTTGCGAGACGTCGCGGCGATTACGCCATCGATATGCCATCCGCATCCCGATCCGCACGAAGTGCCGAGCATCCTATCTGGACCATCGAATGATTCGTGTGGGCATGGAATTGCGCCTCGCGGGCATTCAATGCCATGACTCGGTGAGACGAAAATGCACGGAAGGAGAAACCCTTGCGAGCGGCTGTTCGTTTCAACCTTTTCAATTGCGTCAGGAGTGGCCATGTCAGTAAAGCCAGTCATCTTCAGCGTCCTTCTCGCTGCTGCCATACTCGTCAACGGACCCGTCATTGCGGCGGATCCGACGATCGATCAGGTCTACCAGGCGGCCGAGGCCGGCAAGCTCAGCGAGGCACAGCGCATGATGGACCAGGTGCTTCGCGATCATCCTTCCAGTGGCAGGGCGCACTATGTGGAGTCGGAGTTACTGGCCAGGCAAGGCCGATTGACAGAGGCGGCAGCGGAGCTCAGAACCGCCGAACGCCTGGAGCCCGGCCTGCCGTTCACAAACGCGCAGGCGGTCCAGGAGCTCGAACGACGCATCGGCGCGTTGTCCAATACCCCCGCCGCGTCTGGCGGCATCTCCTCGCGCACGATACTGATCGGTGCCGCGCTCGTGATCCTCATACTTGTCGTCATGCGCGCAATGCGTCGGCGTAACACAGAGCTCGGCACCCGAGCAGCTGCCCTCCCTTACGGCTACCCGGGTGCACCAGGCCCTGCCAGCCCGCCGCTGCCACCCTACGGCGGTGGACCTGCGCCGGGTGCGCCGGCAGCGCCCGCGGCCGGCGGGATGGGGGCCGGCATTCTGGGTGGCCTGGCGACCGGGGCGGCCGTGGGAGCGGGGGTCGTCGCCGGTGAAGCGTTGGCCCATCGTCTCGGCGGCGGGACTTCAGGGCTCGAGCCGGTCCCGCCCGGGAGTGGCCCGGGGCAATCGGTGCCCGATGACATGGGCGGGAACGACTTCGGGATCTCCGACGGGTCGTCATGGGACGATGCGGGCGGGGGCGGTGACCCGGGCGGCGGAAGCGATTGGACCTAAGCGCGCTGCTCGCTTTGACGAAACGTACGGTGACCACCAGGCGCGGCTGCGGGTACTCGCAACGACACTTACTGACCTCGATAGCGCGAACGGGGTCTCATGAATAGATTCCTTACCGCCGGCCAGCGCCAGGCGTCAAAGCCCACGAAAGGAAATGACAGATGGAAGCGCGCCTTCTTGGCAACACTGGAATCCAGATCGCGCCGCTGGTGCTCGGCGGCAACGTGTTCGGCTGGACGATAGACGCCAAGACGAGTCTCGACGTCCTGGACGCCTTCGTCGATCTCGGTTTCAATGCAATCGACACAGCGGACTCTTACTCGGCCTGGGTTCCGGGACATAAAGGCGGGGAGTCCGAGGCGATCATCGGCAAGTGGCTCAAATCTCACCCGGCCAAACGCGACAAGGTCGTCATCTTCACCAAGGTGGGATCTAACCTGGGAGAGCCGGGCAAGAAAGGCGGCCTTTCAGCGGCTTGGATTTTCCAGGCCGTCGAAGCCTCGCTGAAGAGGCTGGGCGTCGAGCGCATCGACGTTTATTTTTCCCACTTTCCCGACGCGGAAACTCCCATCGACGTTACTCTGCGCGCCTACGAGCAACTGCTTGTTTCCGGCAAAGTTCACTCTATCGGCGCGTCCAATCATGACGCCGGACAGCTCAGTCACGCGCTAAGGGTCGCGCGTGAAAAAGGGTTGCCGCGCTACGAGGTGCTGCAGCCGGAATACAACCTCTACGACCGCGCCTCGTTTGACGGCGAGCTTCGCGATCTCTGCATGCGAGAGAAGTTGGGTGTCGTTACCTATTTCAGCCTCGCTTCGGGGTTTCTGTCGGGAAAGTACCGCTCCAACGCCGACCTTCAGAAGAGTGCGCGCGGCGAGATGGTCAGCAAGTATTTCGACGTACGCGGCGCGCGCATTCTTAAGGCTCTCGACGAAATCTCGTCTCGTAACGCGGCAACGCCGGCGGAAGTCGCCCTCGCGTGGTTGATCGCCCGCGATGGTGTGACCGCTCCGATCGCCAGCGCGACTAATCGCGACCAGGTGAAGAGCTTCCACCGGGCCGCGTCTTTGACGCTCCCGACCGGGGACATCGCCGCGCTGGATGCGGCAAGCGACATCGCGGTGACAGCGGCTTGAACGAGCTCCCGCCGCGCACCCACATATGGAGCTCGCAGTCGTTCCGAGATTTCGGTACAGCCCGGATCTTACTCGCGGATGCCCGCATCCTTGATCAGCGTGCCCCATTTCGCCATGTCCCTTCTTACAGCCGCGCGAAATTCATCGGGCGAGCTGCCTACGGCTTCCACTCCAAGTCCGGCGTACTTCGCTTTCAGGTCGCTCGCGTTCAGTGCCTTGACGATCTCAGTGTTGAGCCGGCTGATCACCGCGGACGGCGTGCGTGCAGGTGCGAAAACTCCGATGATCGACAGGGACTCGAATCGGGGCACGCCTTCGGCGGCGACGGTCGGTAAACCCGGTACGAGCGGAGAGGGTTGTGCGCTCGTGACTGCCAGCGCTTTCATTCGTCCGGATTTGAGCTGCGGTATGACCGAGCCTGCATTCGCGAACATCAGCTGAACTTCACCGGCATACAGCGCGTTGAGTGCTGGCCCATTCCCTCGGTAAGGGACACGCACGATCTTCACCCCTGCCATCGCGTTGAACAATTCGCCGGTAAGATGCGTCAGCGCGCCTGAAGAGCCCGAAGCGTAATTCAGCGCGCCAGGCTTCGCCTTTGCGAGCGCAACGAGCTCCTTCACCGAATGCGCGGGAACGGACGGATGAACGATAAGCACGTTCGGTGCGATCGCGATCGACGTAACGGGCAGGAAATCTTTCATCGGATCCCACGGCACGTTGTCTCGCAGAAACGGGTTCAGCCATAGGGGGCTGCCGTAAGCAATGAGCGTGTAGCCGTCGGGCGGCGCTTTAGCTGCGATTTCCGGCGCGATGCTTCCGCGATTATCTACGACGACCTGTTGGCCCAGACCCGCAGACACCGACTGAGCGACGAGCCGCGCGGCGATATCGCTGGCCCCGCCGATTTCGGGCGCCAACATTCTGATCGGCCTGTTTGGATAGATCTCGGCCACGGCGTTCCCGTGGAGATATTGCAGGCAAAGAACGGCAGCAACGATGCATTTCCGACGCAAACGAAGAACCATGTCCTACGCCGCCGATGCAAGGATGCTTGTGGACTCGAGCAGCCCGGCGGACCGCATCGCCTGCTCGAGCTTGCGGCGCTCGGCATCGTCAAGAGGCAGCAGTGGTTCGCGCACCATCTCGGACGCGATGATGCCGAGCCTCTTCAGCGCCGCTTTCGTGCGGACGTGGCGCAGCGAGCGCGGCGGGACGCCATAGAGATAATGCGACATCGGCGCGAGCTCATCGGCGAATTTGCGAGCAGCTTCGTAATCACCGTCACGCGCGGCATTGAAGAGACCGATGACGAGATCGGGCAGAAAACCGGCGATGCCGAGCAGGACGCCGTCCGCGCCGATGGCGAGCGTCGGTAGCAACGCTGCGTCGTTCGCCGACAGGATCGAGACGTCAGGGCGCGCGCGGCGTATCGCGCGGAACTGATCCTGATACAACCCGATGTCCGTGACGGCCTGCTTGACGGCAACGATGGTGGGCACATCCAGGATCCGAATCAGGGTGTCGGTGTCGAACTGCGCCGACACCGAGTTGAACACGATCAGAGGCAGCGACGTCGCGCTTCCGAGACGGTTGTATAAGGTCTCTGCCTGTCCCGGTCCACGGCTGTTCTGCCACTCGCGTACCGGAATCACGATAACGGCATCCGCGCCTGAGGCTTCGGCCATTTGTGTTTGCTTGATCATGTCGCGCGTGGAGTTACCGCACACGCCGGCCACGAGCTTGACGTTGCGGGGCACCACGCGTCGTGCGTCCGCTATGACACGGTTGCGATCCTCGTTCTCGAGAAACGTCCCTTCGCCGGCGTTGACGTTGACCACGAGGCCGCGGATATCGCTCCGCGACAGAATCCACCGAAGGTAGCGTTCGAGGCCCGGCTCGTCGATCGATTGGTCGTCGTTCATCGGGCACACCGGTGCGGCGAAGACGCCGGCATAGGTTTTCACGTTCTGTTGCATCTCTGCTCCCGTACAAGACATGGAATGATTGCGCGTCTGCATGGCCACATGCAGAAGGAAGCTTGTCGATTCCAGAAATGGGGGCGATTGTACCCCGCCGGTGATTCCAACTCGTCCGAACAATCTTCCAGCTCTGCGCGAAGCCCAAGCACGCTGCAGCGGCTGGACACTTGCAAACGAGAGCGGCAGCAAGAACGCGATAACGCGGCGCGCGATTCCGGAAGAAGCCCGCCGCCGCACGCGTCAAAATCGCCTCATGACGCTGCAGGCAATCAATCCCGCCACCGGTCAGGTGGTCGGGGCTTACGACGACACTTCGATCGAGCGCGTCACGGTATTGTCGAGCACGCTCACGACGCGTTCCTCGACTGGCGCCGCACGAAATCGCCGACCGCTCGGCGCCCATTCGCAGGGGCGGCGGAGAACCTCCGTGCGCGCGAGCGCGAGACGCGACCCTGATGCAAGATCGTCCCGGTCGCCAACGAGGACGAAGCGATCGAGATGGCCAACAACTCGATCTACGGCCTGGGCAGTTGCGTGGTCACGCGGGACAGGCCGAAGGGCGAGCGCATCGCAGCGGAGCTCATGGAAAGCGGCCTCGCCTACGTGAACAGCGACATCGAAGAAGACCCCGCGCTTGCCCTTCGGTGGAATCAAGGCGTCCCGTTACGGCCGCGAGATGTCGTCGTACGGCGTCAGGGAGTTCGTCAATATCAAAACGGTGTACGTCGCTTGAGCCTTGAACGGCGGTCAGATCAACGCTTCAGCAGCTACCCACAACTCTTCAGCAAGATCAGGAAAGAGCGCGCGCGGCGCCAAGATTAAGCTAAGAGAGTCCACTCTCGATGGAGAACCTGACATGACGCTTACTCATATCATCGCGAGCAGCGCGTCGGCGCTGTGCATCGCACTTGCAGGGTGCGCGAACTACTCCGGACAGCAGAGCCCGGGACCGTCCGCGAGCGCGGGACCGCCCGCGGACTCGGGACCGCGCATCGACCCCAGAGCGGGCCTGCGGGCCCAGAGCGGCCAGACACGGAAACAGGTATTCGACCAGCTCGACGCGAACCGCGACGGCAACATCTCTCGCGCGGAAGCCGATGCAAGCCCCGAGCTTGTCGCTATTTTCGTGACGACGGACGCAAATAGTGACGACATGTTGAGCCTGGTCGAGTTCGCGGCGGTTCCGATCAGCTTCGGGGACGCTGCAGCGCAAACCGGCAGCCTTCAGGTGCAGGGCGGCACGACCCGGCAACAGGTATTCGACGCGCTTGACGCGAATCACGACGGCATGATCTCTCGCGCGGAAGCCGATGCCAGCCCGGATCTGGTTGCGGTTTTCGTCTCGACGGACGCGAACAGCGACAGCATGCTCAGCCCGGCCGAGTTCGCGCTGGTTCCAATCAGCTTCGGAGGCGCGGCTCCGCAAACGGGCGCGGTGCACGCAATGCGCGGCATGACACGGCAGCAGGCGTTCAATTGGCTCGATACGAACCACGACGGCACGATCTCTCGTGCTGAGGCGCAGGCCAGTCCCCAGCTCGCTGCGATCTTCGTGGCGACGGACGCAAACAGTGACGGCATGTTGACCGCAGTGGAGTTCGCGGCGGTACCCATCACGTTCGATGGCGGCACGGCCGTGGGGGGCACCGGCAGCATGGGAAGCGGAACGGGCAGCGGAATGGGCGGCGGCTCGGCTGGATGGTGGCCGGTGCAGACGCCGTCCCAACCGAACGAAACACAGCCCGGTATGCTGAACGCCATCTCGGGTAGCAGTTGAGCGCAGGGTCACGCGAAGGCACGAACGTCACGCCGTGCCGCCGACAGATGTGGGGTGTACCACTTTGCCGGCGGTTACCGCGGAGGGAGCGACGACCGGTGAATTTCGGTTTCTGAAAAAGTCCCCTGAAAGAGATCAGCGCACCGAATCGATCTCTACCGTTTCGAATTCCGAGGGCAGGGTGATCTCGATGAGCTCAAGGTCCTCCGAGTGCGCGATTTCGTCGTGTTTGATTCCGGGAGGCTGATGGACGCAGCTTCCAGCCTCGGCGCGCACGCGCCCGACGCCTTCGTAGTCGAATTCGATCCAGCCGCGGATCACGTAGAACATCTGAAAATCGAGTCGATGGAAGTGAGCGCCCGTCACCCCTGCCGCACCGGGTTTCGCACGGATCACATGGGCAAGCACTTTACCGCCTGTCGCCTCCTTGATCCCGAGATCGCGGTACTCGAAAAACGACCGCAATCCGCGCGGAGCAAAGCACGCGTCGCGCAAGTGGCTGACCGAAAACTTCATGCTGCCCCCTTCCCAACCCTCCCCCACGCACTGCGTGCGCAAGGGAGGGAGTGCTTTACTGTTCCCCCGCCGCCTTGCGTGCGCGAGCAAGGGGGTGCTTTACTGTTCCCCGCCGCCTTGCGTGCGCGAGCACGCGAGTGCTTTACTTTTTCGCGGGCGGCGCAACCGACAACCCTTTCACGCCGCTTTTCTCGATCCACTTCGCAACCAGTCCGGACGCCTTCACGTCTTCGACCAGATCGCACAGATAAGCGGCCGCCGCATCACGGCCTCTGGGCATGCCTACGGTATGGCGAACGACGGTGAAATTGCCATCGAGGATGCGTGAGCCTGGTAGCGCGGGCGCAGCTTCCAGCAAACCCGGCTTCAGCCCTGCGAGCGCGTCGAGCTTTTCTTTGACGAAGTGTTCCTGAGCCGCCTTCGTGCCGGCGATCTGCACCAGCTGCGCGTTCTTGATCGTCCGGCTGAGATACAAATCGAACGCGCTTTTCGCGGGCGAGACAATGCGTATGCCGGCGCGATCGACTTCACTGATGCTGCGGATCGGGGAGCCGGCCGGCACGAGGTAGGTCGCTTCGATCTCGGTCAACGGTGCTGCAAACGCGATCACCTTCGCGCGCTCCGGCTCGTCACCCAGTACAGAAATGTCCCACACCCCGGTGCTCACCGAATCTGCCAGTGCGCCAGCCGATTTGAACGGGATGATGTCCAGCGGCACCGCCAGCCTGCGCGCGAGCTCGCGCGCAAACTCGACAGCCACACCGCCCTGCTCGCCGTTCGGGCCGAGGGTCGTGAGCAATACATTCTGAAAATTGATTCCTGCGCGCAGCTTGCCGGTGGACGTGAGCTCCGCTTTCGCAGCAGGAGGAATCTGTGGTGTCGCTGTGGAGGCAGTCATCGCGCGTCGTCCTGGATAGCGACTGTTGTTAGCAGGTTGCGTGAGCCGCGCGCGGGCGATGTCGGCTGTGCCACTTGTTGTTTCATGAGCCATTCAGGTGGAAAGGCGACATGCTGCGGTCCGATGTCGGACACCCTGTTGCAGGAAATCTGAGCCATGGCGCGGCTGATCTCGCCGCGATAGATATCCAGAGCCCGGGTCGCACCCGCCTCGCCCCCGGCGGCAGTGCCATACAGCGTGCTGCGTCCGATCAGCACCATCTTCGCTCCGAGTGCCAGCGCCTTCACCACGTCGCTGCCGCGGCGCACGCCGCTATCGAAGAGCACGGTGGTGCGATCGCCCACCGCTTTGACGATCTCCGGCAGCACTTCGATCGGCGCGGGTGCAGCGTCGCAGTTGCGCCCGCCATGGTTGGACACGATGATGCCGTCGGCGCCGTACTCAAGGGACTTCGACGCATCATCGGGATGCAGCAGCCCCTTCACCAGCAGCTTGCCGGGCCAGATGTCGCGCAGTGCCTTGAGGTCGTCCCAGTTGAGCGAATCGCTGCGGGTCTCCTTGTTGCCCCCGTAGGCCGTGGTGATCTTGCCCTTCAACTCGTCGGGAAAATTCGCACGCGTCGGCATACCGCCGTTGGCGATATAACGCCCCAGCACACCCAACATCCAGCGCGGATGCATGAGCACATCGGTCGTGTTCCTGCTGTTGTACTTGAAAGGCACGGAGAAGCCGTTGCGCTTGTTGTACTCGCGGTTTCCGGCGACCACGCCGTCCACGGTCACCAGCAGCGCTTCGAAACCCGCGGCCGAAGCGCGGCGCACCACTTGATGCGAAAGTTTGCGGTCGGCCCACATGTAGAGCTGCATCCAGAGCGTGCCGCCGACTTCGCCGGCGACTTGCTCCATGCTCGTGATGGAGCCGGTGGCAAGCGAGAACGGAATGCCGGCGGCCTTGGCGGCGCGCGCGAGCTCCAGCTCGCCCTGATACCACATCATGCCGGCTGAGCCGGTGGGCGCGATGCCGATCGGCATCTTGTGTTCCTTGCCGTAAACAGTCGTGTCGAGCTTGCGGCCGGAGACGTCCACCAGCATGCGCGGCCGCAGCTTGATGCGTTCAAACGCCTCGCGGTTGTTGCGCAGCGCCACTTCTTCTTCGGTGCCGCGGTCGACAAACTCGAACAGCCACTTCGGCAGGCGTCGCTTGGCCATCTCGCGCAAATCAAAAATGTTATGCGCGTCCTCTAATTTTGGAAAAATCATGATGTCACCCTCCTTGCATTTATGCGTCGTCAGTCCGGACCCGCGGCAGCGGAAGTGATGCGGAATCCATTTTCAAAGCTTCAGCGTCAACATGGATCCTGGCGTGCGCCAGGAGGACGACCGAAGCTGAGCCTATCACCTCGTCAATCGCAATAGTGGTCTGTCGCGGTCTGTTCCCGGTTTTCTGGAAGCTCGTTAATTCAGCGCGTCGGAACGCCAATCGATTTAAGTCGCGCGTGCGCGCGATCGGCACGAGCCTTGAGTCCGTCGCGGTAGGTGCTGGTATCGGTGCCGGGCAGATTCAATACCTTGCAACCGAGTTTCCAATATTCCTCGATTTGCGCTTCCGTCTCGGCGGAACCTCTCGCGAGTTTGCCATGCTTCTTGCAGGTATCCGCTATGGTGCGCACGACTTTCTTGAACTTCGGGTGATCGAGCTGCAAATGGATGCCGAGCTGCGCGCTCAGATCGGAGTGACCGTACGCAATCATGTCGATGCCCTCGACTGCAGCGATCGCGTCGACGTTCTCCAATCCTTGGAGGGATTCGATCGATGGGCAAATGATGATGTTGTCGTTTGCCCATGGACTGTATTCGGTGTGGAAGCGGTCTCCATAACCCTTGTAATCCGTGTGGGGGCCCATCTGAGATATTCCGCGATTTCCGATCGGCGGATACTTGGCTTCGTGCACGATAGCGCGCGCTTCTTCCGCATTGTCCACGCCTGAGATCTGTATTCCCATGATGCCTTGATCGAGTATGCCCGGAATCAGATGTCTGAACGCTTTATGGATGCGCACGATCGGCGACACTTCCGTGGCCGCGAACCACGCGGCGAGATCGGCTATCGTTTCCAGATCGAACGCACCGTGCTCCATGTCGATCATGCAGTAATCGAAACCGGAGGATTCGATGATCCGCGGAACGCCGCGCGTTGCGAACTCCTTGAGCCCGGTTCCGAGCGCGGCCCGTCCCTCGCGCACGGCTCTGCGGATGCTGTTCTCTTTCACGCGGCACCTCCAGTCGAGTTGATCGTGCGTTTAGTTGCGACGCGGCTAGTGCTTCGACAAAATCCCTTCCTCGATCGCCTTGATCTGCACGGCCACATAACGCGAGTAGGTCCGGCAGTTCGCGAAGCTCCCTCCCACGAACCAGAGGCCTTCCTGCGCAGTACGCTTCCACATGTTGTTCATCTCGCCGTCCGGACCGAAGCCCCAGACGGGCCCCACCTTCTTCGCGACTTCATTGCCCAAGAGCTTTGCGACCACCACTTCCTGCGAGACGAAGCCCGTCGCGAGGACGATGAGGTCAGCCGGCATGACCGATCCGTCTTTGAGCAACGCGCCACCTTCGACGAACCGCTCGATCTCGTCGTATTGCAGCAGGCCGACCTCGCCGTCGATGATCAGCTGGGAGCAACCGGCATCGAGGTAATAGCCGCCATAGCGCGTGCGAACCTTCCACTGGTGGCCGGCGCCGTCCTCACCGGCGTCGAACTTGAATCCGCGGGCGATCAGGCCGTCGATCGTCTTCCTGTCGAACTCCAACATGCGCGCGGTAAGCGCCTGCAGATTCTTTTTCACTATCGGCTTGGTGTTCGTGCTCGCCAGCAGATCGCCATCCTGGAGCGCGATGCCGTTGTAGATGCCATAGACGAGCTTCGCCGAGGGATCGATGCTTATCACCATCGTCGACCCGCGCTGGACGATGGTGGTCTCGCACCCGTTCGCGTGCAAGTCCTGCGCGACGTCGTGGCCGCTCGTTCCGGTGCCTATGACCAGGGCCTTCTTGCCCCGCCAGTTGGCGCCGTCGGTGAACTCGGTGGTGTGCAGCACGTCGCCCTTGAAATCCTTCAGCCCGGGCAACTCCGGAACATGCGGGGAACCCACCAGCCCGTTGGCGAAGACGAGATGCCGGGGATGCAGCGTGCGCTCGGTGCCATCGCCGTGGCGGACCACGGCGTTCCACCTGCCGGCAGATTCATCGTAATTTCCGCTCACGAGCTCCATGCTGGTCCAGAAATTGATCTCCATCGCCCACGCGTAGGCCTCGAACCAGTCGGCCACCATGTCCTTGGGCAGGTAGGTCGGCCACGAGACCGGAAAGGGCATGTAAGGCAGGTGGTTGTAGCTGGTGTCGTTGTGCAGCGCGAGCGAGTGGTAGCGCTTGCGCCAGCAGTCGCCGACGCGCTCGAACCGGTCGACGACGAGCGTGTCCACGCCGAGCCGGCCGAGTGTGGCCGCGAGAGACAGTCCGGCCTGGCCGCCGCCGGCGATCAGCACCACGGGTTCGCGGTCGGCGTACGCCTGGCTGGCGATGCGCTGTTCCTTCCAGTTGGTTCCGCCGAAGTTGCGCGAGAAGGCTTCTCCGGTCGGCCGGCGCTTGCCGATCTTTTCCTCGAAGCCTTTCAGCTCGTGCAGGCCGGTCATGAGCTGATAGGCCCTGGAGGGATCCGCGGCCAACAGCCTCACCACACCGAAGCCGCGTCCGACCTCGGTCTCGAACTGGATAATGCCCTCGATGACATCGATGCCGGCTCTCTGAATGCGACGGGGCGGCGTGCGTCCTTCTGCGACGGCAAACGCGCGCACCCTGGCAGTTCCCTGCTTCGAAACCATCAACGCTGCAATGTCTTCGGCACCCTGCTTCGGTGTGATCGACCAGGTAAAGGCGAGCAGGTCGCGCCAGTGGCCGTCGTGCGCAAACAGAGACGCGAGAGACGCCCGGCTTTGGCTCTGAAGCGCTACATCGAGCCGCCCGAGCCATCGTTCGACAAGCTCCTTCTCGGAATGAACGATACTTTTCTCAGACACCAGGTGGTTTGCGATGTCCATCAGTTGGTCCTCATCGATTGATAGCTCGAGAGCACAGTGTGCCACGTCGGCGTGGAGAGTGACGACGCGCTGGAAATTGCCGAGCAGACCGAACTGTGGACGAAGATGGGCTCGGTTCGCGACCGTTGCTGGGGTCGCTTACCGGCCCGAGGCGGAAGTCAACTCTAGTCGCGGGTTATAGCGCCTCACGGCCGATGCGCGCGATGCGCTCGCGTTCGGCTTTCATGAAGGCGGTGAACTCGGCAGAAGACTCTAACTGTGCCGCGGCGCCCTGCCTGGCGAGCTGCCCCCTCGCTTCGGGCGATTGCATCGCTTCACAATTTCCGTGTGCAGTTAAGTTTTTTCACGAGCGGTAACCGCGAGCCCGCCCGCGCCGATGCCACACAGCACTGCGGTGACTTGGAGCCACAGGAGCAAGCGTGCAAAACGTTGCGACGCGATTGCTGGATGAACTGTCGCCTGTAGAATCGAAATAGGGGGTGCTTCCATGGAGTATTTACTAGCGGTCCGGCAGCGGGTGCTGCGGGAACTGACCGGCATCAAGGCGATCCAGACAGTGCTCGCCGGCAAACCCGACCTGGCGCTCTATGGACGCTATCTCACCAACGTTTTTCATTACGCCTGTCACAGCGCCGAGGTGATCGCGCTTGCCGGCGCACGGTGCACACGTTCGCATCCGGAAGCCAGCCGATACCTGATGCATCATGCCGAAGAGGAGATGGGCCACGAGCTGTGGGCGCTCGACGATCTTGCGGCGCTCGGCATAGATCAAGCGACAGTGCGAGCCGCGCGACCGGTGCCGGCCTGCGCCGCCATGATCGCCTTCGAATACTACACCGCGGGCCGCGTCAATCCGGTTGGCCTGTTCGGCTGGCTTTACGTGCTGGAGGCCATGGGCGACGACCTCGGTAAGCGCGTCGCCGCGGGCCTGCAGGGCGCGTTGGGCGGCAGCAAGCGCGGGATCAAGTTCGTCGCAGGCCATGGCGTCGCCGATCACGAACATACGGCGGACCTCACTCAGGTGATTTCTCAGCACATCACCGCACCGCAGGATATAGCCGACGTGAACCACGTGGCGGATGTTAGCGCCGACCTTTACGTACGCATCTTCCACCAGATCAGCGCTAACGGCGAGGCGTGAGCATCACAGTCGCGCTGGCGCAGACTGCCAAGGAGCGCGCCGAGGTCTACGCTTTCCGCTATCGCATCTATGTCGAGGAGATGGGGCTTCAGCCGCCTGGCGCCGACCATCAACGCCGCCAATTGGCGGACGAGTACGATCCACAGGGTCTTTCGTATGCGCTCGTTGAAGACGGCGCGATCGTCGGATCGCTGCGGTGCGTATTCATGGACCAGCTGCCCGACCCGAGCGCCCTGATCGCGAAGTTCCACATGGAGCCGGCGCTTGCAGCGTTCGGACTTTCTGCGATCGTCACCACGAGCCGCTTCATGCTCGACCCGCGTTTACGTCACGGCACAGCGATCCTGCGGCTGATCGAAGCAGCCTACGACGATGCCCGCCACCGCGGCATACGGCTGAATTACGGCGACTGCAGCCCTCACATGCTCGAGTTCTACGAACACATGGGTTACCGCCGCTTTACCCGCGCTTACAACGACACCTATTTCGGCTTCAAGCTGCCGATCCTGATGCTGATCGGCGACCAGGAGTTGTTCGATAGAGTTCACTCGCCGCTCGGCCGGCTCGCCGCCGCGTATTCCGACGACATAGAGGTGCGCGACTGGTTCGCGCAAACCTACCCGGAGTATCTCGGCCTGGAGACAGCGTCGTTGTTGTCCGAGGGCAGCTTCTTCGATCTGCTCACCGAGCGAGTATCGAGCGATCCGCTGCACGCGGTCGCCTTGCTGCATAACCTGAACCGCGAGGAGGCCGATCGCTTCCTGGCGCACGCCACGCTCATCAAGGCGCAGCCGGGCGATTTCATCGTTCGTCAGGGCGATCGCGACGATACCATCTACATCCTGCTTTCCGGGCTTGCCGAAGTCATCCTCGACGGCAATGAAGAGCGGCCGCTTCGCGCACTCGCTGGTGGCGACATCTTCGGCGAGATCGGCTTTCTGACGACCACGCGTCGCACTGCTTCCGTGGCTGCACGTGCGCCTTCGGAGATCCTCGTGCTGTCGGCTCCGTTCCTGAAGCGCTTCCTCAAGCAGGAGCCATTGATTGCCGCGAAGCTGCTTTATAACCTGTCGACCATACTGGCCAGTCGTCTCGCGACCGCAACGCTCAAGGAGAGCGCAGGAAAGTAGGCGAGGCGGAGGTAAGCTTGTCAGCTTTCGATTTCAAACGAAGCCGGTCCCTGATCTGCGAGTGCGCGATTGGTATTCCCCAACACACGGTTTCGAGCATAGCATTCAGCCATGTCCCTCCGATCTTCCTCGTTGCTGTTCGCGCTTGCGCTCGCGCTTCTGACCGGCGGTGCTTGCGCACAAGCGTATCCGAACAAGCCGATACGCCTCATCACATCCGCGCCCGGCGGCACCAGCGATTTCACGTCGCGCGTCATCGGGCGAGGGCTGACCGAGAACCTCGGGCAACAAGTGATCGTCGACAATCGCGGCGACTTCGGCGGAGGCATTCTGGCGAAAGCACCCGCCGACGGTTATACGCTGCTGCTCGACGGCGCGAGCCTGTGGCTCGCTCAGCTTCTACAGAAGACGCCGTACGATCCGCTGCGCGACTTTGCGCCCGTCATGGTCGCCGTGCGGGCGCCGAATGTCGTCGTCATCAATACGGCTATCCCCGTCGCTTCGGTCAAGGAGCTGATCGCAATGGCTCGCGCGAAGCCGGGGGCGCTCAATTACGCCTCCGGCGGAATCGGCGGCCAGTCACATCTGGCGGCGGAGCTCTTCAGGTCGATGACAGGCGTGAATATCGTCAACATCAATTACAAGGGCACCGGCCCCGCGATCAATGCGCTCGTCGCGGGCGAGGTGCAGATCATGTTCTGCAATGCGACGATTGCAGCGCCGCACATCAAGGCCGGTAAAGTCAAAGCGCTTGCCGTTGGCAGTCCGGAACGCTCTCCCCTGCTGCCCGATTTACCGACGCTGGCCGCGTCGGGTCTGCCCGGTTTCGAATCAGTCGTTGCGCAAGGCATCGTGCTCCCGGCCCGCACGCCGCCCGCGCTCGTCAGCCGCATCAATCAGGAGATCGCGCGCGTGCTGAACAAGCCCGAAGTGAAGGAGCGCCATTTCACCATCGGTGTCGAGACCATGGCGAGCTCACCGGAGGAGTTCGCCGCGACCATGCGAAGGGACATCGAGAGGTGGGGCAAGGTGATCAAAGACGCAGGCATACGGGTTATGTAAATTCGTCGCGTGGGGCGAGTTCATCAAGTGGATCGCAGCCAACGGGCATACGCCAGCGCCAGATGTTTGGGAATGCTATATCGCGGGCCCGGAGTCGAATTCCGACCCGGCCAAGTGGCGCACGGAGCTCAATCGCCCACTGATTGGTCAAGCCTGAACCGGTATCCGGACGCCGCAGCGTCGCCAGCGGAACGTGTGACGTAGCGGGTAGAATCTTGTGTTGACCGGCGGGCGCGGATCAGAGCTCTGTAGATCGTCTTTCGTGAGGAGATGAAACCATGGAAATGTTAGCGAAAGCAGAGACGATGAAGGTCACCAAGCTCAAGGAACATATCGGAGCAGAGGTGACCGGCATCGACTTGCGGGAGCCGATCGACGCTGCGACCCGTCAGCGTCTCAACGACGTTGTGGCCGAGCACGTGGTCATGGTGATCCGGGGTCAGAAATTTACGGCGGCACAGTACCAGGCTGCCGCAGAGCTCTTCGGCGAGCTCATGGAGGACCAGAATCGCCGCTACCTCGTCGATGGCTTGCCGCTCGTGAGCGTGCTGTCGAACCGCCACAAGGACAGCCAGGGCAATCCGGCGAAAGTGGGAAAAAACGCCACCTGGCATACGGACCATACCAATCAGGAGCGCCCGCCGAAGTTCACGATGCTCTACCCGGTGGCACTGCCGGATAAAGGTGGCGGCACGTCGATCTGCAATATGCGGGCGGCGTACGACGCGCTACCCGAGGAATGGAAGCAACGCATCACTGACATGAAGACGGCTTGCAGCCTCATCAGCAGTGCGCGCTTCAAGATCGCCAATCCCGACATCCTGCGCGCACAGCAGGAGTCGCAAGTTCCCCCGACAATCCAACCGCTCGTGCGGACTCACCCGGAGCGCGGCACGAAAGCGATCTGGTTCCACAAGAGCAAGACTGAGAGGATCCTTGGCATGGAGCCGCAGGAAACGCAGGCTTTCCTCGACGAGCTACTGGAGACTGCCATCCGGCCGCAGTTCGTCTACGTGCACGAATACAAGCTCGGCGACATGCTTATCGTCGACAACCGCTCGGCCATGCACAAGGCGGGCTTCGACTACGACCATAGCCAGCACCGCATGCTTTACCGCATCCTCGTCAGAGGCGACCGACCATTCTGAAGCTGGGAACGCCGATGCCGAATGCCGGCAAGCGCGCAGGAGCGGGTTTTGTTTGCTACGACCATCTGCCCGAAGGAGGCCGCCCATGTTCGATAAGGAATGCTTCATCGAAGAATGCCGTGCCGCGCTCAGGGAGCAGGACGCGCAAGAGGCGATGCGGGAGCTGGTCGCACGAGTAATGAGCGAGCCCGCCCAAATCGTACAGGCGCTCGGTGAACCCAACCGCGCAGGTGTTAACACGCTATACAAGCAGGACGATCTCACCATCCTGAACTTGTGCTGGGGGCCGGGAATGGAAGTCAAGCCTCACGATCATCGTATGTGGGCCGTGATCGGGATCTATGCCGGGCGCGAGGAGAACTTCTTCTATCGCCGATCCGAGCACGGTCTCACCCGGCATGGAATGAAAGAGCTTAACGCGAAGGATGCAGTTCGGCTGGGCACCGCAGTCATCCATTCGGTCACCAATCCGCTCGAGCAGATGACTGCGGCAATTCACGTCTATGGCGGCGATTTCTTCAATACCCCCCGCAGCGAATGGGACCCGAAGACTTTCAAAGAAGGCCCGTATGACGTGGCGGACACGCTGCGAATCTTCGAAGAATCGAACTTACGGCTGCGTGCGTGAAGGACACAACGCTTGCCTGCGTGGTTCGTTCCACGTTGTTAGAGGCGCCAGCGGCTAGAAACTGAAGAGTCCGTAACAGAATAACCGTTCACCCTTCGACTCGCCGTGTGCTGAGCGTCAGCCGTTCACCCTTCGACGAGCTCCGGGCGAACGGGGGACGCAGTCGAAGCATCAGGGCGAACGGTGATTAACAGAGGACCGCTCCCCTCGGTTCTCTATTCTCCAATTGACTGGAGTGGCAATTCTTAGACGTTCGAGTTTATTCTTCATTGTTTGGCTGACGCTCGTCAGCGGCTGTACACGCGTGCCGCCTCTCTACGAAGCGTCGCTCAAGACGAGGACCGTACCTGAGCTGCAGGAACTGTTGCTCAATAACGAAACCGATCTTGATCTGTTCCGATTGCACGGTCCATTTGCCGTGGCCGTACAAAAAGACCGTGAAGTGCACCTATCGAGTACTGAGCGCATCAAGGCCGATTTGTTTCTGTCGGCGCCGGCTGAAAAAGCGCCTCTGGTTATTTTCCTGCATGGGCATGACAGCTCGAAAGGAGCGCATGCCAATCAGGCGATGCATTTGGCATCGTGGGGAATGCATTGTCTAAGCCTCCAGCTTCCCAACAAGGGTCCATGGATCAGCAATGGCAAAACGTTGGCAAGAATCGTCAGTTTGATTTACCGCTCGCCAGAAGTGATCGATAGCCGAATTGACGTAAACAAAATTATCCTCGTCGGGCATTCGTTTGGGGGGGCCGCAGTGGCTGTTGCGCTGGCTGAAGGCGCCCCCGCCGCGGGCGGCATCTTGCTCGATCCCGCGGCCGCAGCCAAGGACGTGCCGAATTATTTGCGGCGAATCAATAAACCTGTGATGGTGCTGGGTGCTGACGACGAAGTCGCCTCCGCACGCAACCGCGACTGGTTCTATCGATTTATCCGCAGCGGCATTGCTGAAGTCTCGATCAGAGACGCTGCCCATGAAGACGCGCAGTTTCCTTCGGAGTTCGCGTTGCAAAACTCCGGACACGATCCAAATACGACGGAAGACTTGCAGGTCACCTTTGTCAGCGCATTGACCTCAGCTGCCGTTAGTCTTTCAGCTACCGGCACGTTCGATTATGCCTGGACAAGTTTTCGTCCTGTTTTTGAAAATGGGAAGTTCTTTAACCCGAAGAAAAAATAATGAGGAGCCTATGATTCAAATACGAGCAGTCGTCCTACTCTTACTGCCCATCCTGTGGCTGGCGGCATCCCATGCCGAGGATCTCGGCAGCCCCAACTTCAATGATGAATTTTCAAAGCAGGAAAGTATCTATCGCAGCGAAGGACAACAAGTCATCGAGGGTTATACCGTCGATCGCGCGCTTTTAACCTACGCACACGGCCTATCCTCCGGGTTCGATCGCGCGTTGGCATCTCTTGGCCCGGCAGATCGGTGGCTCGATATCGGGGCCGGCCAGGGCCAAGCTATATTGGATTATTACGCCCCGAGCTACGACCGGATGCACTTCGCAGGACGAGACCGACGCGGCGCGAAAGCCCAGGCAGTCGCAATATCCATAGAAGACCGAAGGACGCCGCTCTGGCAACAAACCGCCGCAACCCTTGGAGTGAATCAAATCCAATATTTATCTGGCAGACGTTTGCGAGAGTATTCGTTAAAAGAACTGGGACGATTTCAGGTTATTACGGACGTCATGGGTGGGTTTTCATACACGGATAATCTTTCCCGGTTTATGGAGACGGCACTCGGCTTGTTGGAATTGAACGGCAGTTTATTTACGGTTCTGCAAGACGTGCATCGGGAAGATGGAACGAATAGCCCCTTCTATCCCGGCTCGCCATTCCTGACTGAAATCGTAAATGCCGACGGTTCAGAACTGAAAGTTTGTTCCTGGCTCAAGCGTATTACGTGTGCGGAAGTGACGTGCGAAGGAAAATCGTGGGAACCGCCCACTGAGGCCTTTCGTATTCGCAAAGTTTGCAATGACGTTACAGTCCCGCCTTTGGGACTGGTTCATTACCAGGCAGGAACGCCTCCCGAACGCCGCTTTGAACTAAAACACTAATCAAGCCGCGCCCGACAGCGGCGCGCCGCATACTCTGCAATACGCGGCATCGGACTCGTGGCCGGCGCTGCCACATGCGCTGCAACGCGCCCGTGCTGATTGCGTTGTGAATCTCTGCGCAGTCATCTCGGCGGTGACGATACCGGTAGGCACTGCGAGTATGCCCCAGCCGATCAGCATGACGATCGACGCTAGCGTGCGTCCAAGCTCGGTGCGCGGGACAATGTCGCCGTAGCCCACGGTCGTGATGGTCGACAACGCCCAGTAGACTGCTTTGGGAATGCTGGTGAAGCCATGTTGCGGGCCTTCGATCACATACATGAGCGTTCCGACGATCAGCACAACGATCACGACTACCGAGAGGAACACCAGTATCTTGCGCATGCTGTTCGCCATCGCGCTGCCGAGCAGGCGCATTTCGCTGAGGTACGCCGTCAGCTTGAAAATCCTGAAGCAGCGGAGAAGCCGCAGAATACGGACATCGATCAGCACCTGCGCTTCGGGAAATGCGACCGCGAGATACGTCGGCAGCACAGCGACCAGATCGACGATGCCGAAAAAGCTCGTGGCGTAACGCAGGGGCCGCTCGACGGATAAGAGACGTGCGATGTATTCGATCGTGAACAGAATGGTGAACATCCACTCGGCGATGTTCAGCAGCCTGCCGTGCTGCCTCGCCACGCTCTCGACGCTGTCTACCATCACCGCCGCGACGCTCAGCAGAATCGCAGCGATCACGATGATGTCGAAAATTTTGCCGGCTGGCGTATCCGACTCGAAGACCACCTTGTAAAGCTGGAGGCGCCATCCACCCGCAGGCTTCCCGAATTGAATCTCCGGGCCCAAGTCGGGTTTTGGTACGGCTGTCGCAGTTCGCTCTAGTGTTGTCATCTGGCTGTCCTCGTTATCTGCCCGCTTGCGCTCCTGTGCCGAGTTCTCCGTTATTCTTCGTGCACCGCCGCAGACCTGCTGTGCCCGATTATGCCAGTCAGCTGAGGCGATGCTTGAGGAGACCCGATTGAGTCCGATGCCGCCGCGCATGATCGCCACGCTGTGCTGTGCCGTGCTGCTCGCCGGTGCAACGGTCGGCGCCGCACAGAATTATCCGAAGCGGCCCATTCGCATGCTGGTCGGATTTGCGCCAGGCGGGGGCACGGACGTTGTCGCGCGCATACTCGCGCCGCGGCTTGCGTCTGCGTGGGGCGAGCAGATCGTGATCGACAACCGTCCCGGGGCGACCGGCACGATCGCCGCGGCGCTCGTTGTGCGCGCGGCGCCCGACGGCTACACGCTGCTGATGGGACATGCGAGCACCAACACCATTGCGCCGGCGCTCTATCCCAAGCTGCCGTACGATTCCGCCAAGGATTTTGCGCCCGTCACGCTAGCCGGTTCTGTGCCGCATCTGATTTCCGTGCATCCATCGGTGCCGGTGCGCACCGTGAAAGAGCTGATCGCGCTCGCCAAGGCCAAGCCCCGCGAGCTCACCACTCCTTCGTCGGGTCACGGCAGCATGTCTCATATCGCCGGCGCGCTCTTCATGCACGCCACCGGCACCGAGCTCGTTCACGTGCCTTACAAGGGCGCGGGGCTATCGGTGCAGGACCTCATCGCCGGGCACGTCAAGGTGAGCTTCGATACGACCGCCGCCGTGATGCCGTACGTGAAAGCGGGGCGACTGCGCGCGCTCGCCGCCGCGGCGCCCAAACGCCTTGCTTCGTTGCCTGACGTTCCGACCGTGTCGGAAGCGGGTGTGCGTGGCTTCGAGATGTCGAGCTGGTACGGCGTATTCGCGCCTGCCGGTACGCCCACTCTGCTCTTGCGCAAGATACACGCCGAAGTCAATCGCGCGCAGGACCTGCCGGAGGTGAAAGCGCAGATGGATCAGCTCGGCACGGATCGCGCCCGCAGCGCGAGCCCGGAAGCGTTTGCGGCCATGGTCAAAGCAGACCTAGTGCGCTTCTCGAATGTGGTGAGGGCGGCCGGAATCAAGATCGAATAGCCTGCTGGCGCTGCGAGATGCAGGCGATCTGCTCGGTACCAATTGCAAGCGGTGAGAGCGCATCCGCCATCGCGACTCCTCTCTCACAAATAATCTGCAGCGATGCGGCATCAGGAAGCACGGCGCCTATGTAGCACTAATGTGCTACGATCCGCTTGTTAACAGGAGTATTTGGGTATGTCTACGACCACTATTCGCCTTCCGCAGGAGCTCAAAAAGCGCATCGCTCGCGCGGCAGAACGCGCCGGAACCACCGCGCACGGTTTCATATTGGAAGCAATAGCCGAGAAGGCACAACAGGAGGAGCTGCGGGCGGAATTTCAGGATACGGCCGAGAGGCGGTACGCCGGGATTGTCGCCTCAGGCAAGACGGTGCCATGGAGTGAGATGCGTCGCTATCTCGAGCGTCGAGTCGCCGGCAAGAAAACCGTTCGACCGAAGCTCCGAGTTCTCGCGCGCTGATCGTGTCGAGAGTCGAGCTCGCACCAGAGGTAGCAGATGATTTCGATCGCATCCTGGAACATGTTCTTCAGCATCAGATCCCCGACGCGCCGTCTCGCATCGAAGGGATCATCAGGGCCATCGACGTGCTCGAAAGCAATCCGCTCATCGGACGGCCGATACGAGCAGACTTGAGGGAACTTGTTATAGGACGTGGCGCCGAGGGCTATGTCGCGCTATATCGCTATGTGCCGGAGCTTGATACAGTGTTTGTGCTTGCCATCCGCGGTCAGAAAGAAAGCGGTTACTCGAGAATGTAAGCTGAAAACCTTCGCGCGTTGCGAACGCGAGCCACCGTGGCTGTAAAGTCGTGCAGGCCAGAGTAGGACGGCACCCGAACTCGACGATAGACTTTCCGCAGAGGCATGTTGCTATTTTCCTCAGCATGATGTGACCACAATCGATGATAAGCCCGAAATCTACGGTGGCAGTCATGTTTGTTTTACAAACCCTTTGGGTGACGGCATCTCATTCCGAACCTCCCGCCGGCTCCGCATTCAACGAGGAAGTTTCGAAGCAAGCGGGGATCTATCAAAGCAGAGGGGAAGATCGACCTGAGGGTTATGTCATCGATAGATCTCTTCTGTCCTACACAGTGTTTCTATCGTCCGCATTCAATCGCTCATTGGCAAATCTTGGCCCAAACGATCGATGGCTGGATATTGGAGCCGGTGAAGGCCGAGCAGTATTGGATTATTGCACTTCAAAATACGACGCAATGCTGCAAGGATCAGAGCGACACGGCAAGAAAGCAAAGGCGATCGCAATATCGATCGAAGACCGAAGGACAAGTCACTGGCACCAAACAGCCTCAAAGCTTGAATCCCAGCAACTTCAGTATTTCGTCGGCAAGCGCTTGCGCGAGTATTCGTTAGAAGAACTGGGACAATTCCAGGTGATTACCGATGTGCTGGGTGGCTTCTCATACACACAATACCTTTCTCTGTTCATGGAAAAGGCTCTGGGCTTTTTGGAGTTGAACGGAAGTTTTTATACAGTTCTACAAGATGTCCATTCCGAAAATGGGGCAAATCGACCGTTCTACCCAGATGCGTCGTTCTTGACGGAGATAGCAAATGCTGACGGTTCCGAGGTCACAATCTGTTCATGGCTCAAGAGTATCAGCTGTGTGGAAGTGACCTGCGAACTGAAAGGGGAATCGTCACCGCCCATCGAGATGTACCGCATTCGCAAGGTCTGCAATAACGTTACAGTTCCTGGTCTGGTACCCCTCCGTTTCGAGGCTGGAACGCCTCCTCAGCGGCGATTTCAAGTGACCCCTCGGACACCGGCATCGCTGAGCCGCACCGGCACAGCGCGTTGAGCGGAAGCAAGACCGCAAGATAACATCAGCGCAAAGGCGAAGACACGCGCGACGAGCAAACGCAGCCGATCGAGTCTCCCGAAGGCCGCGGGCGCGTCAGCGTTGAGATGGAGCGTACGCGACAGGAACGATGCTGAATGGGGTGCTCGGCTGCCCGTCCCCATTGAAATCCGGGTGTTCGGATAATTGAGAACTTACCACCAGCAGCTTGCGTTGAATGGTTACGAAATCTGTCGGCACGATTGCCTGCGCGACTGTCTGAACCCGGGCCACTTCAGCAGGATGCAGTGCAGGAAGCGCGATGCGCTTTACGCCGTCGCGAAATCCACCGGCGACATACAGCACCCCTTCTGAGAATCCGCGGAGATCTCGGCTGCCCTCGGCCCAAGTCAACGCACACGCACCTGCTTCCAACAAACAGAATGCTTGCACTCGGATCGTACGCAGCGCTGGTCGGATAACTGACCTCTACGCGCAAAAGTCCAGTGGCAGCAACCGCGGGACGCCCGCCGTCCCGGTCACTACACGCAACGGTCGCAAGGCAGATAGCAAGCGGAGCCCATAGGGCGAGCGTGCGTGTCTGAGCGCCCATCAGCCGCACTGCTCAGCAGCAATCGGCTCACGTGGGTACGGCGCACACGCTTCTGCGTCCGCTTGAACAGAATGACGAGAAGGCTGCGCGCGAATCGGGAGCCAGTCATGTCCCGTGATCGGATCGTAGCTTGAACGCATCTCGTCTATACAGTCGTGATGGGCGACAGTCAGGATCAATCCGTACAAGAGCGCAATGACAGACAGAAATTGTCCCAGAGCAAACAGTAAATCAAGCATGGCGTACTCAGTGAGAAGCGATGGTCAGAAAAATGCCACGTGCAGGCCTATTGATGCCATAGCACTTAACGGGTACTCCTAATGGCATAGCGCCTTTACCGCCTGATTTCGGCGAGTCCCCTGACGAGCCTCGTTTCACGCGAGCGGTCATGGCTCGTTGCACTTTGTTCACCGGGAAACCGATGGGCACCCGCCAGGGCATCCCCTGTCGAACGCGACCGGTTGTGTGCCCAGCGTGGTCGCCGGGTCAGCCGCACTCTCGAGCGCCGGTTCGGGTCGACTGGACGACACTCGTGCTTCCTGCAAATAGTGCGGGGTCGTGCCCATGACCGGAGAATCACCCGAACGCTGCGCCTGCGCGAGCGGCGCGTCTGTCGGCTCGCCTGCGGTGCCCACGACCACCAGGCCGACCAGGACGAGGAGACACGCTCCGCATTTAAGTAGTGTTCCGGCAGCGTAGAGCGGCTCGTCTTTGTAAGCCTCGATCAACTTGTTTCTTTGTTTTTGACTGACCATATGATTGCTCCCATTCGACTGAATCGATAGTTGATCGTGATGTGTTGCGGATACGTCAGAACGCCTGAATGTGATCTTCCGGCGCGCCGTTCTTGGCAGGGCTGTCAAACTGGGCCGGAAAATAATCGATCACGAATGTAGCTTCGGTGGTGCCATCGCTTTGCGGTGCTGTCAAACGTGCGGCATTCGAATCACGCTGCGGCCATTGCGTCGCCACGAACAGAATCAGGGCGAGCACCAAAATGGCGCCCGCGAATTTCAGCCGCTGATTTTTTTCGGCGACGTGCGCAGTCGAGTCAGGGTTGGAACGTTCGAGTCCATTTCGGGGAGCATTCTTCATGGGGCACCTTTCGTAAAAGCGCTGGGTTGAAACTGCGCAGGCCGTGTTACGCGTGATATAACTGCGCAGTGGGGGGAAAAATTCCCGAAATAAGTCATAATCGCGTCGGGAATAAAAAGCCGTGGAAAGTGGTCTTCTATATGGCGCCCAAGAACCCGAGCGCAGGCAGTCCAATTAATGGAACTCGGTTCGAGACCACTGTGATGGTTCATATGGACGCGGCCTACAACCTGGCCCGGTGGCTGACGCGCGACGAGCGCGATGCCGAAGACGTGGTTCAGGAAGCGTCTTTGCGCGCTCTGAAGTTCCTAGAGACATTTCGCGGTGGGAACAGTCGTGCGTGGTTTCTTGCAATCGTGCGCAACACGTATTACAGCGGCCTGAAGAAGAACCGTTCCGACACCCTGAATGTGCCGTTCGATGAGGATGGCCTGCAGGAGCACGACAGCGCTCATGCGTTCTGGGCGGAAGGGGCTGGCGAAGATCCGATCCGCGACCTGGAACGCGAAGAGGCCAAGCGACTCCTCCGCGCGGCCCTCCAGGAGTTACCTGAGGAGTTCCGCGAAGTCATCGTGTTGAGGGAACTGGAAGACTTGTCGTATCAGGACATTGCCCGAATCGCGAAAATTCCGCTCGGCACGGTCATGTCGCGCCTGTCGCGCGCCCGCAAGTTGCTTTACCGAGCTTTACACCCGGGCCAGCAGGAGTCGTGACATTGGATTGCGCGCAGGCACAAACCGTTATTGAGTGCTACGCCGACGGCGAGCTCGACGCGGTGACGACCACCCGCTTCGAAAAGCACCTCGAGCACTGCGGAGGATGCCAACGCGCCCTCGACCGCCTGAGCTCGCTCAGCTCACTGATCAAAGAAGCAGTACCCTATAGTGCAGCTCCCGAGCGGCTGTCGCGGCAGATTCGCGCTCGTGTAGACCAACGCAATGTTGCACCCGGCCGAGCACACGGTGCGTGGTGGCACTGGTTGCGGCCAGCGGCGCTCGTTGCTGTAACGGCTGTAGTGACGTGGATCATAGCCGCTCAGCTGAACGACCCGCCGGCGAAAGAGCTGGTCGCAGAAGAGGTCATCAGCAGCCATGCCCGTGCGACACTGACCGGCCATTTGGCCGATGTGGCATCTTCCGAGCGCCATACCGTCAAACCGTGGCTGAGCTCGAAGCTCGATTTTTCGCCTCCGGTCCCCGATCTCGCAAGCGCGGGGTTTCCGCTCGTCGGCGGGCGCCTTGACTACCTCGATCACCGCCCCGTTGCCGTCCTGGTCTACGGCCGGCGTCAGCATATGATCGATCTGTTCGTCTGGCCTGACAACGGGGCGCGGCCTGTCGCCGCCTCCGAGCCGCTGTCCAAACAAGGCTATCACGTCCTTCATTGGACCAGTGCCGGTATGACGCTCTGGGCGATTTCGGATCTCAACGCGCCCGAGCTGAAGACGTTTGCCGAGAAATTCTCGGGCGTGAAGTAGCGTCTTCTTCTCCGCCCGCGGCCTCGCGTCTTTTCAGCGGCGCACGTTTTACGCAATCATCATGATCTTCCGGCACACGCCGGAATATATTCCTCAGCCCACTGCGACGCAGTTTCGCGACAAGTTCGCGATGCGCCAAGCCGCTAACAGCGGCGCTCGATCGCTGTATGATGACGGTTGCGATCACCGATTTCACAAATAATGATCGCCAGGAGCGCTGGCAGCAGAAGACGGCTGATGCTGGCGTTCGGCGCGATCGGTTACCTCGCCCAGAAAATGGACTACCCGCTTGCGCCTCTCGTGCTGGCCTTGGTGCTGGGCGGAATGATGGAGGTCTCTCTGCGGCAGTCCCTGAAAATGTCGCACGACGACGTGACGATCTTCTTCACCCGGCCCATCGCGGCCACGATCATGGCCATCGTGATCGTCATCGTTCTGTGGCCGCTGCTGAGCCGGCTTCGTATGAAGCCGACATTGAAAGAGGCGAAAACCTGAGAGGACATCGGCGGGAGGCGTGCGGTTCGAGATCGATCGCTCCCTTTGACCCCGCATCCTACGCGCTGTAGCATGCCTCGCGTGATGCGCCTAATTCTCGCCCTCGTCCTCACTCTAGCGAGCTCCATCAGCGCGGCCGCGTGCCCGCCTCTGCTCGACCTGAAGCTGCCTTCGCTGACCGAAGATGCCGCATCGCTTTGCCAGTACCAAGGCAAGGTGCTGCTGGTGGTGAACACCGCGAGCGAGTGCAGTTACACGCCGCAGTACGAGGGACTCGAAGAGCTCCATCGCCACTACAAGGACAAAGGACTGGTGGTGATAGGGTTCCCGTCGAACGATTTCGGCGCGCAGGAGCCGGGCTCGAACAAGGAGATCGCCAAGTTCTGCGAGGTCAACTACGGCGTCTCGTTTCCTATGTTCGCCAAGTCGGCGGTCGCGAAGGGACCGATCAATCCGTTCTACGAGCGGCTCGCGCAGGCATCGAACAGCCGCCCGCGCTGGAATTTCCACAAGTACCTCGTCGACCGCAAGGGCGAGCGGGTGCTGGCGTACGAAAGCGCAGTTACGCCGACCGATCCCAAATTCGTCAAGGCGATCGAGCGTCTGCTGGCGCAACCCTGAGAAGTCATTCAAAACCCGTACGTGCTGAGCCAGGCACCAATGTGCCGCGGTCGAAGCATGAACGACGGAGTGTTTTGAGATTGCTTACGGGGAGACCGCTAGTTTGGCGCTTGCGTGCTCGCGCCCGCCTTCAATCGAAGAAGGCGAAAGTCCTCGTCTCGATGCTTTCGCGCGGCGGAGCTCCCGCCGGCGTTGCGGGATCGTCGAACGCGCTGTGCGCCGTGAAGCGCGAGAGCTTGCTGACGTCGGAATCGAATACCTTGAAGACCAGCGCCTCGTCACGCTCCATCAGCGGGAAGTAGAACCACGCGTGCATCGGATCGTAGGCGATGTGATACACCTCACCCGTCCGATACTTGTAACGCCGCTCCACGCGGATGAAACCTTTCTGTGGAATGCTGCGGCCATCGCAGATGCCGAGCGGATCGATCACTACCGGACCGCGGATCGGCCGCCACATCTGCACGATCGCCCAGCGCTTTTTCATGCGGCGCTCGGCTTCGGCATCACCCACGATTTCGCGCAGGCGTGTCGGTGCTGACTTCTCGGTGTAGTCGTTGTGCACGCCTTTGACCGTCGGCCGCGCACCCGAAATGCGCTGCGATTCATCGTCGGTGATGCGGATGGTGTGGTCGAACACGATCACCTCCGACGCACCGGAATGCTTTTTGATCAGCGCCTGCACTTCGGGATCGTAGACGCGCTTGCGCTCCGCTTCATCGGCGAAGTCCTTCTCCTTCGTAGGGTGATCGACGAAGACGAATCCGTGAATGTCGAATTTGAACGTGTCGCGCAGCGGCCTGCCGTTGCGCACCACCATTTCGTGCAGCTCGTATTCCGGTGGGACGGCGTTCTGCTCCATCTCCGGCCAGTCGATATAGCGTATGGCCGGCTTGCCGGTCGGGACGACGTAATTGAAGCTCGCGCGTATGGTGTCGGTGGACGGTTTCTCGACGGTGATCTGCATAGCACGCTCCGCAGTGAGGGCTCGGCGCCGATGATAGCGCAGCTCTAGACCGGCTGTTCGCCGCGCAAATTTAGTCAGCTCTCGAGAGGTATCTTCGCGCGCGCGACCACGTCTTTCCACTTCGCGAGCTCGGCGAGGTACTGCCTGGTGAATTCTTCGACACTTTTCTGACTCGGCTCGATGCCGAGCGCAACCAGACGTTTAGAAATTTCGGGCGAAGCGACGATCTTGTTGATTTCGATGTTGAGCCTGCGAACGATGTCGGGCGGCGTCCTGCCGGTGGTGAACACGCCAAACAAAGACTCGGCCGTGTAATCGAGCAATCCGGCTTCCTTCGCTGTCGGCAACTCCGGTAACGCCGGACTTCGCCTGGCGCCTGCGATGGCGAGCATCCGTACGCGCCCCGAATGGAGATGGGCTCCAAAGGCCAGGGGATCCATGATCGCCATGTCCGCCTCGCCCCTAACCACCGCAAGGGCAGCGTCACCGGCGCCTTTATACGTTATGTTGACGACGCGCGTGCCCGATCTGAGCTGAAATAGAACGAGCGACATGAACGTCGTGTTGCCGCCCGAGGAACCGTTGAGTTTGCCGGGATTCTTTTTCGCGAGGTCGATCAGTTCCGTCACGTTTCTTGCCGGGACTTGAGGATGCACCGCGATCACATAGGGCGACGTGCCTAATTCGGCGACCGGCTGAATGTCGCGGATCGGATCGTACGGGACCGTTCGCCGCAGCGCAGGGATGAGCGCCACGGCGTCTCCGCTGAACAGCATCGTGTAGCCGTCCGGCGCGGCCTTTGCGAGTGCCTCGATGCCGATGCGGCCGTCCGCACCGGGCCGATTTTCGACGATGACATTCTGGCCGAGCGCTTTTGCGAGCATAGGCGAGATCACGCGCGCCAGGGTGTCGTTCGGCCCGCCTGTCGTGAATGGCACGATCGCGCGCAGCGGCCGCTCGGGATAATCGGCGAAAGCCGCGCCGCACGAGAGCGCCGCGACGAGCATCGCGGTAATCGCTGTCGGTCTCATTGCTTTAATTTTTAAGTCCGTTCAATCAATGTCGTCAGGACGTCGTGAGAAAAATGGATTCCGGCGGCAGCGCTAGAATGACAAAATACGTCATTCCGGACCCGCGCGGCGCAAGTGATCCGGAATCCATTCAGACACTCAAAGTCAAGATGGAGTCTGGATCGTGCCCTTGCTGGCCCGTCCAGAATGACGCTCCACGTCGTCAGTCTACCGTTGGAATGTTCGCCTGCTTGACGATGGCTTTCCATTTCTCGATCTCTTTCCGGTACAGCGCGGAGAACTCTTCGACGCTCTTGGGATTTGCTTCTGCGCCGAGCGCCCTCAGGCGCTCCGCCATCGACGGCACACTGATGATCTTGTTGATCGTGGTGTTGAGCTTCTGCACGGTGTCGGCCGACGTTCCCGCGGCGACATAGACGCCGAATATCGTTCCCGATTTGTAGCCGGGAAACCCGGCTTCCGTCGTCGTCGGCACGTTCGGCAACGACTTCACGCGTTTTTCTCCCGCGACTGCGAGCGCTCTGATTTTGCCCGCGGCGATCTGTCCGAGCACAGGAGACGCGTCGATGATCGCGAAATCGGCTTCGCCCGTCATCACGGCGAGCGCAGCCAATCCGGCGCCGTTATACGGAATGATCTCGAGTGTCAGCTTGTTCTGGATCTGGAACAATTCGGACGCAAGCCGGGTGCCGATGCCGCCGGAGGACGCGTTGAGCTTGCCGGGATTTTTGCGAGCGACGTCGACCAGGTCCTGAACGTTTCTCGCGGGCACGCGGGGATTGACGAGGAACACGTACGGCGCCTGCCCCACCTCGGCAACAGGCTGGATGTCGCGCAGCGGGTCGTACGGCAGCTTGCGAAAGAGCGCCGGATTCTGCGTCGAAGCCGTCGCGCTGTAGAGGATCGTGTAGCCGTTGGGCGGCGATTTGGCGACCGCATCGATGCCGATGTTGCCGGCTGCACCCGGGCGGTTTTCGACAATGACCTGCTGCCCGAGCGCCCTGGCAATCTCGGGCGAAATCAGTCGCGCCATGCCATCGTTCGATCCGCCAGGTGCGAACGGCACGATGGCGCGGATCGCGCGCTCGGGATACTGCGCCCACGCCTTGCAAAGAGGCAACGCGAACGCGAGCAAGATTACAGGGAGCGCTGAAACGGTTTTGACGACGTTCGCAAAGCACACGTTGCAAACCTCTACGGCTTAGCGATCGCCACTCTCTAGATCGGCAGCTCGCCGCGCACGAGCACACGGTAAAGCAGACGATACTGGTCAGGATCGTAATCGAAATGAGCGCGGTGCATCGCCGCCCTGTTATCCCAGATCAGCATATCGCCCTTGCGCCATTTGTGACGGTAGACGAACTCGGGCCGGACAGACCGTTCAAGCAGATCGGCGAGCAGCGCCTGCGATTCCGCGGCGCCCATGCCCACAATGTTCTCAGCCTTCACCGGATGGAAGTAAAGCGCCTTGGTCCCATTTTCGGGATTCGTCCGTACCAAAGGCTGCAGCACCGGCTCCGGCTTTTGCTCGGCCTGTGCGTCGGCCGACTGCCCGGAATAGCGCGCCGACGCGCTGCCCTGGAACACGTTGACCGTCTTCATGCCCTGGATCTTCTGTCTCATCGCATCGGGCAGCGCTTCGTAGCCGGCACGCATGTTGACCACCGCCGTGTCACCGCCCGACGAGGGCAGCGCGACCGCATAAAGGCTTGTGTACTTCGGCGGCCGCACATGATTGGTGTGGTCGGTATGCCAATCCGCGCCGTGCTTCACCCGTTTGCCGGACTTATCCGTGTGGCGGTTCGACACCTGATGCACCAGCGGACAATCGGGCAGCGCGTATTGCGTGAAATGCTGTTCCATCGGCTCACCGAACAGCGCGACCGCGGCGAGATACTGCTCGGGCGTGAAGGCCTGGTCGCGGATGACGAGCGCGACATTCTCGACGACCGCTGCGTTGAGGCGCCGCCGAGCCTCCGCGTCGATCGGCTCGCGGAGATCAATGTCCATTACCTCCGCACCGATATGCGGAGAAAGCTTTGTCACCTTCATGGTCGCCGCTCCTTCGAAGCGCGTTGGAAAAGCCGGTCCACCGAATCGTGCATGCTAGCGACGCTACCAGCATACTTTATTGCGACCGCTCGTGCGCCGCTGTGATTATGGGCTGATTAGCGATGCTTCACTTTCCTTGATTTACGCATTAGTATAAATGCGCACCGCAAAGGTCCGCGCGTGCGCCAGGCTCGATACGAATTTAAAGGGGGAGTCATGAAGGGGTTAGTCGCAGCATTACTGTGCTCGTCGTGCGGACTCGTCTCGGCTCAGACGGCCGAAGAGCTGCTGAGCGACGGAAAGAATACGGAAAACGTGCTCACGTTCGGAATGGGGTACGGCATTCCGATGTACAGCCCGCTGCGGCAGATCAACAAGTCGAACGTCAAGCGGCTCGTCCCGATCTGGAGCACGAACCTCATGAACGAGATGGGTGAGCTGTCGCAGCCGACGATCTACAACGGTGTCATGTACGTCGTGAACGGCAACTGGACGTTCGCGCTCGACGTCGCAACCGGACAGCAGATCTGGCGCACGCCGGTCCAGTACGATCGCGCAGTGATGCGCATCGCGAATGCCGGCGCCATCATGCGCGGCCCGGCGACGCTCTATAACGGCAAGCTCTACCGCACGACCCTCGATGCGCACCTGCTGGCGCTCGACATGAAGACCGGCAAGCAGATCTGGAAGCAGAAGTTTGCCGACTTCAAGGAAGGCTACAAGGGCGTCGCGGCGCCGTTGTTCGCGAGCGGCGTGCTGATCACGGGAACGACCGGTGGCGAGAATGCGACCCGCGGATTCCTGGTCGGCTGGGACCCGGAAACAGGCAAGGAGTTGTGGCGCACCTACACGATTCCGGCGCCGGGCGAGCCCGGTCACGAGACGTGGCCGAAGACCGCCGATTCCACGCCTGACGCGTGGAAGACCGGCGGCGGATCGACGTGGCAGAACGGATCGTACGATCCACAGCTCGATCTCGTTTACTGGGGCGTCGGCAACGCCGCGCCTTACGATCCCAAGTATCGCGGCAACGCTGACGCGCTGTACACCAACAGCGTGCTGGCGATCCGCCCGAAGACGGGTCAGATCGTCTGGCATTATCAGTTCACGCCGAACGATATGTACGACGCGGACGGCAGCAATGAGAACGTGATCGCGGACCTGCCCGTCGGCGGCCAGACGCGCAAGGTCATCATCAACGCCAACAAGAACGGTTTCCTGTACGTGATCGACCGCACCAACGGCAAGCTCATTGCCGCGAATCCGTTGACGCGGGTCAACTGGGCGTCGCGTGTCGACCTCGCGACGGGCCGGCCAGTACTCACCGATGTCGCCGCACGCTTGATGGCGGGCGAAGAGGTCGAGGTCTATCCGCAGCGCGGGACGAACGCGACGCTCTTCGCGTTCAATCCAAAGAGCCGGCTCGTTTATGTCAACACGTGGGATCTGCCGCGCATCCAGAAATTTATTCCGTACAAATTCGAGACACTCGGCGAGCCGTCGACCGCGGTCGAAGGTAAAAGTCCGGACATCAAGCCGGAAGACGTCGTCGGCTATCACATGGCGATGAATCCGTTGACCGGCCAGACGAAATGGAAGGTCCCGATCAGGGGCATCCCGAATGCCGCGAGTGTCCTCGCGACCGATGGCAGTTTGTTGTTCACCGGGCGTCCGACGGGCGAGTTCATCGCGCTCGACGAGGACACCGGTCAGACCCTGTGGCAGTTCAAGACCGGTTCGAGCATCAATGCGCCGCCGATCACCTACACCTACAAGGGACAGCAATACGTTACCGTGCTGTCCGGCCTCGGCGGTAGCGTCATCAAACGCCTGATCGGCGACAAAATTCCAACCGGCGGTGCCGTTTGGACGTTTGCGCTGATGCCGCAGTAAGTGTGCGGCACGCAGCGATGACACAAAGGCTCATTACGGCGCTCGGCTTTTTTCTGATGATCGTGGGCGCAAACGCCATCGCGCAGGACGGCGGCGCGAAGTCGTTCGCGCCCGAACAGATCAAGCGCGGCGCCGCGCTCTACGCCAAGAACTGCTCAACGTGTCACGGGGTGCGCATGAACGGCCCGGAGTGGGCAATCGATCTCCATACGTTCCCCCGCGACGAACGCGCGCGCTTTGTCGACTCGGTGACTAACGGTAAGAACACGATGCCCGCGTGGGGGGACGTTCTGTCGGCCGACGACATCGCAGCGCTATGGACGTACGTCGTTGCCGGAGAGCCGAAAAAGTAGCGCAGACAAGAGGTCGACCTGTTGATCGCAGGCCCGCCGCGATTACCGTGCGGCGCGACGTTACGCGAGGGACCTTTCCCGCAAATTCGATGCAAAAACGCCGTCATTCCGGACGCGTCCGCAATGGACACGATCCGGAATCTACTTTGATGTTGAACGCGTTTTAAGATGGATCCTGGCTTGGTGCCAGGATGACGTTGTGAGTGAGACTTGTGGGACACATTAGTTCGGTTGCAGTCCGACGGCTTTCACTACCTTTGCCCATGTTGCAATCTCCCGCGCATACATCCTGGCAAATTCTTCCTGCGAGCTTCCGACCGCATCCAGTCCCTGCGCGAGCAGCAGCTTTTTGGTATCCGGTTCGAGCAATATGCGAGAGACGGTTTCCTGGATTCTGACGGCGAGGCCTTTGTCCGTGCCGCCGGGCGCGAACAAGGCGTACCAGTTGTCGAATCCGAAGCCCGGCACGCCGGACTCGGCTATGGTCGGATACTCGGGCAACGCGGGCGTGCGCTTGGGACCGACGACAGCCAGCGCACGCAGCTTGCCGCTGGTGAACATCGGCCGGGTCGAAATGACGCTCGCTACCGTAACCGCAATGCGTCCGCCCACGACGTCCGTGATGCTGGGTGCAGTGCCCTTGTAAGGCACATGCGTCATCTGGATTCCGGTCATCTGGCAGAAAAGCGCCATCGTCAAATGCTGCCCCGACCCCTGCCCTGAGCTCGAATAGAAGAGCTCGCCGGGCCGCGCTTTGGCGAAGGCAATCAGTTCCTTGACGTTTTTCACGGGTATCGACGGATGCACCACCATGACGCCAGGAGATATCGCGGCGAGCGTCACAGGAAGCAAATCCTTCATGGGATCGTACGGCAGTTTCATGATGCTCGGAATGACGGTGACCCCTGACGAGGTCGTCATGAGGGTGTATCCGTCGGGGGGCGCTCGTGCCACGATTTCGGCGGCGATTGCCCCTCCCGCACCGGGACGGTTGTCGGCTACTACAGGTTGGCCCCACGTCTGGCTCAACCTCTGAGCGATGAAGCGGCCCGTCGTATCGACGCCTCCACCTGGAGCAAGCGCGATGACCATGCGTATCGATTTGGTGGGATACACGGGGACTTGCGCGTGCGCAATGCGTGCTGCGCAAACGCTCATCGACAGAATCACCAATGCGCTGCAGCCTCTCGCAGCAAACCTATCCATCATTTCTCCTCGATATGGGGTTGTCGCGCGTTGCATGCGTGCCGCGCTCGTCGCAAGTATAGTGCAGCCTTGCGTGTAGCCTCAGGTGGCGCCGCCGGCGATGCCGCTGCGCAGTGAGATGACAAGGAGTGTATTGCGATGAAACAGAAAATAGAGCGGCTCGAGGTATTCGGCGTGGACATGCCCCTGGTGGGCACATTTACGAGCGGCGGTATCTCCAAGCAAACGACCAAATGCGTGGTCGTGCGCCTCACGGCATCGGACGGAACGGTGGGTATCAGCAGCGCCGAACCGTCGGCAGGAACCAAGTCGCCCGGCACCGCAGCCGAGCTGATCGTTACATTGCGGGAGCGCATCGCGCCTGCGTTTGTGGGACAGGATCCGAGCAACATCAACCGGCTGATCGACATGCTGGATAAGCTCGCTCCTACGCAACCGGGCGCAGGAGCCGCCGTGGAAATGGCGTGCGTCGACCTCGTGTCTCGCATTCACGGTGTGCCGATCTATACCTATCTCGGGGGCGCAGTGCAGGACAGCGTGCAATTCAATGGCTGGATTGGAATGCTTCCACCGGAGGAAGCAGCGGCTGAGGCGATGCGATGGCTCAAAATGGGTTTCCGCTCCGCGAAGATCAAAGTCGGCAGTGGTGTCGAAGCCGATCGCGATCGCATCGCTGCAGTTCGCGCAGCGGTCGGAAGCGCGATGAAGCTTCGCATCGACGCGAACACGCAATATGACGCTGACACGTCATTGAAGCTCTGCCGCGTGGTCAAACAATTCGACTTGCAGCTTTTCGAACAGCCGGCACCTAAGGACGATATTGCCGGATTGGCGCGGGTTCGTCGGGAAGGCGGCATTCCCGTGATGGCAGACGAAACGATCAGCGATCATCAGAGCCTTATCGCGGTGATCAAGGCGGAAGCCGCAGACTTCGTCAAATTCGGCATCAAGCAAGCCGGAGGCATTCTGCGCGCATCGCGCATGCTGGCCACGGCGGAGGCCGCGCGCCTTCCAGTTGTGATGGGGCATGGCTTCGGACTCGATCCCAGCACGATCGCCGAGATCATGCTCGCGGCGTCGTCGCGTAACGTGCTGCCCGGACTCGAATGCGTGGGTCCGCTCAAGGTGAAAGATACTGTTGCAACGACGCGCCTCGATATTTCGTCAGGCAGTCTGCCATTGCCGCCCGGACCGGGTCTTGGAATCAGCCTCGATGAAAAAAAACTCGAACAGTATCGGCTGCATTAGAAGTCATCTCAAAGATCCGTTCGGCCTGAGCGTAACCCGTTCATGTATGTGAGGGGGCTGCGCGTATGATGCCTCGATGCCGCCGCTTCTACGCAAATTCCTTCGTTTCATTCTGTACGTTGTACCTGTGGGATTGTTTGAGCACGCACTGTTCGGATGGGGCAACGCGCACCTAGGCATCACAGACCCTCTCGTCGATCATATTGTGCGCTTGGCTTTGGAATATGGCCTTCCAGCCATCACGGTGGGTGTTGGTTTTGCCATATACGAAGTTTTTGAACGTGTAGCGTGGCCGCACCACATAGGAAGTGGACTGTTCGATGCGGAGGAGCGCGCGGGTTAGTACTAAAACAACGAGACTTCGCGCCTGCTGAAATCCGCGATTGAAAACAACACGAGTCTGGAGATAGAACTCCTCACTAAAACGCGGGACTCGGGCAGTTCCGCGAAGAGCATGCTGATAATCTGAAGCAGAGCCTAAGCCGGTTGCATGTAAGCGGACCTTTGAATTCTTCGGTTAATGATGCCTCCCGGATACAGCGTAGGCGCTCTGCGCCGGAGTCGAAGGGTGAACGCAAGCGTTTTTGAGATGGCTTCTAGACTTTGGCTCTTCAGCGAAACTCCACATTCCAAGCCCTTCCATCCGCCGGCTTGTTCTGCTTGATACCCATCGCCTTCAATACCGTGGGCAATATATCCACCGTGCGAAACGCGTAGTCCGGCTTCGCGGGCTTGATGTTCGAAGACCACACCACCATCGGAATGCGCTGGTCGGACTCTTTCGCGCCACCGTGATCCCCGTACACGCCGTAACCGACGTCATCAGCGAGTAGCGCAATCACGTCGGCGCCATTATCAGCAGCCATCGTGTCGACCAGCGCTTGTCCATTCTTCTTCCACCATGCGTGCTCGGCAGCGCCGAAGCTGGCGGCGGTGTCGCGGCCAGGACTGGCATCGAGCTGGAACCTGTCGCCTTCGCGCCAGTAGGTGGCCGCAACACCGGGCAAAGTTCGCATGACTTTCGCCGCGACGCGTTTCTGTTGTTCGGAGTTCTCCTTGAGCCACACCTCGATCATGGTCGACTGATAACTGAACTGAACAATGCCGGTGTCGATTAGGGGTTTGAGCGCGGGTGAGGGTTTGTTGTAATCCTCGGTGTTGATTGCCTTGCCGTAATACCAATTGGTTTCGGACGCGCCGGCGCTATCCACGCCGTAGAATTGCCGGGCGAATGTCGCGCCGTGATCGGCTGTGATCACGATGAGCGTCTCGTTGAACTGGCCCAGGTCGCGCAACTTCTGCAGCATGCGACCGAACTGTTCATCGGCGAGCTTCACCGCGTAAGGCACACGCGTCTGCTCGTCAGGGCTGCCTGCGGCGGTGCCTTCATCGGTATGCGCCCCCCACATGTGGCCGGCCTTGTCGATGCTGCCGAGCGTCACGAGCATCCCGCTCCAGTGTTCTTTTTCCATCATCGCCATCGCTGCATCGGCGACCCATACGTCACCGCCCAGATGCTGCGGATTCCTGCCCGGCACGAAACGGTCGCCGTCCAGTGGATACATCCATGAAGGCGACTTCGCTTTCGTCGCGTAATCATTCCCGCTATCGGAATTAATGTAGAAGCGGCCACACTTCGGTTCGGTGAGGTAGGCGGGCACGTTCACGCCGGCAGGATAACGCCATTGACCGTCCAGATTGTCGCAGCCCTTATCCTTGCTGACGTCTCTCTGTCTGCCCGAAAAGCGCACCGCGATATCGCCGGACGGAGCCGCGACCGAGTCGACAGCGTACCCTTTCTGCCCGACCACGATGAACTTCGCGCCGGGTTTCGCCTGATGCAGGTAATCGGCGAGCTTGGGATAGCCGGCCTTGCTGATCACGGCCCCGAATTCCTGAACGCCCCAGCCTGCTGTCTCCCACATCACATTCACGCCTTTGCCGAGCAGATTATGGGTGTCGCGATATGCTTCGTCGACCCAACCCATATTCTTGGGAAACAGGCCACTCACCATCACGTTGTGGCTCACGACGGTTTCAGAGGCGAGGTGACCCAGATACCCATTCGTGAAATTCACGCCGGACTTCTGCAGATCGAGTACATTCTTCATGCCGAAACGCTCGGCATATTCGGGGCGCATCTGATCGAATACAACGATCATCACCCGTTGCGGATTCTTCGCGACCGGCGCCGGAGAGCTCGCGCAACCGATAAGCGCTGCAACGAAGGCCGCAAGCAGGATCAGTTTTTTCTGCATGGTTCGGTTCCTTCAGAGGTGGGCTAACCTTTTACGATTTTCGCGCGCCGTTATTACATCAGCCTGGCGGTCTTCGCCACCGAGATAACGTCCGTGCCAAGCGTGTCCAATCATACCGATGCCGGAGATTTTCGTGCCGCAAATTGCATTCTGGTAGAGTGGCGCGAGCGCAATGGCCGCTGTGGCTGTTACAACAACGCGCATTGAGGGGGAAAGCAATGTCCAATAGCTCCGTGGAGGAAGCACTCAACGTATTCGATCTGCGTCAAATGGCGAAAGCGCGATTGCCCAAGTGGCTGTTCGAGTTTGTCGATCGAGGCACGGAGGACGAGGTTGCTTTGCGCAACAATCGCGCCGCCTTCGAACGCATCAAGTTGAAGACTCAGGTTCTGGTGGATGTGTCGACGCGCAATCAGGACACCACGCTCTTTGGCAAACAGCACAAGATGCCCATCGGGATCGCACCGACCGGCCCTGCGGGAATGCTGTGGTACAAGGGCGAGCTCGAACTGGCGCGTGCGGCCAAGGCAGCCGGGATTCCCTTTACGCTCGCCACGGGATCCCAGACGAGCATGGAAGAAGTTGCCAAGGTCGTCGGCGGCACGCTCTGGTTTCAGCTCTACATGTGGTCGGATGTGCGCATGTCCCACATGCTCGTCGAACGCGCAAAGAATGCCGGCTTCGAAGCGCTGGTTGTGACAGTCGACGGACCTGTCGGTACCAATCGCGAATACAACATCCGCAACGGCTACACCGTTCCATTTTCCTACAACCGCAAGAACACCACCGCGGTGATGGTCAAGCCGGGCTGGTTCTTCAGCGTGCTCATGCGCTACTGGCTGACCACCGGCATGCCGCGCCGCGAAAATTATCCTACCGAGATGAAGGAAAGATTCACCCATGTCTCGTCGGCGGAGCGCAAGACGAAAAACGATTCCCTTGGCTGGACTGATCTGAAAGTGCTGCGCGACATGTGGCCGGGAAAGCTTCTTGTGAAAGGCATTTTGACGCCGAAGGACGCCGCGCTCGCGATCGCGCATGGCGCGGACGGCATCATCGTATCCAATCATGGCGGCCGGAACTTCGACAGTTCGATGGCGCCCATCGAAGCCCTCGCGCCCATCGTGGATGCGGTCGGCGATCGCACCACGGTCATCATCGACAGTGGTTTCCGCCGCGGCAGCGATGTCGTGAAGGCGCTCGCGATTGGCGCGAAGCTGGTGATGGTCGGCCGCGCGACGCTTTGGGGCACGACTGTCGGGGGAGAAGCAGGCGCGGCGCGGGCGCTCGATTTTTACCGGCAGGAAATCAGTCGGACACTGGCTTATCTGGGTTGCCGCAGCGTGGCGGAGCTCAATCGGGATTGTCTCGAATTCGTCGGCACGCCGCACGTCGCAGCAGCGATGTAACGTGTTTTTTCGAACGCTCGGGATTGCCGCGTCGCAGAAAGACGCCGTGGCGCATGATTACAAACGGAGGTATGTGATGACTGTTGCGCGCGAACTGGCGAACTTCGTAACCGGGCACAGTTACGCGGACCTGCCGCCCAAGACTATCGAGTACGCGGAGATGCTCATCTCGAGCACCATCGCCAGCGCATCACTGGGCTCGACAATCGAATCATCCCGCATCATTCGCGCCCTGGAAACCGAGCGCGGCGGCAAACCCGAGGCGACGGTGTGGTTCGGAGCAGCGGAGAAGCTGCCGGTCGCGGGGGCAGCGCGAGTCAATGCCGTGATGAGCGACGCAGCGGCTTCGGACGATAGCGACCTGCGCAACATCGTGCATACCGGGACGCCCGTGTGCGCCGCTTCGCTTGCCGTTGCGGAGAAGACCGGCGCTAGCGGTCAGGACGTGCTGAGTGCCATAGTGCTGGGCCACGAAGTCGCCGGACGCATCAACAGCGCCATGATCGGCGGTCTTCAGACGAAAGGGTTTCACGGCTGCATCGTCGCGATCTTCGCAGGCGCCGTTGCGGCGGCACGTCTGATGAAGCTCAGCGAAGCGCAAACGGCACAGGCGATTGCTCTATCCGCTACGTCGATGGGTGGACTGCACGCCGCGGCGAAAACGAGCGTAGCTCGCGAGTATCACGCAGGACTGGCCGCCATGCTGGGCGTGAATGCAGCGCAAGCGGCCGGGATGGGTTTCCTGGCCGAAGAGAACATCCTCGAGACTAAGCTGGGTTTCTTTGAAGTCTATGGCAACAAGCCGGACGTCTCACAGATCACGCGCGCGTTCGGCGAGCGCTGGAGCATCCTGACCGACATGGGCATCAAGCTCGTACCCGGCGGTCATCCGCACCATGCAATCGCCGAAGCGGCAGCGAATGCGGCCCGCAGCGGTAATGTCTCACCGGACGAGGTCGAGTCGATTACCATCTCGCGTCCCGGGTTCCAGGGATTTACCGGCCCGCAATATCCGACCGACCTGATCGGAGTTGCGCACAGCCCGGCATATTTCGCCGCTGCCGGCGTTGCGGAAAGGGACTTCTCGTGGGTGCATGCCTTCCCAGACAAGATCAACAGCCCGGCGATCCGCGGCCTGCTCGGCAAAGTGCGAGTCGCCGAGCCGCCCACGGAAAACCTCGAGCGTTATAAGTCAGGCGCGATCGTCACGATCAAGACGCGGGACGGCCGGAGTCATTCGAATACGGTCTATGCGCCGAGAGGCGCCGCGATTGTTGGAATCGCATGGGCCGACGTCGAAGCCAAATACCGCGCCCTGGCGCCGTTTGCGAAGTTTTCCGGGGAGAACCTCGAAGCAAGCATCAAGGTGATCCGCAACTTCCGCGCGGTGAAAAAAGTTTCAGAACTGGTCGGCTTGCTGCGCTAGGCGTGCGCCCCGTCAGGCTGCAGGCGAGAGCACATGGATCACGCGGCTCGCGATCATCTCCTTGACCTTCGCGCCATAAGCAGCCATGTGCGGCGCGGCCGCGTGCGCTTTGAGCGCCTGGGGATCGCGCCACTTTTCTATGACAACGAATGTGTCGGATCCGAACTTCGTCTGGAAGCTGCCGATGCCTTCGGCGTCAACGGCGGGTCCGTACTCGATGCAGCCATCCTCGGCGCGAACGGCGGGAATGTTGGATCGAAACGCTTCGAGTATTTTTTCGCGCTGGCCCGGTTTGGCGGTGATGATGGCGACGACGTGGATCATGAGTCTCTCCTTGATTGTTCTCTGCAGTGTCTAAGTCGATTACTTCACGTGTGCCCTGACATGCACGCCTGCGTGAGGGCGCATCCAAACCGAACTCTACCCGTACGCCGACAAAGCCGCGTCACCATCATTGTCGCCGCTCCTTGATGAAATAGTGCAGCAGATCGCAAAGCATAAGGGATTGCCAAATGGAGCTCAAAGGTTGTGCAGCAATCGTTACAGGCGGCAGCGGCGGATTGGGGCAGCGCATCTGTCGCGCGCTGGCGCTGAACGGCGTCAATGTAGTGGTCAACTACGCGGAATCGGAAACCAAGGCTAAAAGCGTAGTAGACGACATCGTGAAGCTGGGCGTCCATGCAGTGGCATTGCGCGCTGATGTGACCGACCCGGCCGCTGTGAGCCGGATGGTCGAGCAAGCCAAGGCCGAGTTCGGACGCGTCGACATCCTCGTGAACGATGCCGCCTTCAATAAGGAAGTTGCATTTCCCGATCTGGATAGCCTCACGCACGAGCTCTGGAATCATATCCTCGCCACCAATCTGACGGGCACGTTCAACTGCATCAAGGCCATCGCGCCGTTGATGAAGGCCCAGAGTCAGGGCCGGATTATCAACATATCCTCCGGGGCGGGCATCGTCCCGCGCGGCAGCAGCATCGCCTACGCGGTCTCCAAGGCGGGCATGATCCATCTCACCAAGTGCATGGCCGTGGCGCTCGCTCCGGCCGTGACGGTGAACTCCATTGCGCCTGGCTTCATGGAAGGAACGCGCATGAGCGCGAATTGGTCGGCCGAATACGCAGCCACAGCGGCCGACAGGACGCTCCTGCGCCGAACAGTGGACAAGGATGATGTGGCCGAGCAGCTGATAACGTTCTGCCGCAGCGACAGCGTCACGGGCCAAACGGTCTTGATGGACTGCGGCCGTCTATAGGCACGCTGACGCCGTACATGCGCGGCTGATGTGTTCGACTTTCGCGCCAACGACCTCTGACTCGATCAAGTTCTACTTCAACGGGGCCTTACCCTGTGATACGTCCATGATCATGCGCGTCGTGAGATAGAGGCGCGGCTCGATAGAGCTTATGAAGATGTATTCGGCGTTGGTGGTATGCGCACCGAATCCGCGGAGCCCGAACCCTTCGACGACCGGCGCGTTCGTTTTCAGCGATGCGTTGGCGGCGTCGGTAAAGCCGCCGGCGGAATCGTCCACCACCTTGAGCGTTAAACCAAGCTCGCGATAGACGCTCTGCGCGTGCGCGCTGAGCGCCCGTGACGAGGGCTTGGGCTCGAGCGGTGGGAACCGACGCTCGAAAACGAGCTCCACCTGCGCCTCGGGCAGCAGCTTCTTCTTGACGCGCTCGCGCAGCTTCTGCTCGATGCCGTCGTAATCGGCAATCCGGGCGACGCGCACGTCGGCGCTCGCCTGCGCCGCGGGCGGGATCATGTTGCTGACGATTCCCGCCTGCGCCAGCGTCCAGTTCACCTTTACGCCGGTCGCGGGATCCGACAGGTCGCGCATTTGCCCGATCTGGAACGCGAGCTCGTCGAGCGCGTTGACGCCACGTTCCGGCGCGCTGCCCGCGTGCGAGCCGCGGCCGCGCACGGTCAACAGCGCGAGCGCATGACCGCTGGTTGCGAGCCGTACGCGATCGTCCTGGGGATTGCCGCCGCCTTCGAACGACATTACCGCGTCGTGTTCCGCGCCGAGCCGGGTGTGGTGGTTGCGAGAGCCGGGAGATCCGATCTCCTCATCCGCGTTGATGAACACCGTGATCGTGCCGTAGTCGCGATAGTTCATTGCTCTGAGGATCGCCAGCGAGTGCAGAATCACCGCGATGCCCTGGCGATCGTCCGCGATCGCCAGGCCGTACACGCGGTCGCCGTCGATCCGGAATGGTTGCTGGGCCAGCATGCCGCGCGGATACACCGTATCCATATGGGCGAGAAGCAGGATTTTCTTCGTGCCGCTGCCAGTGAAAGTTGCGCGCACCATTTTTCCCAACTTCTGCGGTGTGTCGGACAAACGGTGCGTGTTGGCTTCCACCGGCTCGATCAGTTCAACTTTGCCGCCGAGCGCCCGCAGCTTCGCAGCGAGCACGTTGGCGATCTTGTCGAGCTCCTCGGGCTCCCGGCTGCCGGATTCGATTGCTGTGAGCTCCTTCAGGGTCTCCAGCAGCGCGGGTCTTTCCTTCTGCGCCAGAGACAGCACCGGCTGCGGAGCTTGACCTATGGCACGGCCTGCCATGACTGCGCTGAGCATGAATAGACCAAGCTTGAGCACACCGCCGAATGTTCCGTCGTAAATCATGATCCTCGCTCCAACATCAGAATAGCAGCATTGCGGTGCTCGTATGTCCTACCGCGACCCGAATCGGAGCATCCTCGGCTTCGGCGCACCGCAGCTGTGCGTTGGTTGATCCCTGTGCTGGCGATATGTCGCTCGCGCTCCTGCGTAGTCATTGACTGATTGATCATTGCGTCTGCTGGCACGGAGGTTGCGAAGTCGCGAGCTTTTGAGGCTCAACACCTATGAAACTCTATCTGCTCGCAGCATTGAGCCTGATGGTGATCGGCTGCGCCAGCAGTGGACCTAAAATTGATGCGGCGCGCCTCAGCGAGATCCGAAAAGGGGAAACTACGGTTGCTGATGTCGTGAGTCGATTCGGACGCCCCAGCATCCTGTCAAAGAACATGAGCGGCACTCAGACAGCGGTTTACATGTACGCTGAAGGCCGATCCGATGCGACAGCGTTTGTGTCGCTCGTGGGCGCTCTTAGCGGGAGTGCGAATGCCAACGTGGATTCCGTTATCTTTCATTTCGACGTGAACGGGGTATTGAGCGACTATAAAATTACGCAGGCGGACGCCCCGAAGCCTGAACTGGCCAACGCCGAAAAAGCAACACAGACCGATCCAAACAAGCCAACACCGACCGAACCCAACAAGCCAACACCGACCGCTAAGAGATCGTCGTCGGGCAACTCCAATCCCTGGGCTATCCAACTATATCCGTCCGGCTACAAAGAGAACCGACCCTGAGTCGAGACTTACAGTCCGTAACGGTGAGCGGTCAGCCCTTTTTGACGCGCTCGGACAAGCTTTGACGCGCCGTCGTGCCCGAGCGTCCAGCCGTTCAGCCTTCGACTGGCTCGGGCGAACGGGCACGCAGGCTTCTATCAGGTCGCAGCAAGCGCGCTTTCATTGCGAGTCAGCGGGGCCGCGGGCTTGGCGATGTCATAGAGACGCGCGCAGTTGTCCCACAGGATCTTCCGGCGCTGCTCGTGATTCAACGGCAGCCCGAGGAACTGCTCTATCGCTTCGGGGAATGCGCCGTCGGCATGCGGATAATCGCTCGACACCACGAAGTAGTCCGCGCCCATTTTGTTGACGACGTCGACCGCCGGCTCTTCGTCGACATCGAGCGCGATGTAGCACTGGCGCTTGAAGTACTCGCTCGGCGGCATCGTCAACTGATACTCGCAGCCGGGCCCATACTTCTCCCACTGGTCGTCGAGCCGCCACAGCCACCAGTAGAGCCAGCCGGCCGTTCCTTCGAGAAACGCACAGCGCAGCTTCGGGTGGCGTTCGAGGATACCCCCGGTGGTCATGCTGGCGATCGCCCCCATCAGCTCGACCGGGTTGCGGATCGCGTGGGCAATCGGGAAGAAATTGGCGTGGCCGACATAGCGCCGCGCGGCATCATCCTTGAGCGAGCTGTTGCCGGTCGGATGAAAACCGATCGGCACGTTGAGCTCTTCGAGCGCGTTCCATAACGGCTCGCACACTTCGTCGTGCAGATGCTGTCCGTTGACCGGGTTCGGCGTGCCGATAACCGCTACGGCACCCAGCTCATCGACGCACCGGCGCGCCTCCTCCACTGCCATCCCGATGTCGTGCATCGCGATCTGCGCGGCGAACTTGAGGCGCTGCGGATCGCCCTTGCAATAATCGCTCGCCCAGTTGTTGTACGCGCGGGCCAAGGCTGCCGCATAGTCGGGTGCGAGATCGTCGTGACACAGGATCTGCCGGCCGCGGGTGCCGTACATCACGGCAACGTCAATACCCTCGATATCCATTGCAGTCAACGTCGAGGCGGAATCGAAGCCCCCCGCCTTCGCAACATTGAAATGCGGGTGGCGCGCACGGCTCTTGCGCCTGAGCTCGCGGCTCGAGGCGGCCGCGCCTTGCGACCCCGCGAACGCCGGGATCGTCAGCCCCTGCACCTCCATCGTCCTGATCGAGTCAGCGCTTCCCTTGTCCTCGGCGCTTTTTGTCAGAGCTTGCTTCTGGCCGCCGAAAAATTGCGGCGGGTTCGCCCGATAGGCGCCGTCCAGATAGCGCGCCCAGAGGTCGTCCGGCTCATTGAAGTGCATGTCGCTGTCGATGATCAGGTAGCCTTCGCGTGCCATGCTTGCCTCCGGTGGGTTGAATAGTGGGGTCAGGTCAGGTCCGCTTTTTCATGAAAAGTGGATCTGACCCGATCTGACCCGATCTGACCCGCTTTTCAGACGATGACTACGCGGCGGCCTTTTCGCGCTGCGTGATGCTAGCGACGCGCGAGAGCATCGCGGCGGCATTGCGGTGCAGGATCTTCTCGCGCGCTTCATCGCTGATCTGCGCCTCCGCGAGTGCCTTGGTGGTCCACTCGCAGCCGAATTCGCTGCCGTCGGTGCCGCACACGATGCGGTCGGCCCCGTACGCGCGCACGCCGGCCTCGATGGCGCGCGGACCGAACGAGTTGCAATCCACGTACACCTTCGCGCGCCGGAAGCGCGCAGACGGAAGCTCCTCGTGCGGCGAGTCGGTCATGCAGCGGTGATCCATGCGCTCGACTTCGTAGGGAATGTTGCCGCCGAGATTGTGGACGTGGATCATCACATCGGGGTACGGTGCGAGGTAGTCGGTGAGACACAGCGTCACCATCACCGAGGAGAGATTCGCCTGCATGTCGAGCGTGCCGTTGCGGCGCCGCGCGTTGTCAGTGTCGTTCGCGATCCTCGGGAAGGCGTCCCCCGGTCGCGGGCCGTAGTGGATGAAGACGACTGCGCTATGCCGGTTCGCGACTTCAAGCAGGGGACGCATCTTTTCGGCGTCCTTCGCGGTGAGGAACGCGTTCGCCGGCAGCTGCGTGCCGACAAAGCCCGGCAGTCCCATCGCGCGTTCGAGCTCCGCGGTAGCGGCTGAGATATCGACCAGCGGCAGCGCGGCGTAGGCCGCGAAGCGGCCCTCGTGCTCCTGGCAGATCTCCGAGAGCCTGTCATTAACACGCTGGCACAGCGGAACGGATACCTCGAGCGGCTGCGCCTCGATCCAGCAGAACGTGCCCAGCAGCGACAGCACGCTCACGCTCACGCCCTGGCGGTCCATCCTTTCCAGGTACATGTCTACGTCATCGAATGCCCTGGACAGCGGCTCCTCGCTGCCCCGGATCTTCAGCACCTCGACGTCGTCCTGATTGCGCACGATCCGCGGTTCGCGGGTCCGCGCGCGCATCGCGTCGGTCAGTTCGGCGGGCTTCCAGTGCGCATGCATATCGATCATGGCTGTCTCCTTGGGATCCGTCCTTCAGCAGTTTAATCCCATGGCCTCAACTATGGCTCGCCCGTGTCATTTCGGCGACTGGCGAAAAAAAAGGGCGCCGCGAGGCGCCCGCTTGCTCCTTCCAGAGCGGTATATCAAACCTTCGATGCGCGAAATGCACGCGTGCGGCGAGTTCCGCTTGCGCCGGTCCCGGTGCCAGTATCGGACCCTGTTTCAACGCCGGCGCGGGGGCATGTCGCTGGCTTCTACGGCAGCCGACCTGGAGGGTGAGGCTGCCAGCCGCATAACCGCAGTACGAAAAAAAACCCGGCGGTTGCGCCGGGCTAACTTCAACTTGGAGGAAGGTGTTAGCTCTAAAGTGGCCGACACCTGTGCCTATACTACTCGTCGGCTTCGGCGGCACCTATGCATTAAGTGGTGGTGCGCGTTTTTTTTCGCGTCTTGTAGCGACGAATGAAACTCTCGATGAGTTGATGAAGTGACCACGCGTATACCAACGTATAAGTGCGGGCACAGGGCTGGTCCATTATCGTGCGGCTCACGATTAGCTCTTGTTGCGAGAAAACTGATGGTGCCTGCAGAGGAAAAGAAGATGGTTTTGTGCGTTGATGGAGATTCAGAGTCGCGTCAGGTGCTCAAAGACCTGCTGTCCGCATATGAGATCGGCTTCGCGTGTAACGCGTTTGAGGGCATTCGCGAGCTTCGTAGCGGGGTGTTCGATTTGTATGTGCTCGAAACGTCGCTGCCGGATTGGTCTGGTTTTCAGCTTTGTCGTCAAATTCGTAGAGCAGATCCCCGGGTGCCGATCTTGTTTTGCACAGCGGCGACGCGGGTGAAAGACCGAATGCGCGGCCTGCGCGCTGGCGCAAGCGCGTACATACGCAAGCCGGTCGAGCCGCGCGAGCTGCTCACGAATGTGCGCGTGCTGATAAATCTGGCTCAGATCGAGAGCGCACAAGCGCGAAGTGAAATGCACCGCGTGATCCACGAGGAACTCACATGCCTGAGCGATGAGCTGATGAAGCGCAGCGTTCGCGCAAAAAATGTCGTTTGCAGTGCACTCGAAAGAACGACAAAACTAAAAGCGATGCGCGCGTTCGCCGGGGCCGGTGGAACACACGCGAACTTTGAGCGATGGTGGTTGGGAATGTTTGCAGACGCCTGGGCTCAATATGATCTTCAGGTTGCAGGCAACCGACATCACGCGACGCCACACCCGATGATTCATTAGCCGCTCGGCAACAACCGAGTATCAATCGACGAACGATCGATGCTGGGGACGCTCTTTCGTCGCCTCTTAGCACCTCGCAGGATTGGGATCAAACCCTATACTTTCGTATAGGTGTATTGCGAGTCCGCACGATGTATTTTTGACATTGCTTAAGCTCAAGCCGAACGGCGAAGGCCACAGTTCGGCTGATCAGTTTGACAAGTCGCCCATGTCTGACGCGCTCGCGTTGACGGGGCACGTCAGAGAAAAGCCGAAAAGCGATTTGCGGGCGTAGTCCTCGTCGTCAGGCAGGCAGCTCGAAGACGAAGACTGCCGCAGCTCATCCTTGGCGGCTCCTCGGAGGCGATCCTGGGGCCGGACACTGGCAGCGTTGGACTTGATCTACGCAACTACGCGACAAAAACGCTCACCCTCGGAGATGACATGCGACAGGGGGCCGACGAGGTCAAGCGCCTCGAGGGCTACATTGATGATCTGATCAGCGCCAGCGCCGTACCCGAGCTGGCCTATCGGACCGGTCCATCCGCGATCGCAGGGACGTTTCTCGAACTGATCATACGCGATCTACGTCTAGACTTTGCGTGCGCCAGACTGGCCGGCGCCTTCACACCCACGCCAGTTGATATCGTTCGGCTGCCAGAGTCACAGCGCGCGAACGCGCAGCCGCACAACGTGAGTCAGGCGATCGACAGCTGGCTTGCAGCCGGGCCACCTCGATGGCCTTATGTTGTTCCGAACCCTTTCGGAGACGGGCACGTTGCGCTCGCGCTTCTACCACTGGGCTTACAGCATCGAGCGGGCCATGTCATTGTCGGTTGTGGCCGTGCTGGTTTTGCGACTAAGAGCGAAATGCTCATCTTGCGTGTTGCAGCGAACCAGATTGCCCTGGCACTCAGTGAAAGTCGGCGCATGGCAGAGCGCGCGCGGCCAGATGACAGCACCGGCGACCGGAACCAGTTCAGCGAGACCACGGAAACGACTGAGCGCAGGCGCGCTAACCGATTGGTGGGCGCCGTGAACGCGAGATTGGAGATGGTCCTCGACAGCATACCCGACCAGTTCTTCGCATTCAGCAAGGATTGGCGATATACGTATTTCAACAAGCGTGCTGCGGCTCAGTTGAAGGTCCTCGGCAAGGATCCCGCACGTGTCGTCGGAAGAACCCTGTGGGATGAGTTTTCGCACGTGCCGAACGAGGCAGCGCTCCGTCGCGCAATGTCGGAGCGGGTGCCGGTAATCGACGAGCTCTTTTACCCGCCGCTGAAAGAGTGGATCGAGAACCACATGTCTCCCTGTGTCGACGGCGGGCTCGTGATCCTCCAGAGATACATCACCGAACGCAAGCGTGCAGAGCAGAAACTCAGTCGCAGTGAGGCTTACCTGGCCGAAGGCCAACGGCTCACGCATACGGGAAGTTGGGCGTGGTATATCGAATCCAATAACATGTTCTGGTCAGAGGAACAATTTCGTATCTTCGGGTTTGACCCGCAGGGTCCGACGCCCGACATGGCCATGTGTCTGCAAGCGGTTCATCCCGAAGACCGGCCGGTCATCGAGGCGAAGCTCAAAGGCGCTCCTTGCAAGCCTCGCGATTGTGAATGGGACTACCGCATCGTCACTTCAGACGGAACGATCAAGCATGCTCATACCACGGCTCACCCCGTTTTCGAGGCAGGTAAGCTGATCGAATATGTCGGTACGACGATGGACACCAGTGAAAGCATTCGCAGCCAGGAAGCATTGCTGAAGGCGCAAGCGCAGCTCGCACAGATCACGCGCGTTCTAACGGTCGGGGAGCTGACAGCATCAATCGCACACGAGCTGAACCAACCGCTCGCAGCAGTCGTCACCAACGCATCTGCGGCCTTGCGCTGGCTCGATGCAAAGCCTGCCGATCTGCTTGAGACCCGCGCGGCCGCCGAGCGCATCATCCGTGACGCAAACCGCGCAGCCGCTGTGATCGACCGTATACGCGCGTTTGTCAGGCGCGGCGAAAGCCACAGGATGCCTGTCAACGTAAACGAGTTGGTCATGGAAGCTGCGACCCTCCTGGAGGGCGAAGCACGGGGTCGCAATGTGATGGTTCGCATAGAGCCCTCGGCGCAGCTTGCGCAGGTCCTCGCGGATCGGATTCACTTGCAGCAAGTGATCGTCAACCTGTTGGTGAACGCGATGGACGCGATGGCTGACGTTCACGATATCTCACGGATGCTGACTCTAGGCACCGAAAGCTACGGACCCGACGCGGTCCTCGTTACCGTGCGAGACTCAGGTAAAGGGGTGGATCCCGGCCATCGAGAGCGGATCTTCGATGCGTTCTATACAACCAAGGCAGAGGGGATGGGTATGGGCCTCGCGATCAGCCGCTCGATCGTCGAAGCGCATGGAGGGAGCCTTTGGGTCACGCGTAACGACGATCGCGGTGAGACTTTTCAGTTCACCCTGCCGATCGCCAATACTGCGGCGCCTGAGTGACACCTCGCGAGCGAGCGCGTAAGAAGAGCCCCGGGCACATTTAAACATCGTCGGGCGAGCTATCATCCCACTCGTCGGGATAGCCGTGCCGCATAGCATCTGTCACGCACTCGATGCGGCTTGCAAATCCTTTGGCATGAGCCTGAAGGTTTCCGTGTTCGTCGAAGCACTCCCATTGCCAGCCGCCATCCAGATGGTGGAACACACTCCATCGCATGTATCTCCTCGCTATTGGGAGCTGCTCAGCGCACCCGAATTCTTCCCACCATAGACGAACTTACGAGTTGCTTACACTACTGGCAACCGGATATTCCCTATCGAGTGGTACAGTCATTTAGGGCTGGCAATTCGCGCGGGGAAAGCTTTCAGATCGAGGCCGTTCTGCAATGTGCGCCTCGTCCGCCGAAGCGAAGCAGACCTAGCGAACGCGCTGATTAGAGTGGACCTGACCGGACCGGACCCCAATTAACAAGTTCGTGATTTAGGGTGCTGCAAGAAATCAGCCCAGTGTGGTTCAATTCGCGCCCGACTAGCCGCGTGGGTGCAGCTAACAACAAATTGAAGCCGTGAGCTCACCGCCGGTCGGTGGGCCCAATCAAGCTTCCCTTTCGTTGTTTCCGACATCGCAACGGCGCCCCTGCTCTGGATTCAGCTGGCGCGTAAAGATGAAGGACTTAAAACCCGCAGGTGTCTTCCCGCGCGTGGCCGCCGTGGCCAGTGCATTGCTCGGATTCACCGTTCTGATTGGCTGGGCTTACGCGATCCCCTCACTCAGAAGCGTAATCCCGGGCGCCGTCGAGATGAAGCCGAATACTGCGGTCGGCCTCATAGTGGCAAGCGTCGCGCTGTTCATGCTCAATTATCGTCCTGGCGCCTCGCGGGTGCGCGCCTCACAGGTGCTCGGCTTGGCCGTGTGTATGTTGGGTTTCGCGACCTTCGCCGAATACGTGTTCGGCTGGCAACTTCATATCGATGAGCTGCTTTTCCGGGACACCGGCAACGCATATAACGCGATACGCGGCCGGATGTCGCCGCTCAGTGCCCTTGCGTTCGCGAGTATCGGCATTTCGCTGATTGCGGTACCGATTCGGCAGCTGCAGCCCATAACGTGGTTTGGGGCAGCCTGCGTCACCTTGATTGGCTCTGTTTCCCTGTTGGGATACTTGTGGAACGCGGTTGAGCTCGTCACAGATGTATGGCTACCCCCGGTCGCGGTGCACACCGCGTTCGGGTTCGTGCTGCTCGGCATAGGCACGCTGCTCTCGCTGCGCGATGTCACCGCTGCCGCGCCATGCCACGCGATTCGGCTCCAGCGGCTCGAGCTCAAGATCCTTATGGGCTTCGTTGCGGCTCTGCTGCTCCTTTGCATCGGAGGGGGATTCACTTACCGCGCCGCAGTTCAATTTTCCGATGCCGCCCACTGGGTCTCGCACACGCAAGAGGTACGCACGAGCCTGGGGTTGCTTTACGCGCGCGTAGTCGATGCCGAATCGGTGCAGCGCGTTTACCTGCTCACCGGCGATAAACGATTTGTAGACGATTCCGCACGACACATCGCGCGAGCGCAAGCGGAGCAGAACAAACTGGCGCGGCTTGTAGCCGACCGCCCTGCCCAGCTAGGACATCTGGCCGAGCTAAAACAGCTCATTGCAAAGCGGTTCGATGGGCTGGCGCATGGAATTCGCCTCTACAAAACGGGAGGTGCAGCGTCCGTTCATAGATTCATGGCGAGCGGTATCGGCGTGCACAGCATGGAGGCAGTTGCGAAGCTAACGGAGCTCATGGACGCAGAAGAGCAAACGCTGCTGCGTGAACGTGAAGCCAGGCTGGCCGGCACACGGCAGCTGACACTGCTCTCGCTTTTATTTACGCTGGCGGCCGCAGCGGGATGCTTCGCCGTGCTGTTTCGCAGTATTCGCGAGGAGATGATGCATAGGGAACGCGCCGACCGCGAACTGCGGGACGCCAAAGAGGCTGCAGAAAGCGCGAATCGGGCAAAGAGCACTTTCCTAGCGACGATGAGCCACGAGATCAGGACCCCGATGAACGGTATGTTCGGGATGCTCGAGCTACTGAGCCTGACACCCCTGAACCACGAGCAGCGCACCACCCTCAGCGTTGTGCGTGAATCAGGACGATCGCTGCAGCGGATCATCGACGACATTCTGGATTTTTCGAAGATCGAGGCGGGCAAGCTCGAAATTCGTCCCACCGTCGCCTCTGTTGCGGAGGTTATACACACCGTCCGTAACATCTTCTCTGGCAACGCGAGCAGCAAAGGCTTGCTCATTACAACGAGCATCGATCAGATCAGCCCTGCCCTTACGTTCGACGCAGTGCGCGTGCAGCAGATCCTGAATAACTTCGTCAGTAACGCGCTCAAGTTCACGCAAAAAGGTTCCATTGCGATCAAGGCCGAGCTACTGGAACAGCGCGATCGTTCCGAGCACGTTCGGCTCTCGGTCACGGATACCGGCATTGGTATTTCGGAGGAGAACCAGGCGCGCCTGTTTCAGCCGTTTGTGCAGGCGCCCGCGGGTGCTGCCCATGCAGGGCTCGGAACCGGCCTGGGGCTAACGATTTGCAAACGCTTGGCCGCACTGATGGGTGGCACCATCGAAATGCACAGCGTGCTGGGCCGTGGTACTCGGATGACACTTACATTGGCGCTGCCGATTGCAGATCCTAACGATCTACGTAGTACAACGACGGCTGAGGTCGCAAATGATCCACTCGGCGCAGTCATTACCACACGGCGCGAGGCGCCGACGATCGCCGAGGCCGAGACTGAAGGCACGCTCATTCTGGTTGTCGACGATCATCCGACCAACCGCAGGTTGTTGGGCCATCAGGTGAATACCATCGGCTACGCGGCCGAGAGCGCAGAAAATGGACGTATTGCATTGGACATGTGGCGCTCGGGTCGATTCGCACTGGTGCTTACGGACTGCAATATGCCAGTAATGGATGGTTACGAGCTCACGCACAACATCCGGAATAGCGAGCGCGAGAGGAATATAGAACGCACACCTATTATTGCCTGCACCGCAAATGCAGGCGCCGGAGAAGCGGAGCGATGCCTCGCAGGTGGCATGGATGACTATGTTTCAAAACCGGTGAGATTGGCTGACCTCCTGCGAAAGCTCGATGACTGGTTGCCCATCGAGCAGCGCCGGGCTCTCTCCGTGGATACAGAACAGGATGATGCAGAGATCGGGTGCGCGATCGATCGCTCCGTTCTCGCGGAACTGTGCGGCGGTGATCGAGTCGAGGAGCAGGAGGTAATCCGCGACTTTCAGCGGGTAAACCGGGAAGATGGGCCGAGCCTCAGACGCGCGATCGAACACAAAGACATTCGCGAAGTTGTCCGCCTGTCACACAAGATGAAAGGGGCCAGTCGAATGATCGGCGCCATTGAACTGACCCGGGTTTGTGACTCGCTAGAGCAGGCATCGAGATCTAACGACCTCGATGCTGTAACAGCCAACCTGAAGCCCTTGGAACACGCATTACACCGCCTGAGGACCTTATTTGATCACCCGGCCAGCGTTCAGCCGATAGGTCCTGCAGAGACAGAAGAGGAAAGCTAATCATGGAGATCGCCGGTCTCAGATTCCTGGTTGTCGAAGATGACGAGTTTCAACGCAATGCGCTGGTGCGGCTGCTCAAGCGTCTCAACGCAACGTCTGTCTGTCCAGCCGCTGACGGCCGAGAAGCATTGGACTTGGTCGGCCAGTCGGCGGTTCCATTTGACGTTGTCATCAGCGATCTCGAAATGCCGACGATGGATGGCATGGAGCTCATTCGACATTTAGGCGAGCGCGGTTACCGCGCTTCGCTGATTCTGGCGAGTGCGCTCGATCGAGCGTTGCTCGCCGCAGTCGAAACGATGACGAAGACGTATGGCATCAATCTGCTGGGAGCTATAGAAAAACCCGTCACGCGTGAGTCGTTGGCCCGGATGCTGACGCGGCATGTGCCGCCCAGTTACACGCAGCCGGTACGAGGACAGTCCAGCGTTTCCTTCACCATCAATGAGATCATGGCCGGTCTGACGAGGAATGAATTCGAGCCGTTCTATCAGCCGAAGATCGAAATTAGAACGCGTCGCGTCGTCGGCGCAGAAGCGCTTGCGAGATGGCGTCATCCGCAGCATGGTGTCGTCGCCCCATTCGCGTTTATTCAGGTCCTTGAAGACAATGATCAGATCGATAGCCTGATGTGGGCCATGCTGAAGAGCAGTTCAGGCTTCTGTAAAAATTTGGCTGGTTCAGGGATCGAGGCGACGGTTTCGGTTAACTTGTCTCTGAAATCTCTTATCGACGTTGACCTCGCTGCCAAAATTGGCGACGTCGTGCAAGCTCACGGTATCGAGCCGCGCCAATTGTGCTTCGAAATAACCGAATCGGCCGCGACTACCGATCTCGGGAGAGCGCTGGAAAACCTCGCGCGTTTGCGCATGAAAGGCTTTGGGCTGTCGATCGACGATTACGGCACGGGATATTCATCGATGCAACAGCTTACCCGCATACCTTTTACCGAACTGAAGATCGACCGGTCGTTCGTGACCAACGCGGCGTCGAACGCGCAGACCAAGGTTATCCTCGCCTCCAGTCTTGATATGGCCAAAAAGCTCGGCATACTCGCCGTGGCAGAGGGCGTGGAAACGCAGGCTGACTGGGACCTGCTCGAAGAGCTCGGGTGCGATCTGGTTCAAGGGTACTTCATCGCGAAACCAATGGCAGCGGAGGCTTATTTGTCGTGGCATCAAAATTGGTGTGGCACGGGCTCCATCAGCGCTCGGGCGTCCAGGTCGACGCGATAGTCGGAATCCGATAGACGCAAACGGTTCCAATCCTGTTTGCAACAGCCTCGGCCTTGGTGATCTAACCGCGGCGATTCTCGTGCACGAAAGCCAGCACCGAAGCGGCCGCTCCAGGACGTAGAAGACCAGATCAGACGCACGCCCTGCGTTTCTACGTTGTGCGAACCTTCATATCGGCCTCGTTCACCTCACCTGTGTAGACGTAGCCAGTCTCCGCGAGATTTCCCGCGCCGGTATAGACCCCGATCACTTCGAGAGGCTCGGTCTTGCTTACGTTGCACATGAAGCGCTCGACGCCTTTACGGATGTAGTGGACGTGGCCGGCTCGCACTTCCGCGCGATCCACTCCAGCGCCCACGACGCCTTGGCCGCTGATCACGTAGTAGAGCTCCTCGCAGTTGTCGAGCCGGTGCTTCTTGTGGACGTCACCCGGCAGAAGCTTCGCCCAGTAGAGCGCGGCGGGGCTCCCGTTGTGGCGGCCGATGGGCATGCGGAAGTCACTGATGCTCCGGCCCTCCCTCGCGTTCAACTGCAACGGCTTCACATCCGCCACGTTCACGAGTATGCCCTCGCTCAATCCCTCGCGCCGCGGCAGCTTGAGGTCTGCCTCTGAAACCGACCCGCGAAACTCATAACCCGTCTCCGGGACGCTCGTCGCACCGACATAGAAGCCTATGACGAGCCCCTCCTCGTCCCTGGTCTCGTTGTAGAAGAAGTGCTCCGATCCCTTGGGCATGAGCCGGCAGTGGCCGGGGCGTACCTCAGTGCGCTCGTTGCTTTGCCCGACGATGCCGTGGCCCTTCAGATAGACCGCGATCTCGTCGCACTTGCTGTGAAGATGCCGCGCGTGCGTGGAGCCCGGCCGAAAGGTCGAATGAAACAGAGTCGTCGAGCTTCCGTCCTTGCCTGTGATCGGCAGCCGGAACTCCGAAATGGCCCAGCCATCTCCTTTATTCATATTCTCGGGACGGACATCCTCAACGTGCACCAGTTTGTGAACAAGAGACATCGGAAATCCTTATGCGAGTCAGGCTGGGAAGTTTATAGGGTCCACGCTGAGCCCGTCACCCAAGACGCTTAACGGGTTGGAACGCCGCTCCTCGGCGCTAAACTATGCCCAGGTGCTGCACGATCAAGGCGTCGTTCTGCCTCACCTCCTCCACCGCGCCGGAAAACACCACGCGGCCCGTATTCAGAATCACGACGTCGTCAGCCAACCCGAGCGCGAGCTTGATGTTCTGCTCGACGAGTACGATGGACTGGCCTTCCTCCTTCAGACGCGCAATCGTTCGTCCGACTTCTGCAACGATGAGCGGCGCAAGGCCTTCGGACGGTTCGTCCATGAGCAACACGCGTGGATTACCCATCAGTGCTCGCGCGATGGCGAGCATCTGCTGCTCGCCCCCCGATAGCGAGCCCGCAACCTGCTGCTGGCGCTCCTTGAGCCCGGGAAAGAGGCCGATCACCCGTTCGAACGTCCATGGGTTCGTCGCGCCAAGGCGCCGCCGGTGAGACACAAGAAGGTTCTCGCGCACGGTGAGCGTCGCAAAAATGCGCCGGCCCTGCGGCACCAGCCCAATGCCTTTGCGGCAAATCGTTTCAGGGCTGAGCCGCCCGATCGGCTCGCCGAACAGCCGCACGCTGCCACGGCGCGGCGGGAGGAAGCCGATTATCGCGTTCATGCAAGTCGTCTTGCCCGCGCCGTTACGTCCGAGCAGTGCCAACACGCGCCCGGCATTCAAGCAGAACGACACGCCATGCAACACATGGCTGTCGCCATACAGCGCATCGACGTCGCAGAGCGCCATCGCCTCAGTCGCCAAGGTAAACCTCGCGCGTTCTGGGGTCGGCAACCACCTCGGCGCGAGTGCCCTCGACGATTACGCGGCCGTAATGCAGCAGCGTGATGCGGTCGGCCAGATCGAGGGCGGTGTCCATGTCGTGCTCGATCATGACGACCGTAACCTCAGGCGGAATGTCCGCGATCAGCTGCTTCATCGCGGCGCGCTCCTCGCCCGAGAGCCCGGCGAGGGGCTCATCCAGGAGCAGCACTTTGGGTCTTTGTGCGAGTGCCATGGCGATCTCGAGCCTGCGCTTTTCTCCGTACGAGACCTCTCCAACCGGCCGCGTCGCAAGAGGGTCCAGCCCGACTTGTGCAAGCACGCGCTGCGCTTCCTGGATGAGATTGCGATAGAGAGCGAGCGGCTTGAACGCGTCCCAGCGCGATCGCGAACGTCCGAGCAGCGACAGCACGAGATTGTGCTCGAGCGTATCGTTCGGAAAGAGCGTAATGATCTGATAGGTTCGCGCAACGCCGCGCTGTGCCCGCTCGTGCGATCTCATGCGCGAGATCTCTTCGCCGAACAGGCGTATCGCTCCCGAATCGCGGCGCAGGTCGCCCGTGATCAGGTTGAAGAGCGTCGTCTTGCCCGCCCCGTTCGGCCCGATGATGAGGCGCCGCTCACCGGGCGCGACACCGAGCGACACATCAGCGGTCGCCGGCAAGCCGCCAAAGGATTTCTGGACATTTCGCAGCTCGAGCGCGAGCGTCACCGCGACCTCCAGCGTGACCACAGACGTCGAACCCCCGGCACCACGCCTTCCGGCATGAAGATGACGATGAACACGAATACGAATCCGAGCAGCATGTTCCAGCGCTCGATGTAGCCGGAGACGTAATTCTTCAGCATGAGCACGATTGCCGCGCCGACCAATGGGCCCGCCATGGTCGCTGAACCGCCCGCAATCACCGCGAGCAGTCCCTCGGCCGAGGCGGTGAGCGAGAGCGACGCGGGATGAATGTATTTGTTGTAGTACACGAACAGAATGCCCGATACCGCACCCCAGAATGCGGAGTACACAAAAGTGATCCAGCGAATCAGCCAGACGTTATGCCCGAGCGCGCTCATGCGGCGCGGCTGATCGCGTGTGCCGCGCAGGGCAGCGCCGAAAGGCGAAGCGACGAAGAGCGCCATCAGCACGAATGCCATTGCGGTAACGAGCAGCGTGAAGTAATAAAACGAAGCAGGCTCGTTGAGATCGATTCCGAAAGGCGATGGCCGCACAAGGCCGCGCAAGCCGTTGTCACCGTCCGTCACCGCAACCCAGCGGTAAGCGGTACCCCACAGCACTTGCGAAAGCGCGAGCGTGAGCATCAGGAATCCAAGGCCGCTTGCGCGAAGCGAGATCCAGCCGAATAACCCGGCCACGAGTGTTGTCGCAATGAGCGCGACTGGCGCGGTGGCGAGCTGACCGAGTCCCGCTTTGAGCGATAACCAGGCCCAGACATACGCAGCGAGGCCGAGCCACGCCGCGTGCCCCAGCGAAGGCAGGCCGCCGTAACCGACGAGCAGGTTGAGACTCGCGGCAAAAATCGAAGCAATGAGGATCTGGCTTGCGAGGTTGATGTAATAGTCTCCACTCGCCACCGGAATGGCGACGAGCGCAAGGCCCAACACGATCCATCCCATACCTCTCATGAAAGAGGCCTTCCGAACAGCCCCGTGGGACGAAACGCGATGACGACGATCATCGGCAGGAAAAGAATCATGTACGCGAGATCGGGCAGCAGCGCCGTACCGAATGTATAGATCGCGCCGATGATGAAGCTTCCGACGAACGCACCGAGCAGACTGCCGATGCCGCCCAGCATCACGATGATCAGCGCGAGCGGAAGCATGTCGGCATCCAGACCGGGATAGGCTGACATGATCGGACCGCCGAGCACTCCAGCGGCACCCGCCAGAAAAGCACCGAGGCAGAAGACCATCGTGAAGAGCCGCGACACAGGTATACCGACGGCACGGGCCATCTGCCTGTCGTCTACGCCGGCCCGGATCATGGCGCCGATGCGTGTGCGTTCCATGAGGAGATAGAGTCCTAGCGCAGTGGCGAGCGCGATAAGCACCACGACGAGCCGGTACGGGGGAAAGGTGACCCCGCCGATGATGATGGGTTTCTGCAGTGCCGCTGGCGTCGGAATAGGGATCGGGTCACCGCCCCATACCATCAGACAAAAATCCGCGACGATGAACGAGATGCCCAGCGTCACGAGCACTTGTCCGAGAGCGTTGCCGGCGAGCGCGCGCAATATCAGCCGCTCTATCAAACCGCCGAAGATCGCAATCGTGAGCCCGGCAATGAGCGCGGCGAGCCATAGGTTGGGTACGTACCTGAGCACGGACACGCCCACGTAAGCTCCCAGCATATACATGGAGCCGTGCGTGAGATTCGCGATGCGCATCAAGCCAAAGATCAGCGAGAAGCCCGCGGCGAGCAGAAACAACAGGCCGCCGAGCGCGAGGCTGTTCAGGGTCTGGATGATCCAGTACTGCATCACGCGGTCGCTTACGTCACCGGCAAGTTGCCATTGCTAGGAGCATCCCACCGCATTGCGGTCGACTTCGAAAATTGCTATCGAGAACCCCCGTGCGCCACCTGGATTACAACATTCCAGGGCAGGCTTGATCGCCACGGCCGCTTTGCTGCGGCCTCGCGATGACCGCACGCTTAGGGCTCGACGTTCTTCGCCGGCGGAAAATCGCGCGAATAGACGGGGTTCTTCAGGAACTCATCAGGCTTGTAAGTCCAGAACTGGCTTACATTCGGATACGTGCGAATGACCGAATTGACGAGCCGTCCTTCTTTGCGCTCGACCTTGCGAATGTAGACATTGCCCACTACGTTCCCATACGGGTCGAACGACACCGGCCCTCGCGCAGTATCGACTTTGACGCTGCGCACCGCCTTCATGAAAGCGTCCTTGTCTTCGATATTTCCCTTGATCGCCTGTAAAGTCGCTTCCAGCACTGCGCCTTCGACGTACGTTGCCGCAGCGTAGAAACCCGGATCGTATTTCCATTCGGAGCGGAACGCGGCCGCGAACTTTTTGTTGATCGGGTTATCGATCTCGGCGGAGTACCAGCACGAGGTGATAGTTCCCAGCGCTTCGTCTCCCATGTTGCGCAACACCGCTTCATCGAGCGCTGTCATCCCTCCGACCGGCGCTATCTTGCCTTTGAGGCCGTACTCATTGAACTGCCGCAGATAACGGAAGCCGTTCGAGCCCGCGAAACCGAGGAAGATCGCATCCGCATTGGTCTTCAGCTGCGCGAGATACGTGCCATAGTCGGGAACGGTGAGCGGCGGAAACGTCTTCTGCACGATCTTGCCGCCCAATTCCTCGAACACCCGATGAAAGCCGGCGCACATCTCGTGGCCATAGGCGATATCGTCGGCGATCGTCACCATGCGCCGATACCCGAGCGTCTTGTAGCAATAGTCGGCGAGCGGTTGCGCGCACTGCGATGACGTGGAGGTCCCGCGCGTGAACCAGGGATTGGGCTTGCGCTGAGTCATGTCTTCCGCCGCGGCAACGGACAGCGTCAGCAGCTTCTGCTGGCGGATGTAATCGTCGGCGGCCAGAGCCGAAGCGGCGTCGAGCGGCCCGATCATGACGTGGATCTTGTCGCGCTCGACGAGCTCCTGGATCTTGGTCCGCGCTTGTGCCGGCACGCCGCCGCTGTCGGCGACAAGGAGCTCGACCTTGCGTCCCGCCAGTGTATGGTTGCGCTCCTTCATGAATTGCTGAAGACCGCGTTCCATGTCGATACCACCCGAGGCAAGCGGACCCGTTTTGACCGTGACGAGACCCACGCGGATCGGGCCGCTCTGCGCGCGCACGCGCGCGGGCAAGGCAGAAACCCCAAGACCGGCGCCGATCGCCAGCATGAATCGCCTGCGCTTGATTGCCATGTACGTTTCTCCTCTCGTTTGTGGCCGGAATTATTGCAAACAATGATTCGCTACACGAACTCGCGCGTAACCGCGATTTCACGCATAACGGCTTCGGCCGTATGGTGCTGGTGCGCTTCCCCGGTATCCTGGCCTTCGAGATAGGACCCAAGATGACGGCCGTGGGCTACCACCGCCGAGCCAAAACGTTGACGCGCTGATTCGTATTTCAAAAGTGCCGCAGGGACATCGTTGTCCGCAGCGCGCAACGCATCATCGAGCACCATCGCGTCACCTGCTGCTTTCGTGACACCCATGCCGCAATGCGGCCGGGCGACGAATGCCGCGTCACCCAGCAATGCGATCCGACCAAAGGTGATCTGGGATGACTCGAGATCGAAGATGGCCTGGAAGAAAGGCTGCGGGGCCCGCCGTACGACTTCCGAAAACTGCGGTGCGAGTAGATCATCGGCCGCTCGACGCACTGCTTCCACGATTTCGGGCCGAATGAGCGGCGGCGGCACGGACATGTCGTGCTGACGCCCATTCACATCCGTGCAAAGGGCGGTGAGCGCACGGTGTTCATCGGCGGGCCGATACCACACGAAGTTGTAGCAGCGTTCGCCCGCGCGTGTGGAGCGCGTGAAACCCGCCACCGGGTAGCCCAGCATCTGCTCGCGCTCCGCGAGACTGAAAGCGAATTTAGGAAAGAGGTCGGCATGTGTCGAAGGGGTGAGCGTGCATTCGTCCGCAAGACCGCGCCACGCGACATAGCCCGCATAGTGCGGTCGTGCGGAGTTCAGAAGTTGGGCGCGCACTGCGGAGCGTATGCCGTCAGCGCCAATCAGCAGCTCGCCGCGCGCCGTGACGCCGTTGGCGAAGGTCGCCGCCACACCACCGGTGCCTGCATCGACACGCTGCAGTGTATGGCCCAGATGGTAGCGATCTCCGGGAAACGCTGCCCTCAGCAATTCATAGAGGCGACCCCACGTGGTGAGGCACTGTTTCACGGCGAGCGAGCCGATGATGCGCCCGCTCCGATCCAACGCGATGCGCTCGGGTATATCGACGCCAAAGCTGCCGTCGATTGCGATGCCAAGGCGCGCGAGGCAGGCGAATAGCTCGGGATGCGTGATGATTCCCGCACCGCGTCCAACGAGGTCCTCGCGCGAGTGCTCGAAGAGGTGGACATCCCAACCGCCGCGCAGGAGCAGATTGGCAGCGAACAGGCCGCCCAGCGACCCGCCGATAACCAGCGCACGGGGGGAAATCGCGCCAGCCATCGTCGAGCTCGCCGCGTCTACGCTGCCCGCTGCGGTTCGTCGGCCGGCAGGTTGAGCTCGATCGTCACTCGACTGGGATCTTCGAAGAACACCTGGTGCAAGCCAAGTCCGGGCACGCTGCGCTCGCGGTATTGCACCCCGTGCCGTTCCAGTCGTTTGCGTATGTCGACGAGTCCTGTCGCGGTGAACGCCATGTGGTCGACCGTGCCTGTGCCATCCAGACTCGCCACGTCGCGATCGCCCAGGTACGCCTTGAGGCCTTCCGGATTTGCAGGGTCAATGCCGATGATGTGCACGACTCCGCAAGAGTCCGGATACGCCGCGCCGTTATACAGCCACACACCGGGGAAGTCGAAATCTGGGCGGAAGCCGACCTGAAAGCCCATGACTTCGGTATAGAAGCGACGCGACGCTTCGAGGTCGAGCGTCCGTATGGAGTAATGGTCCAGTTTACCGATGGGCATTGCATGCTCTCGCAGTTCAAATGATTTAAGCGACCGCGGTTTCACCGTAGCTCGCAGAGATGCATCGTAGCACTGCTTCGGGAGCCCTGAAGAGTACGCCGCGATCCGGCTGTGGGTATCATGGTTGCCTTGTGCTGGCCTCGATCAGCGCGCTTGGTATATAGATAGAATGATGAAATCCTGGACTGTCCTGCTGGCCTCGGCCGTGTTCTTCTGGCAAGCACCCGCCGAGTGCCAAACCTATCCTTCGAAACCGATCCGCTTCATCGTCCCATTCGCACCCGGCGGTGGGAACGACATCATCGCGCGCCTCATCGGCCAGCGCCTGACGGAGATCTGGGGCCAGGTTGTCATCGTCGACAACCGTCCTGGCGCGGGCGGCAACGTCGCCGGCGAGATCACCGCGCGCGCAGCGCCCGACGGCTACACCGCATTTCAGTTCAACATCGCGAACACCATTGCATTCAGCCTGCACAAAGACCTGCGCTACGATCCGGTTAAGGATTTCGCGCCGGTCACGCAGATCGCATCGAGTCCTTTCATTCTGCTCGCTCACCCGGGCGTTCGCGCGAGGACGGTCCCGGAGCTGGTCGCGCTTGCGAGACAATCTCCCGAGCAATTGAGTTACGCCTCATCCGGCAACGGCGGCGCGAGCCATCTCGCAATGGAGCTGTTCAAGGTCATGACTAAGACGGATATCGTGCACGTACCGTATGGGGGTGCCGGGCCTGCGTTGAACGATGTTCTCGGCGGCCGCGTACAACTTCTCATGGCGGTGCCGCTGACTGCGATACCACATCTCAAAAGCGGAAAGGCGCGGGGTATCGGCGTAACCGGCAGCAAACGGCTTCCGCTAACGCCCGACCTTCCTACCATCGCTGAAGCGGGCGTGCCCGGCTACGAAAGCGGTACGTGGTACGGCATTGCCCTGCCGGCACGCACGCCGCCTGCGATCGTGTCCAGGTTCAACAGCACGGTGGTGCATGTGCTCAAAGAGCCGGACGTCGAGCAGAAACTCACCGCAAGTGGTGTGCACATCGTCGCGAGCGCCCCATCCGAATTCGGCGCGTTCATACGCGAGGAGACGGCAAAGTGGGCGCACGTCGTGAAGATTTCGAAGGCGGTCGTGAACTGAGAGAACAGCTGAAGAAGACACGATCGCTGCTGCTTCCGCGCCCCACCCGGCTGAAGATTCGATCGCGGAGCGCTATAAGACGCGTCTGAACGTATGAAAAGTCATGTACTGCGGCGCTAGTCGCCAGACCGCGACATGAATTTCACATTTTCTACAAACTGAACCCAGATTTGTCGAATAACGTGGCGTGAGTTACGACGCCGCCCGTACCCACGCCCGACAGCAAGATCAGTGAAGGAGGCTGTGCGTGCTGCACTGGCTTGAACAATTGCATCACTCATAGTTTCACCGTGCCATCACTGAGTGTCGATGCGTGGAACGGCCGCACGGTTATGCTCCCACACTAGGAATGCGCCTGATCATGAATGTGAAACTGATTATTATCTTATTGGCTGCGATCAGCGTGACTGTCACGGGCCCCGCCTGCGGCCAAGGCTTTCGCGGCGGTCAACGCGAAGCATTCGGAGACAGATTCGGTCCGGCACCTCAGGCACAACGAGCACCGCGCCGCCATGCACTTACGGATGCCGCCGACGCGATACAAAGGTTGCGCCACTGGAATGAGATCGCACTCGACTCGAACGCGCTCGACCATACACCCGTCGCAGCCGGAGAGATTCGCCTCTTTGGCGAGCAACTCGGGCCGACGCGTACAAGCCGGGCGCTGGCGATCGTGCATATCGCGATCTTCGACGCGGTCAACGCGATCACCGGCGATTATCAGAGCTATACCGGCGTGGCGCCCGGACCGCGAGACGCGTCCATTGGTGCCGCCATCGCACAGGCGACACACGATACGTTAATCGCGCTTTTCCCCTCGCAGACAGCAACCTGCGATCAGCTTCTGGCCCAGGACCTCAAGCAGATTCCGACTGGACGCCCGAAGGTAAACGGAGTCGATGTAGGGCGTCGGTCGGCGGCCGCGATCCTGGCGCTTCGGGCGAATGATGGCTCGCAGGTTGCGGAGGCTCGTGTAGGTATAGATTTCATTACGAGCAACGATCCGGGTAAGTGGCGCCAGGATCCCATCAGCCAAATCCCGCTGGCGTACGGCCTGCACTGGGGCAGTGTTACGCCGTTTGTGATCGCGTCGGCCGCGCACTTTCGTGCCCCGCCTCCGCCCGCACTGACGAGCCCGGAATATACGGAAGCCTTCAATGAAGTGAAGCGTCTGGGCGGAGACGGCGTTGTTACACCAACACAGAGGACGGCCAAGCAAACGATCGCCGCGCTGTACTGGGCCTACGACGGAACAGCGGGCTTAGGGACGCCTCCGCGACTCTATAATCAAATCGCCATCGAGATTGCGGGTCAGAAACATTTGCGTGTGATCGAGCTGGCACGCTTGTTGGCGCTTGTGAATGTGGCAATGGCCGACGTCGGAATTGCGGCGTGGGAAACGAAGTACTACTACCAGTTCTGGCGGCCGGTCACTGGAATCCGGGAGGCGGATCAAGGCACCGGACCGACGGGTCTCGGCGATGGCAATCCCGCCACGATCGGTGACCCGACGTTCACGCCGCTCGGCGCGCCCGCGAGCAATCTCATGGGTCCGAATTTCACACCGCCTTTTCCAGCTTACGTGTCAGGACACGCGGCGTTCGGAGCCGCGCTCTTTCAGACGCTGCGGAACTTCTTTCGCACCGACACGATCGCGTTCACATTTGTATCGGACGAGCTCAATGGCGTTACACAGGACAACAATCAGAACGTGCGCCCGCTCATCCCGCGCCGCTTTGCGTCGCTCTCTGAAGCCGAGGAAGAGAACGGTCAAAGCCGGATCTATCTAGGTATTCACTGGGCGTTCGACAAAACGCAAGGCATCGCTCAAGGACGCCGCGTCGCGGATTACGTATTCAAAAGAGCGTTCGTGCCGCTGGATGAGTCCCTCTCGCGCCGCTGAGCGGGTGCGTTGCCACAGAAAACCGCGGTTCACGTCCACGGTGGCAAATCCTAGGGGCGTATGTCAGCGCGCGGCCGTCCTCAACTCGAGTCGATAGCCCACACCATAAATCGAGCGGATGATCTCCTGACCCGGTCGCACTATCTTCAGCTTGCGCTTGAGGTTCTTGATGTGAGTGTCGATTGCACGATCGTTGACGGTGCGATTGTCAGCGTAGAGTTTGTCGAGTAAGGCCTCGCGCGAGAAAACGCGGCCCGGTTTGCTCGCGAGCGACGCAAAGAGCCGGAACTCGACCGGTGTGAGATCGAGCACCTGGCCATCCAGCGCTGCCTGATATTCTTCTACGTTGATATCCAACCCCGCGGCCCCCGGCACGCGGCGTGACGGCTGCGTCCGCTTCAGGATGGCCTTGATCCGCGCGACAACCTCACGTGCACCAAACGGCTTGCAGACACAATCATCAGCACCCAGCTCAAAGGCGATCAGCCGATCGATTTCGTCGTTCCGCGGCATGACAATAACGATGGGTGTGTCGGTGAAATCGCGCAACTCACGGCAGAGCGAAAGTACATCTTGCCGGGGCGGCATAACATCGAGCAGGACCAGATCCGGATGCAACGATCGGACGCTTTGCGTGATATCGCTTTCTTCCGGAACCAACCGAGCATCGAAGCCAGCCGATTCAAGCTCCTCGACCAGCAGATCCGCCATTGCACGCTCGTCGTCGGCGATCAACACCATAGGTTGCTTTGCGTTCTCCGCCAGTGCCGGCATATATAACTCACAAGGATTCGATTGAGAGGCACAGCTTCGATTGCGATCTCGTGTGCGTGCCTAAGGACTTTCGTGCTCACGAGACTCGTGATGCATTATCGTGCGCCGCGATTTACCTGCGGAATGGATCCCGTCACAGATGCATGCGATGCCATGTAATGTCTTCAGGCGCGACGGTGCAATCTAATTTCGTCGCAACAAAGCGACAGCCGGGTGGCCTTGTCGCAGATGAACAGTCACTTCCAATTCAGCGCGAGCACGGTCAACGACATCGTCAACGATACCACGGCGGCTACATTTTCTTCGCAACGGCAACAAGCTGATCCAGCGCCTTCCCCCATCCTTCGTGAAAACCCATTTCCTCATGTTTCCTGCGGCCCTCTTCGTCTTTGTGGATGGCGATCGCAGTGTACTTGGTGCCTTTTGCGTGCGGCTCGAGCGCGATCACGGCCGTGAGGTGCGACGTCCCGCAACTGGGCGGACGGCAGGCTTTTCGCAAATAGGGACCTCGGCCGATCCAGTTCTCGTTTACTTCTGCAATCCCTTCGTCACGATCTCCGCCACGTCCTTCGACAGTCCCGGCGTATCGCGTATGCGTTCGAGCGCGGCGCGTGCGTGCTGCTGTCGGCCCACATCGAGCTTCTTCCAGCGGTCGAAAGCGCGCGTAATTCGCGCGGCGACCTGCGGATTGAGCGCATCGAGCGCGATGATCTGCTCGGCGACAAACGCGTAGCCGCTGCCATCTGCCGCATTGAATCGAACGGGATTGCCCGCGCTGAAGGAGCCGATGAGCGCATACACCTTGTTTGGATTGCGGATCGAAAAGGCCGGGTGCGCCGTGAGCCGCTTGACTTCGGCCAGCGTGCCCGGCAGGCGGGATATCGCCTGAACACCGAGCCATTTGTCCACGACCAGCGGTTCGCCTTTCCAGCGGTCATGGAATGTCTCCAGCGCGCGCGTACGTTCTCCACAGTCGAAGTCGGCGAGCACCCTCAGCGCTGCCATGCTGTCGGTCATATTATCGGCGGCGCTGAACTGGGCGTAGACGAGGTTGCACGCGTCCGACGTGCCCGTCTCCATAAAATAGGCGAGACACAGGTTACGCAGCGAGCGCTTGCCGGCCGATGCGGCATCCGGGCTGTAGGACCCAGGCACTGTGTCGGCGCGATAGGTGGCGAGCAAGTCGGGACGAAGCTGCTCGGCGAGCGTGCGTGCGATGCGCGTGCGTACACTGTGGATCGCATCGGGATCCACGACATCCATCTGCTCCGCGATGAAAATCTCCGAAGGCAGACTGAGCGCCTCCGCGGCGAACGCAGGGTCGCTGTGCGCGATCGCGAGCACGTCCCTGAATGCCTCGACAAAAGATTCCGGCACGTTGAATTCGCGCTTGGCACGGACGTCTTCGACACCTCTCAGCATGAGCAGCGTCGCCAAGCGCTGACCCGCCTCCCACCGATTGAACGGGTCTGAGTCGTGCGCCATGAGATGCGTGAGGCTGCGCTGGTCGTAGTCATACTTGACGATCACGGGCGCCGAAAAATTCCGGGCGAGCGAAGGCACCGGCCTCGCGGGCACATCGACGAAAGCGAAACGCTGCTCCGCCTCGGTCACCGACAGCACGCGTGTTGTGGCCTGCGCCTTCCCCTCATTTTCGAGCTTCAGCGCAATGTCGCTGCCGTCCGGTCCGACGAGGCCGAGCGCGAGCGGGATGTGGAATGGCGCTTTCTCGGGCTGGCCCGGCGTGGGCGGACAGGACTGGCGCACAGTCAACGTATAGCGCTTCGCAGCAGGATCGTACGAGTCCGTGACCTCGAGCGTCGGCGTGCCGACCTGGTCGTACCAGCGCTTGAACTGCGTGAGATCGACGCCCGATGCATCGGCCATCGCCTGCGCGAAGTCGTCGGTAGTCACCGCCTGACCATCATGGCGCTTGAAGTACAGATCCATGCCCTTGCGGAATTTCTTGGCGCCGATCAGCGTGTGGATCATGCGCACGACCTCGGCGCCCTTCTGATATACGGTCGCCGTGTAGAAGTTGCTGATCTCCATGTACGACTGCGGCCGGACCGGATGCGCCATTGGGCTCGCATCCTCGGGGAATTGGCGCGCGCGCAGATTGCGCACATCGCGGATGCGCTGCACCGGGCGCGAATACATGTCCGCAGTGAACTCATTATCACGGAATACAGTCAGGCCTTCCTTGAGCGAGAGCTGAAACCAGTCGCGGCAGGTGACGCGGTTGCCGGTCCAGTTGTGGAAGTACTCGTGCGCAACCACGGCATCGATGTTCTGGTAGTCGATGTCGGTCGCGGTGTCAGGCCGGGCCAGCACATACTTGGTATTGAAGATGTTGAGGCCCTTGTTCTCCATCGCGCCCATGTTGAAGGCCGAGACCGCGACGATCATGAAGATATCCAGATCGTATTCGCGTCCGAACGCCTGCTCGTCCCAGCGCATGGCGCGTTTCAGTGCATCCATCGCGAAGCCGGCGCGGCTTTCCTTGCCGGGCTCCACATAGATGCGCAGCGTGACGTTGCGGCCCGACATGGTGACGAACACGTCTTCCACGTGGCCGAGCGCGCCGCCGACCAGCGCGAACAG
>JAQGNH010000398.1 GCA_028291945.1 Betaproteobacteria bacterium
AAAATGCCCGGCGTTGGAGAGCTTTATATACTTCGAGCGAGGAACGGCCTCGTGAATCTCCTTCTCGTATTCGGGCGGATTGCCATGATCCAGCAGGCCGCGCAGGAGGAGGAGCTTCGGTTTGAGCGTAGCGATACGGTCGCGCACATCGAAGGTGTCTATCGCCATTAGATCGTGATATTGCGACATCGGACCGACCTGCCGGTGCCGCTCCATTAGCCGCTCCCGCAAGCCGGGTTCCACCAGGTGCATCGCGGTGCGCTGAAACGCCAGCCAGTCTTCGTAGACCTTCGGGTCGTTCGGGGCGCGCAAACGCAGCTCGTACGTGCCGGGCGCGCGTACCTTGGGCCGTGCCGCAACAGTCATCACCACGAGCCCCTTCACCTCATCCGGATAGTCGAGCCCATATTGCAGCGCTATTGAGCCGCCGAGCGTGTATCCGACCAGTACGAGATCTTTGTTCAGACCCTGCGCCCACAGCCAGCCCCGCACCCATTCTGTATATCGCGCAACGTCCGGACAGCGGGTGCCCTCGAGGTGCCCTGGCAACGACGGCGCGACACTTTTCGGGAAATGCTTGAGTTGATAGTGATACGCGTCGGCGCACGCGCCCGCACCAGGGCCGTGGAGAAATACGAGTTGCGACATGCGTTTCCTTTCTACCTCTTGGCTCGTCAGCGAGTGCACGGTGTCGGCCTATTCTACTGTCCCGCTGAGTGTCGGTTCTTCCAAGTTCGTATCGTGGAGCCGCTCGCTGAGGTCGGAGCACTGGATTTGTCTAGAGCGGCGGAATATACCGCTGTCCCGAGGTGTCTACCTCGTGCGGCCTTGATAGTCATGAAGAGCGACACGCGTGGGATTTTCGCTCTCCATCAGCGCGGAAGGTCTGTCGTATTTTTTCCGGGAGATTCACATGAAAAAAATTTTGCTGTCGCCTCTGATGCGCTTACGTTTTTCCGGCATCGCCGCCTTGACGCTTGCGGCTGCGGCTCTACCTTTACCCGCAAGCGCAGGTTTCATCCAGACCAATCTGATCTCTGATATCCCAGGACTCGCACTTCTCACCGATCCGGTTCTGAAGAACCCGTGGGGCCTTTCACACAGTGCTACAAGCCCAATCTGGGTGTCGGATCAGGGGACAAGTGTTACCACGCTGTACAACATCAATGCCGCGGGAGTCACCAAGGTCAATCAGGTGAGCATACTTCCGGGCGGAGTCGGAACGGGGCCTACAGGTCAGGTCAACAACAGCAATACCACGGCTTTCATACTGACTAACAGTGTTGCGGCGAGCTTCATCTTCGCCAACCTCAACGGCACCATCTCCGCCTGGAACAATGGCTTGGGCTTTACACAAGCCCAGATCAGAGTGACGACTCCGGGCGCCGCGTACACCGGCCTTGCAATCGGAAGCAACGCATCGGGTCCGCTCCTGTATGCAGCGAATACCGCGCAGAATCGCATCGACGTTTTCAATGGCTCCTTCTCCTCTGTGAATCTTGGCGCGAGCGCTTTCGCGACGCCCGTCGCCATTTCAGCGCTCGGGCTCGTGCCGTTCAACGTGCAGAACATCGGCAGCAACGTCTACGTGACGTACGCGCTCCCTGGACGTGCAGCTCAGACCTCTGCCCCCGAGGGGAGCGGGGCCGTGGCGGTGTTCGATATGAGCGGGAACTTCGTTAAAACGTTAGCGACCGACAGCAAGCTCGCCTCACCGTGGGGCATCGTCATGGCGCCGGCCAGTTTCGGCCCGTTCGGCGGCGATCTCCTGGTCGGCAATTTCAGCTTTCTCGCGAGCGAGATCAACGCCTTCGATCCCACAACCGGATTGCTACTCGGCACGATTCCGATAGATCCCGGCGTTGGCAATACAGCGGGTGGCCTCTGGGGACTCATCGTCGGGAACGGTGTGAACGGCGGTCTCGCGAACACCGTCTACTTCGCGGACGGCATCAACGGAGAGGTAAACGGCCTGTTCGCCAGCCTCGCTTTTGTGCCAGAGCCGGCTTCAATGGCGCTGCTCGGACTGGGGCTCATCGGCGTCGCTTTCAGCAGACGCAGGACCTGAGCTCTGCAGACTGCGACACAGACCCCGCTTCGGCGGGGTTTTTATTGTGCGGCAAATGCGGATTTCGGATGAAGCGAGTTGTCCGTGATCAACGACGCCGTGGCTCTATTCCGCGCGTATGTTCGCTTCCCTGACCACCTTCGTCCATTTGGCGATTTCGATCTTCATCCATCGTGCAAACTCGTCGGGCGTGTTGCCGATGGGTTCCCCGCCCTCAGCCGACAACTGCTTCCTTACGTCGGGCTGATTGACGATCGCGACCATCTCGCGATTGAGTAATTGTATGAGGGGGACCGGTGTGGCCTTTGGTGCGAGCAATCCCTGCCACGCGACCATCTCGTATCCGGGTAGACCGCTTTCGGCGATCGTCGGAAGCTCGGGTACGAGCGCCGAGCGCTTGGCACTCGTCACGGCGATCCCACGCAGTTTCCCCGAACGCACGTGCGCCATGACCGAGGGCATCGTCGCGAAGCTCAAGTCGATACGCCCGCCCATGAGATCGACAAGCATCGCGGGCGCGCCTTTGTACGGGATCTGTGCCATTTTCACTTGGGCCATGAGATTGAAGAGCTCGGCCGCGAGCTGAGTCGCGCCCGCGATGCTCGAAACGCCGTAGTTGAGCTCGCCAGGCTTAGCGCGCGCGACCGCGATGAGGTCTTTCACCGATTGAACCCGTAGCGATGGATTTACGACGAGAATCTGCGGCGCGTACGCAATATGCGTGATGGGAGCGAGATCGTGCAGCGGGTCGTACGGGAGCTTCTTGTAAAGGCCCGGATTGACGCCAAAGCTCGTGGTGACGAGCAGGAGCGTATAACCGTCAGGCGGTGCTTTCGCCGTGATCTCAGTCGCGATGATTCCGCTCGCGCCGGGTCGGTTATCGACCACGAACTGCTGACCTAAGCGTTTGCCCAGCGATTCCGCGATGATGCGCCCGACGAAATCGGCATTGCCGCCCGCAGTCTGGGCGACGATGAAACGCACGGGACGTCTAGGATAGTCGCCGCGGCTCTGAGCGCCCGCGCCGAATGTGACGAAGTACAGCGCGATCGCGGCGACATGAAATGTTTGCAGCATTGTGTTCTCTCCCGACAACGCGACCCATCCCACTTTCATGAATAATAGGGCCTCATTGTTTCTCTCGAATGACAAACCATGAAATCGTACTGGATCAGGCACGAAGGTAACAAAGGCGTACTGGATTTGCACGAGGTGCCGATTCCAGTCGCCGCGCGCGGGCAAATCGTGCTGCGCGTTCGTGCGGCTTCGCTCAACCGCGGGGATCTGCTCGGCGCGATCGCCTTTCATCGGGCGGCGGAAGGCAGACCCGCCGGCGTAGACGCTGCCGGCGAAGTACACGGGGTCGGTGAAGGCGTCGAAAACCTCAAGCGTGGCGATCGCATCATGGTGCGGTCCCGCGGCTGCTTCGCCGAATACGTGCTGGTGGATCCAGCGCTCGCAACGCCGGTCCCGGCGCATTTGTCCTGGGAACAGGCGGCGGCGATACCTATTTCGTACATCACGGCTTGGGAAGCGCTCGTTCAGTTCGGGCGTCTGAAGGCGGGCAATTGGCTGCTCATCGCAGGCGCGTCTTCGGGCGTCGGCGTTGCGTCCATTCAGTTGGGACGAGTCCTTGGCGCGAAGGTCATCGGCGTCTCGACCTCGGATTCGAAGCTCGCGAAGCTGCGCGAGCTCGGGCTCGATGTTGGAATTTGCGCGCGCGGCGAGGATTTCAGCGCGAGGGTGGTGGCGGCGACCGGCGGTAAAGGCGTCGATCTCGCTGTCAATCTCGTGGGCGGAACCGTATTCGGTGCGTGCCAGAAGTCGCTGGGGAATTTTGGACGCCTCGCAATCGTCGGTTATGTCGATGGTGTCATGCGGAGCGAGCTCGACCTCGAAGCAACGCATGGTAAACGCCTCGAAATCTTCGGCATCTCGAACGCGCCGCTCACGCCGGCAATGCGGGCCGAAGCGACGCTGGGCTTCAACCGCGACGTGATGCCCGCAATAAACGATGGCCGCATCGTGCCGGTCATCGATCGCGTTTTCCCTTTCGAACAGTTACCGATGGCAAAAGAATACGTAGAGTCCGGCGCTCAGATCGGAAAGGTCGTCGTGCGGCTCGACTGATTCTTCGGTGCGTGCGCCATGCTCCCCTGCAGCGACAGCACTACTCGACGCGAAGATCGATGTCCTTGATCAGCTTGCCGGTTTTTGATTTGCTGGCCCAGCGGTCCGGAAATCCCCTGCGCGAGGATGCGGGCAATGAAATCGCTACCGCCCCCGGGCGCCGCAGTAACGATACGTATGATCCGGTTCGGATACTCCTGGCCGGAGGCCGAACCCGTAGCCAGAACCAGAGCGGCAACCGCAACGACATGCACTACGCAACGCGATAGTTTTCCCGACATAACTCCTCCCGATTATTAGTAGCCGCGTCAATCAAAACACGTGTCGGAGAGTCCGCGCAGGTAACGAACAGCCGGCGCCACACTGCGGGATGCTCCTTCGCGAAGTCGACCCGCGTCGCGCGATGCGAACCGAGATTGTCGGCGAACTCCACTTGGAAGTCTGCCGCCGCTCGAATCCGAATCATCACAGTTCGCATCAGCCGCGGTAGGATGCGCGATCAAAGGGAGGACAACCATGACAAATAGAATGGCACTCGCCGGCGCGCTCTTCGCCGCAACGTCGCTGACGCCGCACGCCGCATCGGCGCAAACTCTGCTCGAGCAGGCGGCGGAACATCGCTTCCAGCTCGATTTCCATGTGAACGATGCGGCGCTCGCGAAAATGCTGCCCCAGGGATGGGAGGCTGTCATCGCGACGCAGGGCCCTGCGAAGGACGCCAACCTGCGCATGATATTCATCGATCGCATGGCGATCATCGGCGGCGACGGAAAGCCTGCGGCGCGGCCTACCGCGCGGCTCGTCTATCTCGCTATTCCGGTCAAGCAGACTGCAAGCGGCGCTGTCGGTCAGATCATCATCCACGGGCTTACCGAGAATATGGCCGATGCGCCGGGGGCTTTCGGGGTCTATCAGCATGCGAGCATCGCGCGGATGTCGCGTACGGTCTCGGCTTCGGCTGGTGCAATGACGGGCTCTGAAGATTGGGAATTCGCTGCGGCAAGCGGCGAGCGCATGGAATTGCATGTCGAGTATGAGCGCGGCCCTGCGGTCAAGGGCGGCGCCGAGACGAAGTTCTTTTATCCGAACGATCCGTCCAAATTCCAGATTTTCAAGACCGATCAGGCAATCGATATCATGCGCAATCCGACGACGACGCCGCCGGACCATATCAGAAAATTTTCTTACAAGGCCGGCGGCGGTAAGATCGCGGCGCTGTTCGATGGAACGGAAAAAGTCGTGAGCTGGGATTCGTTCCCCTGGTACATTCGCACGGTGAGCGCGCCTTAAACGAGGACGAGTATGAAACAACGATGATCTCAGCCCGAGAAGCACTTCAACGCCTGCGAGAGGGGAACCTTCGCTTCGCGTCTGGTCAAAGCAGCGACATACCCACGAGCCCGAGCCGCCGCCGCGAGTTGGCTGCAGGCCAGGAACCGTTCGCCATCATTCTAGGGTGTTCCGATTCGCGGGTGCCCGCTGAGATCGTTTTCGACCAGGGCCTGGGTGACCTGTTCGTCATCCGTGTCGCCGGAAACATTGTTGCCCCTTCTCAGATCGGGAGTGTCGAATTTGCTGCCGAGCGGTTCGGCACACGACTCGTGGTGGTTCTAGGGCACTCCCGGTGCGGGGCTATTGAGGCTACGCTGGAGGAACTCCAGCGTACTACTGAAAGCCAGTCGCGGAATCTGTATTCGATCGTTGACCGCATTCGCCCATCCGTCGAAGGCCTGCTGGCTACAGAGCTGAGGCACGACCGCGATGCGCTGGTGCGGCATGCCGCCCGGGCCAACGTCCGCAGCTCCGTAAATCAACTGCGACACGGATCGGAAATCCTCGAGCAGCTGGTCCGGAGCGATGGGCTCCTCGTCGTAGGCGCCGAGTATTCTTTGGAGAGCGGGGTCGTCGATTTTTTCGACGGTGTGCCGGAGCGCGGTTAGCAACAAGCTGCAGCGGACGATTCAGGTCCGCCGCCTAACCTGCGGATTGCGAACATGATGCCGATATATAACGGCGAATGGATCAGAATAGAGCTCAGCGTGCGACCTGCGCTCACAGAGGAATAACTTGAAAACGAATTTCGTGCTGGTTGATTTCGAGAACGTACAGCCCAAGAACATCAGCGTGTTGAACGGCGGTCCATTCGCAATCAAGGTGTTCCTGGGCGCCAAGCAAGCAAGGATCCCCGTGGAAATGGCTCGAGCGCTCCAGGCGTTTGGGCCCGACGCCGAGTACGTCCAGATTGACGGCAGCGGAAAGAACGCGCTGGATTTCCACATCGCCTACTATATCGGCCGACTGAGTGCGCAGACTCCGGGGGCTTCCTTTCATGTGATATCGAAGGACAGTGGCTTCGATCCTCTGATGAAACATCTCAATGCGCAAGGGATCCTGTGCGAACGATTCATATCGATTGACGAGATCCTGCTGGGCAAGAGATCGAGCTCCGAAACTCATGAGAGGCTGGACGCCGTCATCGACAACCTCTCAAAACGCAAATCAGCAAGGCCACGAACGATCAAGACGCTCCGCAGCACCATTAACGGACTATTTGCAAATCAGCTTTCGGACGAAGAGCTTGAAGGCCTGATCGCGCAGCTCACGCAGCGCGGGGCACTAAAGGTCGCTGACGGCAAAGTGCAATACGATCTGGCTTCATGAGTTCTAACCGTTGGTTTCTGGGCGAATTACTGCTAGACAATCCGAAGAAATCATGACGATCGGGTGAGCTCCTGAACATGGGCGTTACACGATGAAAAAGACATACCAAGGTTCGTGCCACTGCGGCAAGGTCAAGTTTGAAGTGGATGCGGACCTTGATCATGTGCGTGTTTGTGATTGCTCGATATGTCGCAAAAGAGGTGCCCTTATTCACCGAGTTCCCCCGAGTTGCTTTCGTCTGCTCACGCCAATCGAAGAACTTTCTCTGTACCAGTGGCACACGAAAGTTGCGAAAGACTATTTCTGTCCGAGCTGCGGGATTCTGCCGTTCAGACGCCCACGCACTACTGAGGACGTGTGGGGTATTAACGTTCGTTGTCTGGAAGAAGTAGATCTTTCGTCGATTCCGGCGAAACAGATCCATGGCAGTCGCCTTGATTGATCGTGTGAGGTACCCCACGGCATCAGCGTCAACACACGCAGCATGGAAACCAATGCTTAGAAAGCAATTGATTCTGCTGTTTCTGCTGCTCGGCTTTTGTTTCGCCGTCGAGGCCGCGTCGTTTTCAAACGTCGGCTATCGCCGCGTTGAGATTCAAGATAGCGTCACAGGCGAGAGATTTCCCGTCTCGATCTGGTATCCGACCCGTGTGCAGCCCAGCGTTTTTGAGTCTGGCCCTTACAGTATGCGCGTGGCGCGCGACGCTGCGCCAGCGGATGGAGAGTTCGGGCTCATCGTCATCTCACATGGTTCTGGGGGCGGCTCTTTAAACCACTATGATCTCGCAATGGCCCTGGCCTCGGGTGGCTATGTGGTAGCCGCGCCGACGCATCCCCGAGATAATTTCCAGGACATGTCCGGTATCGGCTCAGTCGACGTGTGGACCGGCCGGCCGAGGCAGGTTTCGCGCGTCATTGACCGTCTGCTGGAAGACACGGCGCTCGGCGCCCGCATCCAGCGCGAACGCATCGGTGTCGTGGGTCATTCGAGCGGCGGCTACACCGCGCTTGCGGTTGCCGGTGCGAAACCCAGCATGAATGCCCTCGTTGAGCATTGCAAAGGGAATCCCGAAGACGTCAGATTTTGTTCCTTTGGAGGTGCCGCCGCTCGGGAAGCCGCCCTGAGAGGTGGCGATATTCCAGATGTCCGTGATCGTCGCGTTCGCGCGATCGTGCTGTTGGCGCCGCACGGCGCGTTGTTCACCGATGAAGCACTATCGAACGTCGTTGTCCCAGTGCGCATATACGGTGCAGAGCGCGACGACCTCACTCCGGTGCAGTATCACGCGGAGCGGCTCGCGAAGGTGCTGGCAGCCAAAGCGGAGTACGTCGTGATCAAGGGTGCTGGACACTTTTCGTTCATAGCCAGCGACGCACTGAGCAACACCGCACGCGAAGCCGGGCAAAACGCTGAGGGTTTCGATCGCAACGCGATGCACGAGACTGTTAATTTTGAAATCGTCGCTTTTTTCAACCGGACATTGAACTGAATCGAGATCGCGAATGCCTTGGTGCATCACGGGCCGCAAGCCAAGGCGGGTGCGCCAATCGCTCCGACGTTAAGCGGCCGTGAAGATCCAACGCACCCTGTTCGTACTTGCAGTGCCAGACCTGCAGCGTTCGGCGCTTTTCTACCGTGATGTGCTTGGGTTTGAAATACGGGAAATGGGTGATCCAGGCTGGCGGATGTTCGTGCGAGACGACTGCCGAATCATGGCAGGAGAGTGTACTGGCGCTATTCCCGCCGAGCACCTGGGTGATCATTCGTACTTTGCGTACCTGGTCGTGGATGATGTCGACGCCTTCTACCATCAGGTCGTCTCGGCTGACGCTCAAATTATCAAGCCATTGGCTGGCGAGCTTTGGGGAATGCGCGAGTTCGGGCTGCGAACCGTGGATGGCCACCGGATCATGATCGGTCAGGATATGAAGGCGAAGTAAGAGGGACGAGATGCTCCACGTCGCCCAGTTTGTCGCTGTGTTGTGTTGCACCGTCTTCGCTGGAGCCGCGCTCTACATCAATCTTGTGGAGCATCCCGCCCGGATGGGCTGCGATACGCGAACTGCTGCTATGGTTTGGGCTCCGAGTTATAAGCGCGCAACTGCGATGCAGGCTCCATTGGCGCTACTGAGTTTTTTCGCAGGGGTAGCCGCATGGTTGCTGGGTGGTGGCATCATGTGGCTGATCGGCGCTGTGCTCATCGGTCTGGTCGTCCCTTTCACGTTCATCGGAATCATCCCGATCAACAATCAACTTCTCGATCCGGGGCGTGATCTTACGTCGAACGAAACGCGAGGATTGCTCGAGAAATGGGGACGGCTCCATGCCGTACGTACGGTACTGAGTCTGATCGCGTCGGCAATCTACGTCGCAGAGCTACTTAGTGTGGCGAGCGCGCTATGAACGTCCGCTTGCCGAGAACCTGCCAGCCAGGACTATGATTTCTGACGCCCGCGCGGAGGGACGCATGCGAATCGAAATCGAGGTCATGGCACGCAAGCGCTCATTCGCGAGTCCGGATGCCTAACCTCCAGCTTCGCATTCCACCACCGGTTGTCGCCGCAGTGGCCGCTTTGCTGATGTGGGTCATTGCGTGGGCGCTGCCAGCGCTGCGGCTCATGCTTCCGGGTCGCTTCCTTTTTGCGATGGCGATTCTCATCTCCGGCATGCTGATCATCCTTGCAGGGCTCATCGAATTTCGACGTGCCCGCACCAGTGTAAATCCGCTGAAGCCGGAGACTGCATCTTCCCTCGTGGTGGAGGGGGTCTATGGGCTCACCCGCAACCCGATGTACTTGGGACTGGCCGTCATCCTGATCGCGTGGGCGGTGTTACTTGCGAATCCGCTTTGCCTGGTTGTAGTGCCACTCTTCATCGTCTACATGAACCGCTTCCAGATCATCCCGGAAGAGAAAGTACTCAACTTGTTGTTCGAATCAGAATTCAAACGCTATCGGACGCAGGTGCGTCGATGGCTGTGACGCACGATGAGAACAGTAGCCGCGACGCAGCGTGTATGCGCGTAGTTACCGTTCGAAACGGGATCAAGTGACTTTAAGTCGCCAGTCCTCAACGCCCTTCACAGTGCACTCGTTGTGAAGTGACACTCGGACGGTTCGTGCGCTACCGGGGATGGCTCGTTCCAGCAGGTGAGCAGTCCTCCGAAGATGATGAAACCGATTCGAGTCATTAGCCTCGCGCTCGTGTTGGGTGCAGTGGCCCTCGGCTGCTGGGCGTTTGCCTGGGAGCCCGCGTCCCTCACAACGCGTGCTCATCGTCTTCATATACCGCACTGGCGCGCTGAGCTCGCGGGTCTGCGCGTTGCCGTCCTGGCTGATCTTCACGTGGGCTCTCCGTTCAACGGGATGTCCAAGCTTGCAGAGATCGTCGCTACCACGAACGCACTTGCGCCGGACCTGATCCTGATACCGGGAGATTTCGTTATCCAGAAGGTCGTCGGCGGCAGCTTCGTCAGTCCGGAAGACGCTGCAGTTGTTCTGGCCGGGTTGAAAGCGCCGCTCGGCGTGTGGGCGGTGCTCGGCAATCACGACTGGTGGCTGGATGCGAAGAGAGTAGAGGCGGCGCTCGAAACGCACGGCATCCCGGTTCTGGACGACCGTTCAGTCCTTATAAAGCGGGGTGCCGCTCGGTTCTGGCTGGTCGGCATCAGCGATTTCTGGGAAGGCCCGCATGATGCGCGCACTGCGATGAGTCAAATTGACGATAACTCTCCGGTGCTCGTGTTTACACATAATCCTGACGTCTTCCCGACCATCGCACGAGAGTTCAGTTTGCTGATTGCAGGTCATACTCATGGCGGCCAGGTCTATCTGCCGCTTCTCGGGCGACCGATCGTGCCGTCACGTTACGGAGAGCGCTACGCGATCGGCCATGTTGCAGAAAACGGCCGTCATCTGTTCGTGAGCAGCGGTTTGGGCACCAGTATCATTCCCGTGCGCTTCAGGGTGCCGCCCGAAATCACCGTGCTGGAGCTTTATCCCGCAGAGCTCCAGCACTGATCGTCGATCTCGCGCTGCGCCTTGCGATGACATCTCAACCCGCGCGACGCTGGAATTTCTGAAACGCGTGCGGCCTCAGCGGCGCCATGCGCTTGACCGCGCCGGCGGACGCTACGACTTCACCGACGTAGATGTCGCCGCTGCGGTCCACCCAGATGCCGTGAGGCGCGATGAAGTTACCCGGCAGCACCGGATTCTCGCCACCGATCTGCGCTGCGATCTTCCCGTCGGGATCGCAGATCGTCACGCGCGCGATCGGTGAATGACCGCACGGCGGGTAGATCATCGTCTGGTCGTGTTTCGGCAGAGGGCCTTCCGAGCGCTTCATCATGTAATTGTGAAACCCGCCTTCCGCGATGTGCACCATGTCCTGATCGTCGATGAAGAGATCGTACGGACGATTCAGGAAAGTCCACTCGCGCACGTACTCGCCCTGCGGCGTAAACACCTGCACGCGCGAATTCTCGCGGTCAGCGACGTACACGAGCCCTGCGCTGTCGAGGGCAATGCCGTGCGGCAGCATGAACTGACCGGGTCCGTGTCCCGGCTCGCCCCATGAGAACAGGAGCTTTCCGTCTTTGGAAAACTTGTGAACGCGCGCGTTGCCGTAGCCATCCGCGATATACATGTCGCCACTGGGTAGAACTGCGACGTTGGTAACGCGGTGGAACGGCCCGGCAGCACGCAGGACGGGACTCGCGTTGATCTTGTATCCCGTATCGGACGCTTTACCCGACTCGCCGATCGTCATGAGCCGTTCGCCGTCGACGGTGAACTTGTGGACGGTATGATCCTTGTCGTCGGCGAGCCACAGATTATCCTCGTGGTCGATGAAGATGCCGTGCGGGTTCGTGAACACGCCCTGGCCCCACGCATCGAGAAACTTGCCTTCCTTGTCGAACACGATTACGGGATAGTCGCCGCGGTTGAACACGTACACGCGGTCCTGCGAATCGCACGCAACCCCTGCAACTTCGACGTAGCTCCAGCCGTCCGGGAGCTGGTCCCACCCCGCGAGTGCCTCGAATTCGATCTTGTGCTGACCTGTCGCCATGATCTCCCCCTTGCGTGATCTACAAACAACCTCTTTTGAGCATAGCATGAGGCCTGCAATGCACTGCGTAGGCGCACGCCGTTCTTCGCATGACACCTTGGCTGCAGTGCTGGCTACTGACGCGGTATCCGAGCCTGCTCGATCACGCGCGCCCAGCGCGCGAGCTCACGTTTGATGTAAGCGGCGAATTCCTCCGGTGAGCTTCCGACCGGGTCCGCGCCGTCCGCGGCGAGGCGCTCGCGCACATCGGGCGTGCGCGCAATGCGGACGATCTCGCTGTTGAGCTTCTGCACGATCGGACGTGGTGTGGCGGCCGGCGCGAGCACGCCGTACCACGACGCGGCCTCGTACCCTGGTACGCCCGATTCCGCAACGGTGGGCAGATCCGGCATTGCCGCAGACCGCTTGGCCGCGGTCATCGCAACTGCGCGCAGCTTTCCACTGCGGACCTGCGGGAGTATCGATACGGCACTGTTGAACATGACCTGCACGCGGCCTGCGAGCAGGTCCGTCAGCGCCGGGCCCGTACCTTTGTATGGCACGTGCTCGAGCTTGATCTTCGCCATGGAATTGAGAAGCTCAGCCGAGAGATGAGCGATGGTCCCGCTGCCGGATGATGCGTAATTGAGCTCTCCCGGACGCGCTTTCGCGAGCTGGACCAGATCGCTGACGGATTTGATCGGCAGCGAAGGCGGCACGACGATCACGAGAGGCGCCGACGCGATCAGGCTGATTGGCGCAAAGTCCTTGATCGGATCGTAAGGCAGCTTGGCCTGCAGATTGGGGTTGATGCCGTGGCTGCCGACCCCACCGAGGAATACCGTGTAGCCGTCAGGCAGCGCACGCGCAGCAGTCTCCGCGCCTATGTTTCCGCCAGCACCCGGTCGGTTGTCGATGACGACCGGTTGTGCGAAACCCTCGCTCATTTTTTGCCCGAACGCGCGCGCCATGGTGTCGTTGCCGCCGCCGGGCGGGAAGGGCACGACAAAGCGGATGGGTTTGCTCGGATAGGTCTGTGCTGCAGCGCTCGACACGCATGCCACTGCGAGCAGGGGGAGAAGAAAGCGGATACGCATGAAGAGATTCTTGACGCCTTTTCCGAGGTAGATGGTGACTAAGGAATGCTTTGCCCGGTATGCTCGCGTATCGCCGCCCACGAGCGCAGGCCGCTCGACTATAACCTGTACGCGCGGCGCGCGTTGGCCGCGGTAATGAAAACGGCAGGCATAAAGTGGATGACCATTATGTTGACGTCAAGGCAGCCGCATACCACGTGAGATTGCACATGAACATATTAGTCGGAGTCATTTCGCTGGCGGCGACACTGGTTTCACTCTCGAGTGCGCTAGCGGCGGAAAGCTATCCTGCGCGTCCGGTGCGCATGATCATTCCCGCGGGTGCGGGTGGTGTGACGGACATACTCGGCCGTGTAGTGGCCAGCAAGCTCAGCGACAACCTGGGACAGCAGGTGATCGTCGACAATCGACCCGGGGCAAGCGGCATCGTCGGCTCTCAGATCGTCGCCAAGTCGGCGCCTGACGGCTACACGCTGCTCATGGTGTTTCCTTCGCATCCGGTGAACCCGAGCCTCTACCCGGATATTCCGTACGATACGGCAAAAGCCTTTGCGCCGATCACGATGGTGAGCGCAGTTGCGCCGGTGCTCATCGTGAATGGACAGTTCCCTGCACGCTCGATGAAAGATCTGATCGCCATGGCGAAAGCTAAACCCGGTCAGCTCAATCACGGATCGGTCGGCAGCGGCAGCATGGGATCGCTTGCGGCAGAGCTGCTGCGCACGCTCGCGGGATTCCAATTTACGCAAGTGAATTACAAGGGCTCGCCACAGGCTCTGACTGCGCTGATGTCGGGCGAAATCGACTTCTACCTGATTGGATCCGCGGGAACGGTCGTGCCACAGGTCAAGGCAGG
>JAQGNH010000415.1 GCA_028291945.1 Betaproteobacteria bacterium
GCCTGCGTGTACGCGCTCTCCAGTGTCTGCGTCCCCGTGATGCCATCCTCGACTTCCTGCATCGCGGTCAGCACGACCCGCCTGTAATTGGCGACCGCGAGCTCGTATCCGGCGCTGAAGAAGTCCACGTTCGCACCGATCCGGCCCGCGCTGAAGAGCGGCTGCAGAAACGAAACGCCCAACGACCATATGTTGCTGGGAGACGTGAACAGCGAGCCTACGCTCGTGCTCTCGAATCCGATCGACGGTCCGACAATGATGCTGGGATAGAACGCTGCCCGTGCGACGCCGATCTGTGCATTGGCCGCAGCCATTGCGCGCTCGGCGGACGCGACGTCAGGGCGTCGTTCTAAAACGTCGGACGGCACGCCAATCGGAACTGCCGGCGGCGCCACACGACTGGCTTCAGCGCCCAGCGCAAAGCTCGGTGCCGGTGTGCCGGTCAAGGTTGCGAGCGCGTTCTCGAACTGGGCACGCTGCCTGCGCAGCACATCCACCTGCACGAGCGTGTTGTCGATCAGGGCCTGCTGCTGCGATACGTCGAGGCCGGATGCAGCGCCCAGATCATGGCGCGAGCTCACGAATCCCAGCGACCGCCTCTGCAGCGCAATAGAGCGTGACAGCACGTCGATCTCGGTGTCGGTCTGGCGCAGGTTGAAATACGCCGACGCCAGATCTGCGGTCAGAAGCAGCCGCGTATTTTCAAGGTCAGCAAGGGATTGCTCGGTCGACGCGCGCGCGCCTTCGATCGTGCGTTGCACGCGACCAAAGAGGTCGGCCTCGTAGCTCACGCCAAGCGAAAGCACGAAATCGCCCTGAATAGTCTGAAAGTTCGGCGAACCGTAACGGGTCAGCGGACGATTAGCGGAAATCCTCTGGCTCAGCGCCCGCCCGGAGAGGCTGGCCTGCGGATACTGCCCTGCCGACGCGACCCCCAGCAGCGCACGTGATTGCGCGAGTCTCGCGTTTGCCGCGTCGAGTGTCGGACTTGCGAGCAGCGCTTTCTCCATCAGCGTGTCGAGCTGAGGATCGCCAAAGCGCTGCCACCACGGTCCCTTGGGGGCGGCGTCGTTAGGTGTACTCACGCGCCAGGGCGCTTCCACTTTCCACGTGACTGGAACGTCGACTGCGGGCTTGCTATAGAACGGACCGATGGAACACGCCGCGAGCAATGACACACCTGCGATGAGGACTGCGCGCCCTCCTCTCACCTCACAGCCTTCTCTGACGTCGCTTCTGCGCTTTTTGCTGGCGGCGCGCCCTTGGCGGGCGGCGCCACCGCAACCACGTCGCCTTCAGCCAACGAATCGGAAGGGTTGAGCACCAGCTGATCCGTCGGCGCGACGCCTTCGATCACCTCGAGGCTTTCACCATAGTTACGGCCGATCTTGATCGGGCGCAGACGGATACGATTTTCACTATCGACCAGCGCCACGCGCATGCCTTCGCCGCGAATCATCAGGGCATTCGTCGGGATCGTCATCGCGCGGCTCGCCTGCAGCGGCAGCAACACCTGCACGTAAGCTCCCGGCATGAGCACACCGTCGCGGTTGGGCAGTGTGACCTCCACCTGCATCGTGCGCGTGGAGGCGTCGATCGATGCCGCCGTACGCGCAACTTCACCGCGGAACGTGCGGCCGAGCAATTCCGACATCGTCACCTTCACTTCCTGCCCGGGCTTGACCAGCTGCGCGTACGTTTGCGGCACGTTCACGTACACGCGCAGCGGGTCGGTTTGCGAGAGCAGGAACATCGCGCGGCCGGAGCCGCCGCCAGCGTCGATCAGATCGCCGACGTCGACATTCCGGCGCGTGATCACGCCAGCGAACGGCGCCACCACGCGCTTGAATCCCTCGAGCTGACGCAGCCGCTGCACGTTGGCGTCGGCAGCGGCCAGGTTGGCGCGCGCCTGAGCATCGCCGCTGCGCCGCTCATCGAGCTCCTGCTGCGAGACAGCGTCTTTCTTGCGCAGCGCCTCCCAGCGCTCCATGGTGCTGTTTGCAAGCTGCAGGCTCGAAGCCGTCTGCTGGCGCGCCGCAACGGCTTGCGAAAGCTGCTGGTCGATTTCCGGCGCATCGATCTCGGCGAGAAGCTCGCCTTTTGCAACGCGGCTGCCGATGTCCTTGTACCAACGCCGAACGTATCCGCTCGCGCGCGCGCCGATTGGCGACTGAACGAAGCCCTGGAGAGTCCCCGGCAAGGCCAACGTCTGCCCGGCGTCATTGCTCTTGGGAGAAGCCGTCTTCACGTACACCTTGCCGTGCTCGACACTGTTCGCTTCGAGAGCGCGAGCATTGGACATGCGGCTCATTACTGTGCGGCCGGCGCCGACGACAAGCAACACCAGCACCACGACTGCGACGATCTTCGCGCTGCGAACCGTGTTGCGCCGCTTCAGCGACTCGCCGGTACCCACCGATTCGCTCGGGTCCGATACGGGCTCGTGATCACGTTCTACAGACATTGCTTCAGATCTCCTGGTGCGAAGGACCGATCGGCTGGTGCCGACCGGATACGCGCGCAGTCTTCCGCTCTGCAAGGCGCCGATGGATGGCTGCGTACACTACCGGAACGAAAAATAACGTCGAGACCGTCGCGAACAAAAGACCGCCGATGACGGCACGTCCGAGCGGTGCGTTCTGCTCGGCGCCCTCGCCTAAACCCAGCGCCATCGGGATCATTCCGATGATCATCGCGAGTGCCGTCATCAGCACCGGACGTATCCGTGTCGCGCCCGCTTCGAGTGCAGCAGCGAGCGGAGCCACACCGTCGGCCTGTCGATCGCGCGCGAACGATACCAGCAAAATGCTGTTCGCCGTGGCGACGCCCATGCACATGATCGCCCCGGTCAACGCCGGCACGCTCAGTGTGGTGCCCGTGATGAACAGGATCCAGGCAATGCCCGCAAGCGCCGCAGGCAATGCGGCGATAATGATCGCGGCATCGATCCACGACTGGAAGTTGACGACGATCAGCAGGTAGACCAGCACGATCGCCATTGCGAGCCCCACGCCCAATCCGATGAACGAGTCCTGCATCGTCTGCACCTGCCCCCGCATCGTGACCTGGCTGCCGCGCGGAAGCTTGGGTCCCATGTCATCGACGTACTGCTGCACCTTTTTGGCGACGCTGGCGAGATCCGTGCCCTGCACGCTGACGTACACATCGATCGCCGGCATGATGTTGTAGCGCGACACGACCGCGAGGCTGCGGCCGGGCTTCGCTTCCACCAAGTTGCCCAGCAATTGCGTGCTCACGCCGGCCGCTGCCGCTGCGCCCGTCGTACCCACCGGGATATTCAACAAAGCATCCAGCGAGTCGACGTTGTACTGTGGCGTCTGGACCGCAATCTGGTACACCACGCCGTTCTGCGGATTGAGCCAGAACGCGGGCGCCGTCTGGAAGCTGCCGGCGAGCGAAACCAGCACGTTCTGTCCAACATTGAACGCCGTCATCCCCACCTGCTGCAGACGCGAGCGGTCCATCTGCAGGTCGACCGCAGGATTATCGAGTCGCTGGTGAACGTGAACGTCGACAGCGCCGGGGACCTGCCGAATCTGTTTCACGAGCTCCGCAGCAAGCGCTGCGTTCTTCACCATATCGGGCCCTGCGAACTGCACGTCGATAGCCGCGGGCAGTCCGAAATTGAGAATCTGCGTGACGATGTCGGCGGGTTGGAAGAAGAACTCGATGCCGGGAAAGCGCTTGGGGAGCTCGGCGCGCAGCACGGTGACGAACTCTTCGGTGGGGCGGTGACCTTCGCGCAGAGACATCAGGATTTCGCCATCGAGCGTGCCGATCACGCCCGCGTTGCTGTAGGACAGATTGATACCGCTGTTGGGTACGCCGAGATTGTCCAGGATGGTTTCGAGCTGATCGCGCGGAATGAGCTCGCGGATCGCAACTTCCACCGCGTCCGCAAGCCGCGCTGTTTCCTCGATGCGCGTGCCGGTGGGTGCGCGCATGTGCAGGCGAATCTGACCTCCGTCCACGCTCGGAAAGAAATCGCGGCCCAGTATCGGGTAGAGCAGGCACGACAGGACGCAGAATCCCAGAAAGCTCAGCGCGAACGCCTTGCGCTTTTCCAGCATGGCCGAAAGCGTGAGCGTGTAGGCGCGACGCACGCGCTCGAACTGTTCGTCGAACCTGCGGTAAAGCCTCTGCAGCAGGCTCGAGCTGGCGCTTGCCGCCGCATGCGCGCCGCCCATGAGCAGCATCACGAGTGTCGGCACGAGCGTGCGTGACAGGATGTAGGAGGCGACCATCGCGATCACGACCGCTTCGGCCATGGGCACGAACAGGAAACGCGCGACGCCCGACAGAAAGAACATGGGAACGAACACGATGCAGATGCATAGCGTCGAGACAAACGCCGGAACGCCGATTTCGCCGGCCCCGACCATGATCGCTTCGTTCAGCTCGGTACCCGCGTGCAGGTGCCGTTCGATGTTCTCGATCGTAACGATCGCCTGATCCACCAGGATACCGACCGAGAGCGCGAGGCCACCCAGCGTCATCAGGTTGAGCGTTTCACCGAGCATGAACAATACGAGGATCGACGAAAGGATCGACAGCGGAATCGTCAGCGCGATGATCAGCGTGCTGCGCCAGTTGCCCAGAAACAGGAGCACCATCAGCGCCGTCAGCCCAGCCGCGATCAGCGCCTCGACGACCACGCCTGTGACTGCCGCTTTCACGAAAACCGACTGATCGAAAATCGGTGTGACCTTGATGTCGCTCGGCATAATCTGGGTCGCGCGCGGCAGCAGCGCCCGCAGATTCGAAACGATGTCCAGCGTCGATACGCCTGCATTCTTCAGCACCGACAGCAGCACACCACGCTCGCCGTCCTGCCGCACGATATTGGTCTGCGGAGAATACCCGTCGCGCACCTGGGCGACGTCGCGCAGATACGTCGTCGCCCCGCCTTGCGTTCGCACCGGCAGGTCGTTGAGCCCGCTGATCGCGTCGGGCGAGGCGTTCATCTTCACGTTGTATTCGGTCGAGCCGAACTTCGCGGTCCCCGACGGCAAGATCAGGTTCCCCGAATTGACCGCGTTGACGACGTCCGCAGGCGCAAGATTGCGTGCCTGCAGCGACTGCAGATCGAGGTCGACCGAGATCACGCGTACCTTGCCGCCGTAGGGAAACGGAATGGCAACGCCTGGAATCGTGATCAGTTGTGGCCGCAGCTGGTTGACCGCCGCGTCGAAGACCGATTGTTCGGGCAGCGTAGGGCTCGACAGGGCGAGCTGAATCACCGGGATGCTCGAAGCCGAGTACTTGATCACGAGCGGCGGCGTGATACCGGGGGGCAACTGGCGCACCTGTGTCTGCATCGCCGCGACCGTCTGTGCGATCGCAGTCTGAATGTTCGCGGTCGGCTGGAAGAAAACCTTGATCACGCTTACGCCAGCGAGCGATTGCGACTCGATGTGCTCGATGTCGCTCACCGTTGTCGTCAGCCCGCGCTCGCTCTGCCCGGCGATGCGCTGCCCCATTTCCTGCGCCGAGAGGCCGTTGTAATTCCAGATGATGCTGATCACCGGAATGTTGATGTCCGGGAAAATGTCGATTGCCATATTGCGCAGCGCGAACGGGGTCGCGAGCACGATCAGCATCGCCATGACGATGAACGTGTACGGCCGGCGAAGCGCCAGCTCGACCATCGACGAGGATGAACTAGATTTGGAAGAACTCGGAGCCATGAAGATGATTTCCGTGGCGAGTGCGCACACAGGGGGCGCATTCGCTCGAATGCGTACATGGGCCGGGCTGCGCCCATCGCAGGCGAACGCGGCAAACCTTTCAGATTCTAGCGAAAATCACGGGCCTTACGCACGAAGCGTGCAGCCGGACGGAGCCGAGCCTGACTCAGGACTGCACAAGTGCCGCAATTGACTGCCGGCAGGACGGCTGGATGAGCAGCGGCTGGGGCTGCTCTACCCGCGCGGACACTCCGCAGGACTGCCGTTGCAGTATTTGCCGATGTACTCAGGCCAGCCTTTCCCCGCAATGTCGATTCGCATGCCTTCCGGGTCCTGCAGGGTCCAGGCGAGTTTCGACTCGGACTGCGGTTTGTAACCCCGGCGTCTGAGCTCAGCGTCGACCCGGGCAGCGTCGTAAGCTTCGACCTCGAAGGCGAAATGGTCGATGTATGGGCTGCGGTCAGGCCGCCGGCTGTTCATCAGGATGAGCGTGTTGTTGCCGAATCGCAGCATCGTCTGCGCGTCCGGACCGGCGCGCTTCTCGTAAACCGGGCGCATTCCGAACATCTGCTTATAGAACGCGCTCGTCTCGTCGATGTCTCGCACGCCCTGAACGATATGGCTGAAGGCGACGGCCTTGAAGGCTGTGCCGGGCGGCTTTGCGCCTCGCGTCAGATTTTTGAGGCCGGCCGCATCGGCTGACCTGCATTCGGCCGAAGCCATCACAGCGCACGGCGCCGCGGCCCCGGGGAATATCCCTTTCTCGGAGATGAAGTGGATCGTGTAGCCGCTCGGGTCTTCCAATGTCCAGCCCTTCTCCGTGTCCGCATGAAACTTGAGGTTGCGGCGTTTGAGCTCCGCTTCGATCGAGGTCTTGTGCGCCATGAAATCATCGATGGAATAGCCGATGTGGTTGATGTAGGCCTTCTCGCCCGGCTTGGCGGCGACGAGGTAGAACGCCTCGGGTTTCGCTGGATCGCCGAATTCGATCGAGCATTTGGTGCCGTCGTCCCACGCGACGCGCATGCCGAACAGCTCAACGTAAAAGTCGCGCATGCGGGCATAGTCGGCGACGGCGTATGCCAGGTGATTGACGGCAGTCGCTTTGGTGAGGCCGGCGCCCGCATCAGCCGAATTGCCCGTCGGGCCGGTGATGCATCCCGTTAGCGCCGCAGCCGTGCCGAGGCCAAGCACCCGGAAAAAGCCGCGGCGGTCGATGTTTGTGTCCATGAAAAATCCTTTTGGATGGTTGGCCATCTGCTCCCCTCCCTTGGGTCCGCCCGCTGAGTCCACGGGCCGAACTGCTGCAACACCTGTTACGCCGGCGAAAACTCGCCCCAGTACAAGTCAGCAATAAGCGAATAAGCACGACCCAGTTCGGAGCCATGTGCGATTGCCTCGCACTGCCCTTGTGCGTGAACCGACCCCTTCACGGCGGGCAGCATCTGTCCTGATCATGCGTATGTCACTGCTGTTGCTCGCTTTTTGACTTCGCACGCGCCAGTCAGCGCCGTGGCATGGATCGTGCGAATTATGGAGCGAGCTTGTTAATACAAGTCATGACGACTGCAAACCCGTTTCGAGGGGCCCAATGACGATCAGGACATGGGCATCGCCGAAAACCTGAGTCCGGTCTCGCCGGTGCCGCTCTACACGCAGATCCGCGAGCTGCTGCGCGAGCGCATTCTGAACGGCGTTTACAAGAGCCACGCGCAGATGCCGTCCGAGAACGACATGGTGCGTACGTTCGGCGTGAGCCGTATCACTGTCCGGCAGGCGCTCACCGACCTGCAGAAGGAAGGGCTTATCTTCAAGATACACGGCAAAGGGACTTTCGTCTCGAAGCCCAAAGCCACGCAGAACCTGCGGCGCCTGGAAGGCTTCGGAGAGGCAATGTCCGGCGCAGGCCACGAGACCTTTTCCAAGGTGCTGGGGCACAGAGTGATGCGTGCAGGCAAGCTCGTCTCCGACCGGCTCCGGATCTCCGAGCGCGACGAGATCATGGAGATCAAACGCGTGCGATATCTGGACCGCGAGCCGATTTCACTCGACGTGACGTATGTGCCGCTGCCTATCGGTCAGCGTCTCATCCGCGAAGACCTTGCGCGCCGCGATATCTTTCTGATCCTCGAAAACGACTACGGCATCGCGCTGGGTAATGCGGATTTGTGCATCGATTCGATGGTGGCCGATGCGGATCTCGCCGCCGCGCTCAAGATCGAAGAAGGCTCGCCGATCCTGCGTATCGAGCGCCTGACTTTCACCGCTGATCGGAGCCCGCTGGACTTCGAATTTCTCTACTACCGCGGCGACGCCTTCCAGTACCGCATGCGCATAGAACGCCGGGGGCAGCCTCACAGCAGACCTCGGGAGCAAATGAGATGAACACGATCGAGATGGAAACCGACGTCCTCGTCGTCGGCGGCGGCACCGCCGGCCCGATGGCGGCCGTCAAGGCGAAGGAGGCGAATCCGAAGCTCCGCGTCATGCTGCTCGAGAAAGCGAACGTGAAGCGCAG
>JAQGNH010000523.1 GCA_028291945.1 Betaproteobacteria bacterium
ATCGATCAGACGATCGTTCGTGACGGAGACCGGATTCACCGTGGATCCCTGCACGACACAAAAATCGTCAATCGACGCGTTGCCATTCCCGAAGCGGTGCTCATACTTGTTGTAAGTGGGATTTGGGCGAGCGTCGCCGCTTTGCGCCTGCAAAAACGCGCTCAGCTCAGGAAGCTCGCGATGAACTGCGCCCGCGTCACTCTCGGACAAAGAAGCGTGCCGCGTGTCAACTTCTTCCATCGGTGCAGTGTTGGCACCGATAGTCACCGGCGAAGGGGAGCTCGAGAGATCCCCGAACGCCATGATCTCGGTGTACAGATCGACGATACGTTTGGTTGCGCCGGCCTCGACCAGCCGGCCTCGATGCAGCAGCACGCCCATGTCGCAAAGCCGCGGAATCGTTCCGCGATCGTGAGTCACGAGGAGTATCGTCTTACCATCGTCGCGAAACTTGCGGATCCGGCTGAAGCACTTCTCCGCAAACTTGCCATCGCCGACAGAAAGCGCTTCATCGATGATCAGGATGTCAGGGTCGACAAAAATCGAACTTGCGAACGCGACACGCATGTACATACCTGAGGAATACGTTTTCATCGGTTGATCGAAGAATTCGCCCACGTCGGCAAACGCTTCGATCTCCTGCATGCGCAGCAACGTGCGCTCGCGATCGAATCCCATCATCGCGCTGTTCATTACCACATTTTCGCGTCCCGTGAGCTCAGGATTGAGCCCTGCGCCGAGCTCGAGTAGCGCCGCTACGCGGCCGCGGACAGTGACGGTCCCGGAAGTCGGCCGCAGCACCGCGCTCACGATCTGCAGCAATGTCGACTTGCCTGAACCATTGAGTCCCAAAATGCCGACGGTGTGACCGGGTGGGACCTCCAGGTTGATGTCCTTCAACGCCCAGAATTCGCGGTGATAAGTCTTGCGAAAAGGGTGCAGCGCCTCAAGAATGCGTTCCTTCTTCGAGCCGAATAGGCGGTATTTTTTTGATACCCCTTCCAGGCGCACGGCAAAAGCGTCGCTCATCAGCTGAGCACGTCCCCGAAGTCGCCCTCGACGCGTCTGAATACCGACGCGCCGACCGCAAGCAGAACGATCGTGACGGTCCAGAAATAGAGGTCCAGCGGCCACAAGCCGAATGGATGTGCGTGTTCGGTCAGCAGGGCCGAGCGGTAGCCTTCGACGATGAAGTACAGCGGATTGAGTTGCAGCACGAGTTTTGCCCATCCGCCGATGTTCTGGGCTGGCCAGAGTATCGGCGTCACCCAAAAGAGAAGTGTCAGAACGGTGGTGAGCGCTTGGCCTACATCACGCGAAAACACGTGCAATGCGGACAACAGCCACCCCAGCCCCAACGTGAAGAGTATGAGCGCAGCGAGGTAGTAAAGCACTGCGAGGAACTCGAGCCGGGGAAAGCGCCCGTACCATGCCAATATAACGAGCAGAAGGCTGAATACGGCGGCGTGCACGAACAATGAGGCACAGATCGGTACAGCAGGCAGGATGTGTACCGGGAAGGCGACCTTTCGTACCATGTATGAATAATTGGTGATCGAATTCGTGGCACCTGAAATGCCGTCGGCGAAGAGCAGCCACGGCACGAACCCGGCGAACATGAGCAGCACGAAGGGTGTCTCGGTAGTGAATGACACTTTGAGCCCCCGCGTGGCGACATACCAGAACACCGTGATCGTGAGCAGCGGATGTATGATCGCCCATAGCGCTCCGATCATCGTCGAGGCGTAGCGGTTTCGGAGCTCATACACCGCAAGTTGCATCACAAGCCGGCGGTTCTTAGCGAGGTCGCGCGCAAAGCAAACCACGCTATGGATAATGTAACGGAGCGATCTGACGAGCATCAGTAACGGTCGAGAGAGCCGAGCAGCGCGGCAAGCTGCTCCTTGCCAGCGGCCGGCGGTGGCTGAAGATCCGGATAGAGAAATTCGTAGAACACGTTGTATTCGCGCCTTTTGCCGTCCCACGTGAACGATTCGTGCCGGTAGTCCCGGGCTCTACCGGCGCCGATACGGTCCGGGACAAAAGTGCCCGAGCGATCGATCATCGGCTCGGTACGCCGAGCGGAGCGTTGAGCCCGAACGAAAACGTCCCAGACGCGGCTTACGATGGCGCTCGAATCCTTGCCGCGCAGCTTCTGATCGATGATGAGATCCAGCACATCTTCGCGCAGGAACGGCTGCAGATAGCGCAGCATGATGACATCGACGATCGATGGGGTTGCGGTGCCCTGATCGCCATCGAAATCGTGGAAGGCTTGGAGCACGAAGCTGCGGAACGTCGGATACGAAGAAAACAATCGGGCAGGGTCCTCTGAGAGAATCTGGTGCGGGTGCCAGGCGTTGTATGAGAGTGATTCAGCGGTGTTCCGGCCGTAGTAAAGCTCGGGAATTCGCAGGCAGGTGCCCGCAATTGCGGTGACAGCGCCAGTGAGGAGCTCACGGGCGAGCACTGTGTCGAGTTTCTCGACGTCGCGAAACACGCGGCGGGCGACGGTGGTTCGATATACGCCATAGAGTACCGCTTCGTAGGCGCTGAATAACTTCCGCAGACGTGCGAGCGGCGCCCGGTCATCGATCGAGTTTCCGCGATAGACGATGTATGACAAGTCGAAGCTCGAGCTTTCATTGAAGTTGAAGTAATAGCCGTGCGCAAGCACGGCAGATGCGTCACGCTCCAGAGCCGCGACGCAGCGCTGGACCGCCGAAAGAACAATGAGATCGTCGTCGGCGCAGAGGGAGCAGTGGGCTGTTCCGACCATAGCCACGCCATCCCGCATTTTCGCATACGGGTCGGTATCCTGCGGAAAAACAACATGCCTTGCATCGAGCGAGCAGTCGGCGAGCATTTCAGCGTTTTCCGCCCGCAAGGCGGGCTCGCTCGAGTCCAATACCAGAAGCGGAAACTGGGCTCCACTACGCTCCAGGTAACCCATCAGACGACGCAGCTGCGCTGGCCTATTGTAAGTAGGCACAATCAAGGTGTAATCGAGCGTCGATGTGTCAGACTGCGCGCGAGACAATGAGTGCACCATTGCGGCAGAGGGATTCTCCAGCGTAGTGGAGCTTTCGGGCAGCGGCGCTTGCAAAACGATCGGTGCGGTCAATGCCCGTTCGTGCACCCGCGCTGCGTAAACAGTACCTGACATAACGCCGTAGGGTCGCTGAAGCGCC
>JAQGNH010000547.1 GCA_028291945.1 Betaproteobacteria bacterium
CGTAAAGGCTCGGATTGATCGTGAGCGTGCTGGCGGTGGCGAGCAGCGTGTAGCCGTCGGGTGCGGCCTTTGCGACGGCTTCGCTGCCGACGTTGGTGTTGGCGCCGGGGCGGTTGTCGATGACGACAGGCTGACCCACCGTCTCGGAAAGCTTTTGCCCGATCGCGCGGGCGAGGAGATCGCCTGGTCCGCCTGCTGCAAGTGGAACGACGATACGGATCGCTTTAGCTGGATAAACCTGTCCCCCTGCGATGGGAGCGAAGGCGGCGAGGGATACTGCGAAGACCGCGATGACAATGCGGCGGAGTAGAAATTCAAATGGCGTTGCCCGCATCATGACCCTCCGCCGTGGCCGCCAGAATACCGCGCGGCGAGACACAATCGCCGACGAGTCGCACGTCGATGCCGGCTGCACGCAGCGGCGCGGCGAGCGCAGTCTGCGGCGCGCGCGGGGACGAATAGGCGAGGAACGCTACATCCTCGATTGCGCCGGCATCGCCGTTGTACACGTTCACGTATTCGAGTGTCCCGTCCTCGACATTCTCGGACCAGCGCGGCTCGGCGAAGACGAGGGTCCGGATGCGCTTTTCGTGAAAGCGCCGCAGGATGCCCTGCCGCGTGACGAGCGGCATATCCTGTGCGATCGATTCGCGCGGCGTGATGATGAAAACGCGATCGAACACGGCGTGGAGCAGCTCCGCGGCGGCGTACGTGCCTTCCGTGTGGTCCGTGTCGAAAATGACCGCGCTGCCCGGCTGATGCGCCGCGTGTCCGCGGAGCGCTGCCATCGCGCTGCGCAAGTCCGGCACCAGATTCGCGTCGCGCATTTCGCGCGGCACCCACGGTGGAACGAGCATCTCTGCGCCGCAAGCCAGCACTACGGCGTCAGGATGGAGCGCGATCACATCCGCGGCACCGATCGTCACACCGAGCTCGAAGCGCACGCCGGCCTTGATCGCTTCGGCGTGCTGGTAATCGTAAATGCTGGAGAGCGCCTCGCCGCCCGGCAATTGCGCGCGCAGCCGCGTCTTGCCGCCGACTTCACTCGATCGCCCATACACGGTGACGTGGTGTCCCCGTGCCGCGGCCACCCACGCAGCTTCCATTCCTGCCACGCCGGCGCCGACGATGACCACGCGTTTGCGAACGGGTGCCGGCGCGGGCCACCAGTCCACTTCATCGTTCCTGCCGACGCGCGGATTGTTGTCGCACGCAATCGGCCGATGCTGCGTGACGATCGTGTCCCAGCAGGTGTTGCACGATACGCAGTAGCGGATGTCGTGGGCGCGGCCTCGTGCCGCCTTGTTGAGCCACGCGGGATCAGTCACCAGCGCACGTCCGAGCGCAACGAGCTCGGCATCGCCGCGTTCGATGACGTTGTCCGCTTCAGCGGGATCGGTGATGCGCCCGAGCGCGACGACCGGAACACCGCAGGTTGCGCCGTGCAGCTCGCGAATGAGCGGCATGTAAGGCGCGCGCGGCCCGTTGCCGTCGGGCACGTGCAGCTCGAGCGAGCGCGCGTGACTGCCTTGCGCGAAGCAGACGTAGTCGACGTTGCCGACGCGCGTAATGTGCCTTGCGATGCGCGCGGCTTCTTCCGGTCCGATGCCGCCTCGCACGCCGTCATTGCCCGGGAGCTTGACGCCGACGATGAATTCGCGGCCGCACGTCACACGCAGCGCGCCTATCAGCTCCACGAGAAAACGCGTGCGTCCTTCGAGGTCTCCGCCGTACTCGTCATCGCGGGCGTTCGACCACGGCGACAGGAATTGATGAAAAAGATGGCCGTGACCTGCGGAAATCTCGACGCCGCTGAAGCCGCAGCGCTGCAGACGTTGCGCGGATTGCGCGAAGTCCGCGATCATGCGGCGCAGTTCCTCCGCGCTCAACGCATGGGGTACAGTCCAGCTGATATCGTCTGGTAGGTATGACGCGCCGACGGCCGTGGGATTTTTTCCGGGCGCGTGACGGCCGCGGCCGGGGTCCTGGATCTGTCCCAACAAGCGGCAATCCTCGGATTCCACGGCGTCGGCCCAGCGCTTCAGACCGTCGAGATTGTCGTCGTTCCACACGCGCACCTTGTAAGGAATCGTCTGGTGCGGCGCCATGCTGAGCGGCTCGGTGACGATGAGCGCGGCGCCGCCTCGCGCGCGGTTCGCGTGATACTGGACCAGCCGGTCGGTCACGCGCGTGTTTTCGCCCATGAGCGTCGTCATAGACGCATGCACGAGCCGATTTCGCAGCCGCTTGCCCGCAAGCGTGAAAGGCGAGAGGAGCGAGGGATACAGGGATTCGTTCTGCACGTTCGGTGTTTGCATCCTACGTAGAGTCCGTTTGAGCTAATCAGGGTCAGGTCCAGATTTCACCAGATGCACAGCAATGTGGACCTGACCCCATTTACCAAGGGATTCGTTCTGCACGTTCGGTGTTTCCATCCTACGTAGAGTCCGTTTGAGCTAATCAGGGTCAGGTCCGGATTTCACCAGATGCACAGCAATGTGGACCTGACCCCATTTACCCGCCATTTACCCGCTGTTACTTTCAATCCACTCTCGCGCCGGACGCTTTCACCACGCGAGCCCAACGCGTGGTCTCTTCTGCGAAGAACTTCGTAAACTCCTCGGGCGTGCCGCCGATGGGGCGTGCGCTGAGTGTCTCCAGGCGCGCTTTCATTTCGGGCGAAGACAGCGCCGCAACGATTTCGCGGTTGAGCTGCGTCACGAGCTCTTTCGGTATTGTCGCAGGGCCCATGATGCCCCACCACACAGAGACCTTGATCTCCGGATATCCGGATTCGGCAAACGTCGGGACTTGAGGCAGCGACGGCGAACGCTCCGTGCTGGCAACGCCGAGCGCCTTCACTTTCCCGGCAGTGATGTGCGGCAGCGCGCCCAGCTGATTGACGAACATGAGCGCGATCTGGCCGCCGAGGAGATCGGTGATCACCTGCGCGCCACCCTTATATGGAACGTGCAGCATATCGACGCCGGCCGCCGACTTGAAAATCTCTCCCGCCAGATGCTCCGTCGTGCCGCTGCCGCCCGAGCCGTAAACCAATGCCCCGGGCTGCGACTTTGCGAGCGCGACGAGCTGCTTCACGTTCTGCACCGGCAGCGAGCGATTCGCGATCAGCACGGTCGGCACGGATCCGATCAGCGCGATCGGAACGAGGTCCCGCTTCGGATCGTACGGCATCTTTGTATACAGGCTTGGATTGATCGTGTTCGCGGGCGAAGCCATTAACAGTGTGTACCCGTCGGGCGCTGCTTTCGCCACCGCGTCGGAGCCCACATTGCCGCCGGCGCCGGTTCGGTTCTCCACGAGTACCGTCTGGCCGAGACGCTTGGTGAGCTCCTGACCCACGGCGCGCGCAACGATGT
>JAQGNH010000531.1 GCA_028291945.1 Betaproteobacteria bacterium
CGCTAATGGGCGGCGGGTCCTATGTGATCATCATCAATCCGTCGGTCTCGGCGAGATCGCTGCCGGAGCTGATCGCGCTCGCCAAAGCGAAGCCGGGGCAGTTGAAATACGGATCGTCCGGCGTCGGCGGTCCGGTGCATCTGGCGGGCGAGCTGCTCAAGCACCGGGCAGGGGTGGACATCCTGCACGTGCCGTACAAAGGCGCTGGGCCGATCATCACCGGCGTCCTCACCGGAGAGGTCCAGCTCGGTTATCCGAGCCTCGCCGGTGCATTGCCGTTCATCAAGCAGGGACGCGTAGTCGCTATCGCCGTCACCAGCGCAAAAAGGGCGAAGGCGCTGCCGGACGTGCCGACGATCGCGGAATCGGGTTATCCCGGTTACGACATCACCCCGTGGTACGGCATCGCTGCACCGGCCGCGACGCCGCGTGCCATCGTCAATGCGCTCGCCGCCGAAGTCGCGAAGAACCTTCAGCAGCCCGACGTGCAGGCGGCGTTTGCAAACCTCGGACTGGAAGCGACGTCAAGCACGCCCGAGGGTTTCAGGGCGATCGTGCGCGACGCGATCGCCACGTCATCGAAGATCATCAAGGACGTCGGCATCAAAGTGGAGTGACCGGGCCGCTCTCGCGCAACCACTCGGCGTACTCCGCGATGCCGCGCTCCAGGTTCCACTGCGGACTCCAGCCGAAGTCGCGATTCGCAGCCGAGATGTCGAGCCGCTCGCGCCTGTAGCTGAGCGGATCGGTGCCGGGTGAGAGCGTGATTCGAGCGCTCGGGAGGATCTTGCGAACGATCTCTGCGATGCGCGCCATCGACTCGAACTCGGCGCCTGCGATGTTGTAAGCGTGCTGCGTGAACGACGCGGCTTTCAGTGCGCGGACCACCGCGCTCGCAGCGTCGCGGATATAGAGATACGAGCGCCCGTAGCCTTCGCCGTAGTCGAACGCCGTCGGCCTTCCTGCGAGCGCGTCTTCGATCATCGTGAGGATCGCGCTGCGCGTGCGCCGTCCGGGCCCGTAAGCGGTGGATATCCGCAGCGCGACCGCGTCAAGACTGTATTGCGCACGATACGCACGGATCAGGAGGTCCGCTGACGCCTTCGTCGCGCCGTACATATCGTTCGCGTGAAATGGCGCGTTCTCGGGCACAGGAGGCGGCGGTGTATCGCCGTACGCATGGGCGGAGGAGAGAAAGACGAACCGGCGAAGCTTCGTCAGGCGCGCGGCCTCCAGCAGGTTGGCGGTGCCGACGACGTTGGCCTCGAATACGCGAAAAGGCGAGTCGCGCGAGAGCATGGGACCCGACACGCCGCCGCAATGCACGATCGAATCGATCTCGTGCTCACGCAGGTTTCGGTAGACCTGGTGAACGTCGTTGAAATCGCCCTGAACCAGCACTGCACCTTCGGCCGCTGTGGTCGGGGACGACAGGTCGAAGCCCACCGCGTGCCAGCCCTCAGCCCTGATCGACGCAAGTGCGGCCGCGCCGATGAAGCCGCTGGAGCCGGTGACCAGCACGCGGCGCGTCATGTGTTCGCTCCCGTATTCAATGGATGGTGTAGCCGCCGTCGACGATGAGGTTCTGTCCGAGCAGGAGCTCCGGCGAGCTCGCCGCGAGGAACAGCGCGACTTCCGCGATCTCCTCCGGCTGGCCGAGCCGCGCGAGTCTCATGTACGCATTGCGCGCCTCGCGCAGTTGCGGATTCCTGTCCATTTCGTCCTTCATGTATCCGGTGAGGACAGGTCCAGGGCTAATCGCATTGACGATGATGCCGTCAGGCGCGAGCTCGTATGCCATCGCTTTGGCGAGATAGATAAGTGCGGCTTTGGTCATCCCGTAGACCGCGCGACGCTCGTGCGCGACGGTTCCCATCTGGCTTGCGATGTGGATGATGCGCCCGCCGCCCTGGCGCTTCATGATCGGTGCGACGGCCTGGCTCGCGAAGAACGGCGTTGCGAGGTTGACCGATACGGCTTCGTTGAAAATCTCGCGCGTGAAGCTGCCGAATTCGCATCGAGCGCGCACCCCCGCGTTGTTGACGAGCACGTCGATCCTGCCGAGAGACGCGACTGCGGCGTCGATCATCGCTTCGGCAGAGCCCGCCAGAGCGAGATCGTAAGTCGCGTACTCGCAGCGCGAGGCGGGCGCCTCCGCCACACACTCCGCCGCCGCCGCTTTCAACTGCGATTCGGCGGCAGGGTGATCTACGAGATACAGCGTCGCGCCCTCCTGCACGTAACGCTTCGCGATCGCACGGCCGATGCCGTGCTCTCCCGCGGCGCCGGTGATCACGGCGACTTTGTCCTGTAATTTCATGAAATCGTGTCCTTCAGAGATTTCGCGGGAGTCTGCTCCACCGCGGGTGTGGTGAAGTCGAAGACCTGGACGCCGTGCGGCGTCGTCGGCAGCGCCAACACCTCGGGATGGCTCAGCGTCTTGACGGCATCGCGGTGCCCTGCACGCCAGTGTTCCTCCATCGTACGCCGCGAGAACTCGTAGTCCTTCGACTGACCCTCGTAAGTCGGTGAACGATAGACGAGCTGGACGATGTTGTAGACCGCCGGATCGGACGCTTCGGCAAGCAGCTTCGCCTGTGGTGTCGCCTTGAGCTCGTCGGGCATTTGTGCGAGCAGCTCGTTGAACGCGGCGCGCAGCTTCTGCACCCTTCGAAACTCGTCGGTCGCAGCGCGCGTGCGACTTGAATACTGTATTTCCTTCATGCGCACCGCCACCTGCGCCAAGTCGCGCGGAACCTCGCCGCGTGCGCTCCAGAGGTCGACCTGGAGCACCAGCGTGTCAAGATCGGAGCGCGCCGAGAGCACCCAGTCGAGCGGCGTGTTCGAGACCATGCCACCGTCCCAATAGAGCTCTCCATCGACTTCGACCGCCGGGAAAGCGGGCGGCAGCGCGCCACTCGCCATGACGTGGTCGGGACGGATCGTGTCGGTCTCGTTGTCGAAGTAAGCGAAGTTGCCGGTGCGAATGTTGACGGCGCCGATGCTAAAGCGCGTGGTCTTGGCGTTGATCCTGTCGAAGTCGACCAATCGTTCAAGCGTGGTCCTGAGCGCGGATGAGTCGTACCAGCTTGTCGCCGCAGCACTGCCATTCGCGCACAGATACGGTGGCGGGAAGCGCGGGCTGAAGAAGCCCGGGACGCCTTTCGAAATGATCGCGCCCGCGGCGAGCTGGTTTATCCAGCCACGCGCGCGGTCGCCGCGCAGGAGGCTGCCCCACCAGGCGCTCACGCCACCGTCGCCCGCGTCGCTCACCAACTCCCAGAACGCGCGCAGCTTCGCTACGCGCGCCTCCACAGGATTGCCGGCGATGATCGCGCTGTTGATGGCGCCAATTGAAATACCGGCTATCCACGTCGGTTCGATGCCGTGCTCGAGCAGCGCCTCGTACACACCTGCCTGGTAGGCGCCGAGCGCGCCGCCGCCCTGAAGCAGTAGTGCGACGCTCTCGAACGCCGTTGCGGAAGGCTTGGGCCTCTCGGCGGGGGCACGCACAGCTCTTTTTGCGCGGTTCGGTGTCACTTGCGCTCCGTTTCTTCCGTTGACGCGACGCGTCGGCGGATCTCCGCTAGGGCGCGTCGCTTCGACCGGCGAAAGTTGCTCATCAATAGTTCATTGCACGTGGAGCGGTGTGCTCGATCGTGTGCTGCAGGAAAATCGAAAGGGCTTCGCGATTCTTTGGCCATTTGCATGCCGACCTAATCGATCGGCCAAGGCATGCTCTTCGGCAGCGTGGTCGCCGAAGGCAGACGTGCTTCTTTTTCGCCGCTAGCCTGGTCGACCGCGCGCCACCAGGCCGTGACGCGTTCAGCGTGCGCTGGCTCGATCGGTTCGCCGAGGCGCGGCATCACGAGTTGGGCGCCTGCTTTTGGGGCGAGCTCCAACAAGACCTCGGCAGGCTGGTCCCACGCATGCATTGCAAGGCTGAAGGTGCCCCAGTGAATGGGAAGGAATGGGCCGCCGCCGAGCAGCTCCAGTGCCTTCAGCGCGTTTTCGGGTCCCAGGTGCATGTCGCCCCATGACGGATGCAATCCGCCGACCTCCAGCATCACGAGGTCGAACGGCCCGAGCCGTTCGCGGATCGCCTCATATTCCATCGTAAGGCCGGTGTCGCCGCTGAAGAAGACTGCATGCCGTTCCGAGCGAACGACGAATGACGACCACAGCGTCGAGTTGCGGTTTTTCAGGCCACGGCCGGAAAAGTGCTGCGACGGCGCGGCCGTCACCGTCAGCCCATTGCCCGGCAACTCATGCGATTCCCACCAGTCGAGCTCGACGATGCGCTCGGCCCGCACGCCCCACGCTTCGAGGTGCGCGCCGACTCCGAGGGATGTCGCGAACGGCACGTCGCGCTTGGCGAGCTCACGGATGGTTGGATAGTCGAGATGGTCGTAATGGTCGTGCGACACGATCACGACGTCTATGGCCGGCATCGCACTTAGCGGAACGGGCACTGGCTGGAAGCGCTTAGGGCCGGCGAGCTGCGACGGCGAGGCGCGCCGTCCCCACACAGGATCCGTCAGCACCCGCATGCCGTCGATCTCGATGAGCACAGTGGAATGGCCGAGCCAAGTGGCGCGTAGCCCGGTGGCCGGGGGCCTGCTCCAGACGTCCAGCGGGCTCATCGACCGCAGCGGTCTCTGCGGCACGCGCCGTTCACCACCGCACAGAAATTCGTGCAGCGTCGGCATCGGCACGGCGGCATCGCGCAAGCCCTCCAGGATCGGGTGTACGTTGCGGAATCGCTCGCCCGCCCAGGACGGCGATGCTTTCATGCGCTCGAGCCGCGCGCCCTGCGGTGTTCCTCCGAACGATTTCATCAGTGAATCTCCAAAGGCCGGATCTTCCGTGCTCGCGTACGAACCTGAACGAAAGCTCGCGATAATCGGCCACGTATTAGAGTCTAGGAGTCGCTCGAGTTGTGCTGACTACATGAAATGGGCGTTGTGTGTCAATCGACGCAATCCGCAGATACGGAATGGCGATCGCTTTCGATAAACGGATATCGCTACTCAGCGATATCGCGGATCGCGCGACACGGATTGCCCGCAGCGAATACGCCGGCGGGGATGTCGCGCGTCACAACGCTCCCGGCGCCGACAACCGCGTTCGAGCCGATGCGCACACCTGGAAGGATGATTGCTCCGCCACCGACCCAGACGTCCGATCCAATATCTACCGGCTTGCCGAACTCTTGTTCACGCCGCAGCTTCCCATTGAACGGGTGCAGGGGCGTGTAGATCTGGACTGCCGGACCGAACAGCGTGAAGCTGCCGATGCGCACTGGGCACACATCCAGCACGACGCAATTGAAGTTGAAGAACACCCGCTCTCCGAGCTCGATGTTCGTACCGTAGTCACAGAAGAACGGCGGCTGCATCCATACAGTATTGCCGCCGGCGCCAAAAAGCTCGCTCAAGATCCGTCGCCGTTCCGCCTGGTCTGTCTCCCACGCGGCGTTGAGACTTTGGCAGAGGTCTCGCGCGCGGCGACGAGCGGCGACGAGTTCGGAGTCGAACGGGTCGTACAGCTCGCCCTCCAACATCTTCTGGCGCTCATTCATGGCGACACCTCCCGAGGCAGGTCCGACCGTGCCGATGCAAGCTCTACGCCGGCGTGAGAAGTGCCCCCGTGAAACGGGCCGAAACACTATCGCAACGACTTGCGCCAACGCGCTGATGGAGTTCGTCGAGCAACCATAATCATACAGGTGGCTTCGCTCATGCCAACACGAGAAATGCTCCGCGCCACCCTGCGGCGCGGAGCGATCGTTGTCAGCTCGAGCGATTTTTTATGTTCGCGGTTGGACAGGAGAGCTTCCGGCCGTGCGAGACGTGTCGTCTGCGGATTATTCCGGCGCAGACCTCCACTGTGGAGTTGAGTTGGAGGCCCGGTGACTGTAGCTGTCAGAGCAGATGCAATTACGTCTGTCTTTCCCGCGCACAGGCGGCGGCGAACTCGTGTGGCCAAAACCTCTGGAAGCCCGCCCGCGTGCCGCCTGCAGCTATGAATGCCTTTATTGCTTTCAACTTCGCCATCCGCTCGATCCAGTCTGCGGCAGGGCACATCGGCTGCTCAGCGCTATCGATTGTGGCGCTCGTGCGTTCCAGCTCGTCGTGGAGGACACGTTCTACTTCCAGTCGTGCCCGGAGGTCACGAATATCGGCCGCCTCGATCAGTAGTCGCAGGCGCTCACGGAGCGCACCCCCATCAAGCGGGGCGTGCAAATAAGCCGTAGCGCCGGCGCGAAGTGCGCGCGGGGCGTGTTCGTCACCTGTTAATGTGTAGAAGATGATCGGGACATTGGGGTCGCTTTTGCGGATCTCTCGACATAGACCGCTGCCGGTCCAATCAGGCAACCAGCAGTCCAGCACATAAGCGTCGAACGCCGACCGGTTGCTGCAGCGTATGGCCTCGAAGGCATTGCCGGCGAAGACGAGGCTAAAAGCTTCGAGTGCGTGTTCCAGAAACTGCTGGTTTTTGGTCTTCGGTTGCACGCAGAGCACGGCGCGCGCGGGCAGCACCCGCTGCAGCTGTCTGGCCGTCGGCTGCTCCCGATAAAATGATCCGGACATCGTTCTGTGTTGGCGACATAGGATAGAAAAAAGGCTACAGCGAACAGCGCCGTCTCTGTAGTCCCAAAAGGCCGCATTCGCTAGGGCCGCATGGCCCTAGAACACAATAGATTACGTGGAGAGCATCGACGCGGAGCGCAACGGCTACAAGGTAGAGCTTGGGCGTATCGACAGAATGCGACCGGGCGCGGAAACGCGGAACATGGACTCACATCAGCGCCCCATGCACAGCGCAGAACACCGCTACAGACATGAACAGATCTGCGGTCAGGACCGAGGATCGCGGCATGGATTGGG
>JAQGNH010000561.1 GCA_028291945.1 Betaproteobacteria bacterium
CTTCTCAATGCAACACCTGCGATCGAGCACTGGCTGCGCGGGCAGTGGCAGGAACATGAGACGCCGTTCTATTGTTCGGTCGATCTGCGCAACAGCGCATTCAAGATGGCACCGGTGGATACGAACCTGTTTCCCGGCGGGTTCAACAATCTCAATCCGGACTTTCATCCATTGTGTGTACAGGCAGCTATGACGGCGTTGGAAAAAGTCTGTCCAGAGGCCCATGGCGCCGTGTTGGTACCGGAGAATCACACCCGCAACCAGCACTATCTTCAAAACGTCGCGACCCTTCAGCGCATTCTGCGTCATGCTGGAATGACCGTGCGCATCGGCAGTCTGTTGCCGGACATCACGGCGCCGACCGAGATCAAGCTGCCAGATGGGGCCAAGCTCAAACTCGAGCCGCTTCAGCGCAAAGGTAATCGCCTCTTCGTCGGTGAGTTCGACCCGTGCGTGGTCTTGCTCAACAACGACCTTTCAGGTGGGATCCCCGAGATCCTGCGCGGGGTCGAGCAGTCCGTTTTACCACCCCTGCACGCCGGCTGGGCCGTGCGGCGGAAGTCGAATCATTTCGAAGCTTACCGCGAGGTGGCGGAGCAATTCGCCGCAGTGCTGGGGATCGATCCGTGGCTCATAAACCCTTACTTCGAGAAATGCGGACGCATCGACTTCCACGAGCGCAAAGGCGAAGAATGCCTGGAGGTCTATGTTGCTGAAATTCTCGAAGACATACGCGCGAAATATCGCGAATACGAAATCGACGCCGACCCGTTCGTAATCGTCAAAGCAGACGCGGGTACTTACGGCATGGGCATCATGACCGTCAAAGACCCGTCCGAAGTGCGCGGCCTGAACCGCAAGCAGCGCAACAAGATGGCGGTCGTCAAGGAGGGTCTCGAAGTCCACGACGTGATCGTCCAGGAGGGGGTTTACACTTTCGAGACGGTGAACGAAGCCGTGGCCGAGCCAGTCGTGTACATGATCGACCACTTTGTTGTCGGCGGTTTCTACCGGGTGCACACGGCGCGCGGTAAAGACGAGAATCTGAATGCGCCCGGAATGCAATTCGCGCCGCTCGCCTTTGCGGCCCCCTGCTCATCGCCCGATCCTGACGATCCGGACTGCCCGCCGAACCGCTTCTACGCGTACGGTGTCATTGCGCGGCTGGCGCTTCTTGCTGCGGCCATCGAGCTCGAACGCACCGCAGGTGCGGCCGAAGAAGCGTTGCGCCCGAGTGCACGAGTAAACGAGTGAAATTGGCTTTCGTCGTCGATCCTCTCGACGAGTTCAAGATCTACAAGGACACTACGTTCGCCATCATGCGAGAGGCGGCGCAGCGCGGACACGAGCTTCACGCGACGCTGCAGCAAGGCCTGGCGTGGCGCGGCGGTGTCGTGACCGCGAACGCATCGAGAATACATCTCACGGGCGAGGAGCATGGCACGTGGTATCGAGCCGATGCACCTGCTGAAAATCCGCTTACGGCGTTCGATGTTGTGCTCATGCGGAAGGATCCGCCTTTCGATATGGAGTACGTCTACAGCACGTATCTGCTCGAGCTCGCGGAATCGCAAGGCGCCCGCATCGTCAATCGGCCGCGTGCGGTGCGCGATCACAATGAAAAAATGGCCATTGCTCGTTTTCCCGAGTTCACGGCGCCGACGCTCGTTACGCGGCGCGAAGATCTGATCCGAGGCTTTGTCGCAGAACACCGGGACGTGATCCTGAAGCCGCTGCACGGGATGGGCGGGGCATCCATATTTCGCGTGCGCGAGGACGATCCGAATCTCAACGTCATCATCGAAACGCTGGGCGGCTGCGGTGCGCGGACCGTCATGGCTCAAAAGTACATTCCCCAGATCAAGGACGGCGACAAGCGGGTGCTATTGATCGCGGGCGAGCCGGTGCCGTACGCGCTCGCACGCATTCCGAAGCCGGGCGAAACGCGGGGAAATCTCGCTGCGGGCGGCACCGGCGTCGCACGTCCTTTGACTGCGCGTGACCGGCAAATCGCCGAGGCGCTGGGACCCGTCCTCAATCGGGAAGGTTTGCTGCTCGTGGGTCTGGATGTCATCGGCGACTATCTCACCGAGGTGAATGTCACCAGCCCCACGTGTTTCCAGGAGATCATGCAGCAGACCGGCTGCAACGTGGCCGGGATCATGGTCGACGCACTGGAGCGTCAGAGCGCCGCTTCGCGCCTAAGTGCCTGACCGGGCGTGCTTATTGCGGTGCGGCAGCGTAGAATGTTGGGCTTCGTCGCCGGTCTGAGCTTCCATGATAGGTATTCTGATCATTGCGCACGGCACCCTGGGTGAGAGCCTCATCCACTGCGCAAGCCATGTACTCAACAAGCGCCCTGCACGCCTGAAGCAACTGGGCGTCACCGCGCAGGACGATCCGCTGCTCCTGCTGCCGCAAGCCCGTGCCCTCGTGAAGGAGCTCGACGCGGGGAGCGGCGTGCTGATTCTCTCGGATATGTACGGTGGCTCTCCCTCCAATATTGCAGCCAAGGTGCTTATTCCTGGCCGTGTAGAGGGTGTGGCTGGGGTCAATTTGCCCATGCTGATCCGCGCACTCACCTATCGTGACAAACCCCTCGCCACGCTGCTGATGAAGGCGGTCAGCGGCGGGTGTGAAGGCGTAATGCGCATCCCGCCGCTGTCGCTTCACAATGCTGCAACGGGAAGTTGAGATCATCAACAAGCTCGGCCTTCATGCCCGGGCTTCCGCCAAACTGACGCAGGTGGCGGGTCAGTTCGAGGCCGACGTCTGGCTGAGCCGCAACGGGAGGCGGGTTAACGCGAAAAGCATCATGGGCGTCATGATGCTGGCAGCAGCCAAGGGCTCTACGATCATGATCGAGACCGCGGGCGCCGATGAAGGTGAGGCCATGCGCGCGCTCGAGGAGCTCATTGCAAGTCGCTTCGGTGAAGGAGAGTAGGTCGCGTAACGGGAAAGATGTGGGAGTTAAGCCTTAAAATCTCGCAAATGCCCCAGCCTGATTCTCGCTCCACGGTGCACGCTGCCGACATGCTATGAGCTTTGCCCTGCACGGCATTCCGGTCTCGGGCGGTATCGCGATCGGTCACGCGCACCTGATTTCGCACGCCAACCTCGAAACAGCGCATTACCTCGTTCCTCCCGGTCAATTAACGCAAGAAACGACCCGGTTTGACGCCGCAGTCGAGAGCGTGCGCGACGAGCTCGAGCAGTTGCGGGCGACCGTTCCCGCAACGGCTCCGGCGGAGTTCGTCGGCTTCATCGACGTGCACCTCATGATCCTCAACGATTCCATGCTATCGACGGAGCCTAGAAGGATCATCGAAACCGAGCAATGCAACGCCGAATGGGCGTTGAAGGTGCAGATGGACGCACTACTCGCTCAGTTTGACGCGATCGAAGACACCTATCTGCGTGAACGACGCACGGACGTCATACAAGTCGTCGAGCGCGTGATGAAAGCGCTTCTCGGCCACCCCGGCTATATGCCGCTGCAAACCGACGAAGGACACAAGCTGATCCTGGTAGCCCACGATCTCTCTCCGGCCGACGTGGTGCAGTTCAAGCAGCATCACTTCGCGAGCTTTATCACGGACCTCGGGGGCACGACGTCCCACACCGCTGTCGTCGCACGCAGTCTCAATATCCCGTCCATCGTCGCCCTGCATCATGCGCGCCAGCTCATACGCGAAAACGAGCTGATCATCGTCGATGGCACTCAGGGCGTCGTGATCGTCGATCCGGATCAGCAGGCGCTTTCGGAGTACCAGCTTCGCCAGCATCAGTTCGAGCTCGAGCGGCTGAAACTGAAGCGCTTGCGCTACATGCGCGCGACCACCCTGGATGGGTTCAGCGTCGAGCTGCATGCGAACATCGAGCTTCCCGACGACGTGGCACAGGCGAAGGAAAACGGCGCCACCGGCATCGGACTTTTCCGCAGTGAATTTCTCTTCCTCAACCGCAGCCACCTGCCCGGCGAGGATGAGCAGTTCGCAGCGTACCGGCGGGTCGCAGAGGAAATGGAAGGGTTGCCTGTTACCATCCGGACGTACGACCTGGGCGCTGACAAGGACATCGATCAGGTTCAGCGCTTCATCACGAATCCGGCGCTGGGCTTACGCGCGATCCGCCTCTGCTTGATCGAGCCCGAGCGCTTCCTCATACAGCTTCGCGCACTGCTGCGCGCTTCGCACTACGGCAAGATCAATATCCTCATCCCGATGCTCGCCAGCGCCCGCGAGCTCGATCAGACGCTCGTGCTGATCGCGCAGGCGAAGCAAAGTCTTGACGCCGAAGAGGTACCTTACGATCGCGAAGTCAAAATCGGCGGCATGATAGAGGTGCCAGCAGCGGCCCTCGCGCTCGGCATATTCACGCGCAAGCTCGATTTCCTGTCGGTGGGTACGAACGATCTCATCCAATACACGCTGGCGGTCGACCGGACCGACGATACGGTCGCGCACCTGTACGACCCGCTGCATCCGGCCGTTCTGTCCCTGCTCGCACACGTATTCAAGACCGCCGAAAAAGCGAGCGTGCCCGTGGCTTTGTGTGGCGAGATGGCCGGGGATCTGTCGCTGACGCGCCTGCTGCTCGGGCTGGGACTACGGCATTTTTCGATGCATTCCGCGCATCTGCTCGACATCAAGCAGCGGGTACTTCAGTCGAGCCTGTCGCAGGCGAAACCCCTTGCACTGCGCATGCTGCGAGAGAGCGACCCCGACCGTCTCCTCCTTTTGCTGGATCGCCTGAATGCCTGATCAAACGGGTGGCTCGCAGTTAAAGAGATTTGCCGGGACATCATTAGAGAATGTTGCGTTGACAACGCAAAGGCGCCCCGGTAACGTAAGCGCCAGTTTTTCGCGCCGATTTGAGATCAGCTTGCGGGCGCGTAATAAATCCGGCTAAAGAGATTACGAGAAAGTCTCTGAACCCGGTGATAAGCGCAAGCGCACCGGGTTTTCGCTTTTATGGACACCATTACAGCTAACGCCCCAGATAGCCGTTCCGTCGGTATGGTCACCGCACGGCTCGCGCGCTTCACAGAGCCGCTTCGGCTCAAAAGCGGCGCCGTCATCAACGAGTACGCGCTCGCATACGAGACTTACGGGACGCTCAACAGCGACCGGTCTAACGCCGTGCTGATCTGTCACGCGTTGAACGCGTCGCATCACGTCGCAGGGTGGTACGCGGAAGACCCGAAAGACATCGGCTGGTGGGACAACATGATCGGCCCCGGCAAACCTGTCGACACCAATCGTTTCTTCGTGATCGGCGTCAACAATCTGGGCGGCTGTCATGGCTCGACCGGACCCTGCAGCATCAATCCGCAAACCGGCCGACCGTGGGGCGGAAGCTTCCCCGTGATCACGGTTGAAGACTGGGTCGCGGCGCAGGCGCGGCTTGCCGAGAAGCTCGGTATCGGTCAGTTCGCGGCGGTCATGGGTGGGAGCCTCGGCGCGATGCAATCGTTGCAGTGGACGATCAGCCATCCGGAAAAGCTGCGCCACGCACTCGTCATCGCCTGCGCGCCGAATCTTTCGGCTCAGAATATCGCCTTCAATGAGGTTGCGCGTCAGGCGATCATCACGGACCCGGATTTCCACGGCGGCAACTACTACGAGCATGGCACAAAACCGCAGCGCGGTCTTCGCGTTGCACGCATGGTGGGTCACATCACGTATCTTTCCGACGACGAGATGGCGAGCAAGTTTGGGCGCCAACTCAAAAATGGGAAGCTCACCTATTCGTTCGACACGGAGTTCCAGATCGAGTCCTATCTGCGCTACCAGGCCGACAAGTTCTCGGAATATTTCGATGCGAATACCTATCTGCGCATCACGAAGGCGCTGGATTACTTCGACCCCGCCTTCGAGCACGGCGGTAACCTGAGCCGCGCCTTCGCTCGCACGCAGGCTTCTTTTCTCGTCGTCTCATTCACGACCGACTGGCGTTTCTCGCCTGAGCGCTCGCGCGAAATCGTCAAAGCATTGCTCGACAACCGCTGTCGCGTGACTTACGCGGAAATCGAAGCGCCGCACGGACACGACGCTTTTCTGCTCGATGACGAACGTTACCATCGCCTGGTGACAGCGTATTTCGACCGTATCGCAGCCGAGTGCGGTACATGAATAACGGCAACGGTATGGGGCGCCATCGCCCCGACTTCGCGGCAATCGCCGGATGGATCAAACTGGAATCGAGTGTGCTCGATCTCGGCTGCGGGGACGGCACCCTGCTGCGCTACCTCAAAGATACGCGCCGCATCACCGGGTACGGCGTCGAAATCGACGATGCGAGCGTTCTTGCATGCGTCAAGAACGGCGTCAATGTCGTGCAGGGCGATCTCGAACGTGGCCTATCTGGTTTTGAAGACAATTCCTTCGACTACGTCGTGCTTTCGCAAACGCTGCAGGCGATGAAGAACAGCGAAGTCATCATGCGCGAGATGCTGCGCGTGGGGCGAGAAGGCATCGTGACGTTTCCCAACTTCGGATACTGGAAAAACCGGCTCGAAGTACTGAGAGGGCGCATGCCGGTTTCGGAAAACCTGCCGTACGAGTGGTTCGACACGCCGAACGTTCATCTATGCACGGTTGCCGACTTCGAACGTTTCTGCAGCGAGCGCAACATCCGCGTGGTCGAGCGCAAAGTGCTGACGCGCGGACGGCCAGTGAGTGCGCTGCCGAACCTGCTCGGCGCGCTCGCGGTATATCACTTCGGCGCGGCTCCACGCGCTCAATGAGCGAGCTGCGGCGGGCTCAGCCGTCGACATGGCGAGCATTGTTTACGCAGCGCATGCTGATCTGCGTGTTTACGGGCTTCAGCTCCGGTCTGCCGCTTTACACCCTGATTTCCCTAGTGCCTGCCTGGCTGCGCTCTGAGGGAGTGGATCTCAAAGCGATCAGCCTGTTCGCTCTGATACAGTTGCCGTATACGTGGAAATTTCTGTGGTCACCGCTCGTCGACCGTTACGCGCTGCCTGCGTTCGGTCGTAGACGTGGATGGATGGTGGCGTCGCAGGTTGCACTTCTCATGTCTATCGCCGCACTCGGCGCACTGGATCCTAGACAAGAGCTTTGGACCATCGCTTGGCTCGCCTTCGCCGTTGCATTTTTCAGTGCAACCCAAGATATCGCGCTCGATGCCTACCGGCGAGAAATTCTGGCGGAGGCGGAGCTCGGGCTGGGCAGTTCGGTGCACGTAAACGCATACCGAATCGCAGGGCTCGTACCAGGATCCCTGTCCCTCATATTAGCCGACCACGTGCCGTGGAGCACCGTTTACTCAGTTACCGCGCTTTTCATGTTGCCAGGCTTGGCCATGACTCTGGCAGTCTCGGAGCCCGTCGCAGCGTGTGGCCTACCCAAGACCTTGCGCGAGGCCGTAATCGAACCGTTCCGCGAGTTCCTAGGGCGCAAGGGCTGGAGGCATGCGGCTCTAGTACTGGCATTCATCTTTCTCTACAAATTAGGTGACAGCATGGCCACCGCGCTGGCCACCCCCTTTTACCTGGATATGGGGTTCACCAAGTCGGAGATTGGCCTGATCGCGAAACACGCCGGCTTATGGCCCAGTGTTGCCGGCGCGCTAGTGGGTGGATTGTGGATGCTCAAAATCGGTATTAACCGCGCGCTCTGGCTATTCGGAGTCGTGCAGATGGTGTCGATCATCGGCTTCGCAATATTGACGCAGCTGCCGGGCAATCGGATCGCGCTTGCGGCCGCGATCAGTTTCGAGGCGCTAGGCGTCGGTCTCGGCACAGCTGCGTTTGTCGCATTCATCGCGCGTGCCACGAATCCCCGCTATACAGCAACGCAATTCGCCTTGTTTACGAGCCTCGCAGCGGTACCGCGAACTTTCGTGAACGCCGGTACAGGCGTGGTTGTAGAGCGCATCGGCTGGTTTAATTTCTACCTGCTTTGCACCGTGCTTGCGCTGCCCGGCATGTTGCTTTTGCTCAAAGTAGCTCCGTGGAAGAATCGGACAGGCGCGCAATAAACTCGTCAGAGCTTGCAACCGGAATTGCGAGACAAGATGCGGGGACTTGCGCTGAGTTGTAGTCGTCCTCATAGGCACGTTGTCGGGTAGGCCGGCATGATCCGTGTAGACTGGGGAAACCGTTGACCGGCAACGCAAGGAGCGGAGCCCGAGTGGCTTTCTCATTCCAAATCGTATTCGTAATCTATCTTTAGCGGTGCGTGATCTGAGAATCGTTGGTCCTTGTATATGGCGCACCGCTTCGCGGCTGCAGCCAGGCGCGGCGTTGCAATCTGGTAATCGATGCGCCAGCCGACGTTTTTCGCCCACGCCTGACCGCGATTCGACCACCACGTGTATTGATCGGGCCGGCAATCCACACAACGGAAAACATCAACCCAGCCCAGCTCGTCAAAAACACGCGTGAGCCAGGCGCGTTCCTCGGGCAGGAAGCCTGAGTTCTTCCGGTTGCCCCGCCAGTTCTTGAGGTCGATCTCCTTGTGCGCGATGTTCCAGTCGCCGCACAGCACGATCTCGCGGCCCTCCGCCCGAAGCTTTTTCAAATGCGGGAAGAAGCGCTCCATGAAACCGAACTTGACGCGCTGCCGGTCCTCACCGCTCGAACCGGACGGCTGATAGAGCGAGATCACCGAAATGTTCCCGAAATCGACGCGGAGATAACGCCCTTCGCGATCGATATCCGGAATGCCGATCCCCTCGACCACAGCGAGCGGCTCGTGTCGCGTGTAGATCCCTACGCCGCTATAGCCTTTCTTCTCGGCACAATGAAAGTGGCCTTTGAGCCGGCCGATGCGCTTGACTTCAGACGTGAGGTCGCCGGGATGAGCTTTGAGCTCCTGAACGCAAACCACGTCGGCGCGTGTGCGCGCAAGCCACGTCGCGAATCCCTTGCGAGCCGCGGAGCGAATGCCGTTCACATTGAGCGTTATAATTCGCAGCATTTATGAATCAAGGTGCGCGGTCATTGATCGACATGCGAGGTCAGGCAGATGCCGGCTGATTTCCGCCAGGAGTTCATCCGGTTTGCAGTAGAGCAGAAGGTGCTGTGCTTCGGGGAATTCAAGACGAAGGCGGGGCGTCTATCGCCGTATTTTTTTAATGCAGGCCTGTTCCACCACGGCGCTGCGTTAAAGCAACTTGCGCAATTCTACGCGAAAGCGATCCTCGCGTCGGACGTCGCGTTCGACATGCTGTTCGGGCCCGCATACAAAGGCATACCGCTCGTTACGGCGGTAGCCATTGCTTTCGCCGACCGCAGCCGCGACGTGCCGTTCGCCTTCAACCGCAAGGAAGCGAAGGACCATGGCGAGGGCGGCACCGTTATAGGGGCTCCTCTGTCAGGACGCGTGCTGATCGTAGACGATGTCATTTCGGCCGGCACTTCGGTGCGCGAGTCTGTCGAGCTCATGCGGCAAGCTGGCGCCAATCCGAGCGGTGTGGCAATTGCCCTGGATCGGATGGAACGAGGAAGTGCGTCTCTTTCCGCAGTCCAGGAAGTACGCCAACTCTATAATGTGCCCGTTATCAGCATTGCTTCGCTCGATGACCTGATCGGCTACCTCGCGACCGATTCAGCAATGGGGGCTCATCTCGACGCCGTCCGACTTTATCGCGAGCGCTATGGAGTGACTGTAGATGCGTGACCTCACTGTACGACGCAGCGCCCTGCTGGGCACACTGGCTATGCTTGCGATCCTGGGTTCGCCCGGGAACGCTTCGGCCCAGGCCAAGATCGTTTGCTGGAAGGACACCACGGGAAAAATGATCGGCTGTGGTGACAAAGTGCCGCCTGAGTTCCAGAGCAACGCGACAAAAGAGCTCGATAAGAGAGGCGTGACCCGCGGCACGACCGAATCGCTCGAGCAGGCGGCGCAACGTAGGGCACGAGAACAGGACGCAGTGCGGATCAAAGCGGAAGACGAGCGCAAGAGCATTGATCAGAAGCGCCAGGACACGGCGCTCCTGGATACCTTCAGTAGCGAGAAAGAAATAGATCTCAAACGTGATCGCGACCTACAGGTCATCGATGTGCAGATGGAGCAGCTCAGCACCAGTCTGAAAAGCGCGGTTGCGCGCTATAACGAGACGAAAGGACGCGCCGACGCGGTGGAGAAAAACAACAAGCAAGTAGCCGGCGCCTTGAAAGACGACCTTGCACGCGCGATTTCCGACAAGGAGCGGTTCGAAGAGGGCGTGTCTGCAAAGCAGAGGGAAAAAGAGGAGCTGCGCACGCGCTATGCGGAGTATCGAAAGCGGTATACGGAGCTGCGCAACGGATCGGCACAACCAGGTCAGATGCCGGTGGCCGCAAAGAAATAAAGCGGCTTCGCGACCTGTCGTTATCCGCGTGCTATTACCTTCCGCCTCAGAATCTCGTTCACCTGCTGTGGATTCGCTTTACCGCGAGTCGCTTTCATTACCTGACCGACGAGGGAATTGACCGCTTTTTCCTTGCCGCCGCGATAGTCCTCGACCTGCTGTGCATTCGCTGCTATGACCTCATCTACGATTTTTTCCAAGGCCCCCGAGTCGGAAATCTGCGTAAGACCTCGCGCTCGGATGATGGCGTCCGCTGCTTGCTCGCCTTGGGCTTCACCCGACCAGATAGCGTCAAACACGTCCCGAGCGATCTTGTTCGAGATAGTGCCATCGGCGATCCGTTCGACAAGCCCTCTGAGCTGACGCGGTCCGACCCGGCTGTCAATGATGTCGATCCCTTCTTCGTTGAGGCGTGCGCTGAGGGTCCCCGTAATCCAGTTCGCACATAGCTTCGCCACAGGCCCGGGAGCCCCATCGGCAGCGGTTTCAAAGTAAGCTGAAATTTCCGGGCTGGTGGTGAGCACTACCGCGTCATACGCCCGAAGACCATAAACGCTGACGAAACGCTCACGCTTCGTCTGAGGAAGTTCGGGCAGGTCGGCTTGTATCTCTGCGAGCCATGGCTCCGAAACTTCGAGCGGAAGGAGGTCGGGATCCGGGAAATAGCGGTAATCGTGTGCGTCTTCTTTGCTGCGCATCGGCCGCGTTTCGTCGCGATCCGGGTCGTATAGCCGAGTCTCTTGGAGGACGCTGCCACCGTCCTCGATGAGCTCGATCTGGCGACGCACTTCGAAATCGATCGCGCGCTCCAGGAAACGAAACGAATTCAGGTTTTTGATTTCGCAGCGTGTGCCAAGCTTATCGGAGCCTGCCGGCCGGACCGATACGTTTGCATCACATCGGAAGGAGCCTTCCTGCATGTTGCCGTCGCAGATGTCGATCCAGCGAACGAGACCGTGCAACGCTTTGGCATAAGCCACGGCCTCCGCAGCTGAGCGCATGTCGGGCTCCGAAACGATTTCCAGCAGCGGCGTTCCGGCGCGATTGAGGTCGATGCCCGTCTCCCCGTGAAAGTCCTCGTGCAGGGACTTGCCAGCGTCTTCCTCCAGGTGCGCGCGGGTAAGGCGGACGGTTTTTTCCGCGTCACCGACGACGATCGTGACGGAGCCGCCCTGAACCACGGGGGTTTCGTACTGGCTGATCTGATAACCCTTCGGCAGGTCGGGGTAGAAGTAGTTTTTGCGGGCAAAGATGGAGCGACTATTCACTCGCGAACCCACTGAAAGCCCGAAACGGATCGCTTTCTCCACTGCCGCGCGGTTGAGCACCGGCAGCGTACCCGGGAGCGCAATGTCCACCGCCGACGCGTGGGTGTTAGGCGGCGCGCCGAATGCGGTCGACGCGCCGGAAAAGATCTTCGAGCGCGTGTTGAGCTGGGCGTGGACTTCGAGTCCGATGACGGTTTCCCATTTCATATATGGGGCGGGACTCGCGAATGCCAGTCCGTCGCGAGCTGGTACTGATGCGCCACGTTCAGCATCTGTGCTTCGCGGAAGTAATTGCCTATGATCTGCAAGCCTACCGGTAGACCCTGAGTGTCGAACCCACACGGTATCGACATTCCAGGCAACCCGGCGAGATTCACTGCAATCGTGTAGATGTCGGACAGATACATCTGCAGCGGATCCGCGGCTTTTTCACCCAGCTTGAAGGCTGTCGTAGGGCTCGTCGGCCCCATGATCACGTCGCACTTTTCGAAAGCGCGTGCGAAGTCCTCGGCGATCAATCGTCTTACCTTTTGCGCGCGGATGTAGTACGCATCATAGTACCCATGAGAGAGTACGTAAGTCCCGATCAGGATACGGCGTTTGACTTCAGCGCCAAAACCTTCGGCCCGCGTCTTCTCGTACATTTCGTTGAGGTCGCGGTACTGCGGCGTGCGATACCCATATCGCACACCATCAAAGCGCGCGAGATTGCTAGAGGCTTCGGCAGGAGCGAGCACGTAATATACGGGCACCGACAGACCCATGTTCGGCAGCGCGACTTCAGTGATCTTACATCCGAGGGCCTTGTACTGAGCAACGGCGGCCTCCACCACTTTGGCCACATCCGGTTGGAGCCCTTCGGCGAAAAACTCTCGCGGCAATCCGATCCGCAGGCCGCGTACGGACTGCTGTAGATCGCTCATGTAGTCTTCCACCGGACGGTCCAGACTGGTGGAATCGCGGAGGTCGAATCCGACCATAGTATTCAGCATCAATGCGAGGTCTTCCGCGGTTCTTGCCATCGGTCCACCCTGGTCCAGGCTCGAAGCGAATGCGATCATTCCGTAGCGGGAGACGAGCCCATAGGTCGGCTTCAGACCACAAGTTCCGGTCAGCGCGCAGGGCTGACGTATCGAGCCACCGGTGTCGGTACCCGTCGCCGCAGGCACGAGCCTCGCGGCCAGCGCAGCTGCCGATCCGCCCGAGCTGCCACCCGGAACCCTGTCCGTGTCCCACGGATTGCGCACGGGGCCATACCACGATGTTTCGTTGGAGGAGCCCATGGCGAACTCGTCCATATTTGTCTTGCCGATAATCACCGCGCCCGCGCGGTTGAATCGCTCCACGACGTGCGCATCATAGGGCGAGACGAAGTTCGATAGCATCTTCGAGGCGCAAGTCGTCAGCCATCCTTTAGCGCAAAAGATGTCTTTCTGCGCGATCGGGATACCGGTCAGGGGCTCTGCGCGGCCGGCAGCGCGGGCTGCGTCCGCTTCCTTCGCCTGCGCTAGACTGCGGTCTTCATCGACCGTAATGAAGCAGTTGTAGCGCCCGTTCAGGGTTCGTATGCGGCCGAGAAAAAGCTCGGTTGCCTCGACGCTGGAAAGCTTTCGCGCGGCAAGTGCGTCGGAAAGAGTTTTGAGCGTGGCGTCGTGCATGTGTCTAACGCGGAGAGGAGAGATGAAACTGAAGAGGATGAGGCGTGTGCGACAGTGGACCGGTGTGACTTACTCCTCTCTTCGTCGGCCTTTCACGTCTGAATCATTCAATGACTTTAGGAACGAGGTACAAGCCGTTTTCGACGCGAGGAGCGACCGACTGAAAGAGCTCGCGCTGATCGGATTCCGTTATGACATCGTCTCTTAACCGGAGAGCGAGGTTTTGCGCGTGCGCCATCGGCTCGACAGCCGCGACGTCTACTGCGCGCATGTCTTCGATCATGCCGAAGATCCGCACGAGTTGCTCGAGCACCTCATCGGCCTCAGCCTCATTGACCGCGATGCGGGCAAGGCGTGCAGCGCGTTTGACGTCATCGCGTATTAGCGCCATAACGTGTTTTATCTCTTAAAAATTGAGGCTGCATAGGGTATCATAGGCGCTCAGTACGGCACAGAATTCTCTATCTTTAAAAGAGCCTATGTTCGGTTTCTTGAGCAGTTACTTCAACGACGACCTGGCCATCGATCTCGGCACGGCCAACACCCTGATCTATCTGCGCGGCAAGGGCATCGTTCTGGACGAGCCGTCCGTCGTGGCGATCCGTCAGGAAGGCGGTCCGAACGGCAAGAAAGTCATTCAGGAAGTCGGCATCGCTGCCAAGCAGATGCTCGGGCGCACTCCGGGAAACATCACGGCCATACGCCCGATGAAAGACGGCGTGATCGCCGACTTCACCGTAACCGAGCAGATGCTCAAGCACTTTATACGCAAGGTGCACAACTCGCGTCTGTTCAAGCCGAGTCCGCGCATCATCATCTGCGTGCCCTGCGGCTCAACTCAGGTCGAGCGCCGCGCGATTCGCGAGTCGGCGATTGGAGCCGGCGCAAGCCGCGTGTATCTGATCGAGGAGCCGATGGCCGCGGCAATCGGTGCTGACCTGCCTGTAGGCGAAGCGACGGGCTCGATGGTAGTCGATGTCGGCGGCGGCACGACCGAAGTTGGCGTCATCGCGCTGGGCGGGCTGGTGTACAAAGGCTCGGTGCGTGTCGGTGGCGACAAGTTCGACGAAGCGATCATCAACTACATCCGCCGCAACTACGGCATGCTGATCGGCGAGACCACCGCAGAGCAGATCAAGAAGGAAATCGGCTCGGCGTTTCCGGGCTCCGAAGTGCGTGAGAAGGAAGTCAAAGGCCGCAACCTGGCAGAGGGCATTCCGCGCAGCTTCACGATTTCCAGCAACGAGATCCTCGAGGCGCTAACCGACCCGCTCAACAGCATCGTTTCGGCGGTCAAGTCTGCGCTCGAGCAGACGCCGCCGGAGCTTGCGGCGGACATTGCTGAAAAGGGCATGGTGCTCACGGGCGGCGGTGCATTACTGCGTGACATCGACAGGCTCCTGATGGAAGAGACGGGCCTTCCGGTTGTGATAGCCGACGATCCGCTGACGTGCGTAGTGCGCGGCTCCGGTAAAGCACTCGAGAAAATGGAACGGTTGCCGACGATCTTCACCAATGACTAGGTGAGGCGAGAGGAGGCAGGCGAAAGGCGAGAGCGTCCAGCAGTGAAGCTCGGTAGTGTTGCTCCTCTCCCCTCTCTCCTATCTCTTCTCGCGTAATGGAACATCAACCGCCGCCGTTTTTCAGGACCGGTCCGACCCCCCTCGTCCGCCTGCTCATCTTTTCCACCCTATCACTCGCCTTACTTGTCGCAGATGCACGGCTGAAGTACCTCGACACGCTACGGCAAGTGGCTTCAGTCATCATCTATCCACTGCAACGCATCGCCAGCGCACCCGCGAGCATTGTCCATCGCGCTTCCGAATTTTTCGTCACCAACACCTCTCTGCGCACTGACAATGCTCGGCTCGCGCAGGAAAACCTCGCCCACGCGTCCCAGCTGCAGCAGCTGAATGCGCTGCAGACGGAGAACGACCACCTGCGCAAGCTGCTGAACGCGCGCTCGCGGCTGACGGCGCGCACGACGATTGCCGAAATACTGTATGCCGCCCGCGATCCGTTTTCGCGGAGAATCGTGATCGATCAGGGCTCACAGAACGAAGTCCAGGCCGGACAACCTGTCGTGGACGGAGTTGGCGTCGTCGGCCAGGTGACGCGCGTGTATCCTTGGCTCGCGGAGGTTACGCTCATCACTGACAAGGGACACCTGGTGCCGGTGCTCAATACCCGCAACGGGCTGCGTGCCGTGCTCTCGGGTACAGGCAACGATGGCGCTCTCGAATTGAAGTTCGTCCCACTCAATGCCGAATTCGCAAATGGCGATCAGCTTGTCACATCAGGCATCGACGGCGTCTATCCGCCCGGGCTCCCGGTTGCAGAGGTCTCCAATGTCGAGCGCAATGCGGCATTCCTGTTTGCCCGCATCATCTGCAAGCCGCTGGCGGGCGTAAACCACCATACACAGGTGCTCGTCGTCCACGCCCAGCAGTCGGCTCCAGAACGTCCAGTCGAAGAGGAAAAACCGTTTAAGGCGCCGCCCAAAAAAGCAAGGCGCGGAGCATGATGCAAGCCCTCGGTGCCCACGAGATTCTGCTTCCTGTCAGGCCCGCTTTCATTGCGCTGACGCTCGTGCTGGCGGCGCTGCTCAATGTGGTGCCGTGGTCCGGTTGGGCCATGTGGGTGAGACCGGATTTGGTCGCGCTCGTCGTGCTCTACTGGTGCATCTGGCAACCGCGGCGCATCGGATTCGCAACGGCGTTTCTGCTCGGTCTGCTCATGGACGTAGCCGATGGCGCGCTTTTCGGACAGCACGCGCTGGCCTATTCGATATTGGCTTACGCGGGTATCGTGCTACACCGGCGAGTACGGATGTTTACGCTCACGCCCCAAGTGGTGCACGTGATTCCACTTCTGTTGTTGAACGACATCATCGTGCTCGCGATTCGCGGGCTTGCCGGTGCTGATTTTCCCGGCTACCGTTATTTCATCGGGAGCTTTGTCGGGGGCGCGCTCTGGCCCCTGATTTCGGTGTTGCTCAAACTGCCTCAGCGGCCAAGATCGGATCCGGACCATGTCTGAGCTTTTGATCAATCCGGGCGTGGAAATGCGCGATGCGCAGCACGAGCTCCATCATTTCCGCTTGCGGCTCGGTATTGCGACGATGTTCGTGATCGTGATGTTCGCCTTGCTGTTCGTCCGGTTCATGTATCTGCAGATCGTCATGCACGATCACTACCACACGCTTGCTGAAGCGAACCGGATTTCGATACTGCCGATCGTACCCAACCGCGGCATCATTGTGGATCGGAACGGCGTAGTGCTTGCTCACAACTACTCCGCGTATACGCTCGAAGTGACGCCGAGCAAAGTCGAAGACCTGGAAAGCACCATCGAGGAAATCTCTACGCTCGTCGAAATCACGCCGCGGGATCGTCGTCGGTTCAAGAAGTTGCTGGAGGAAAGCAAGCGCTTCGAAAGCCTGCCGATCCGCACGCGGCTCACTGACGAGGAGATCGCGCGCTTCGCAGCGAACCGCTATCGCTTCCCGGGCATCGACGTGCGGGCCCGCCTTTTCCGTCAGTATCCGCAGGGTGAGCTCTTCTCTCACGTCATCGGCCACATCGGGCGCATCAATCAGAAAGACCTCGAGAAGCTCGAGAACGAGGGGCGAGACTCCAACTACCGTGGCACCGATTACATCGGCAAAACGGGCCTCGAGTACACGTACGAAGACCAGCTTCACGGCACGACTGGCGTAGAGCAGGTCGAGGTCGATTCGGGAGGCCGGGCCGTGCGCTCACTTTCGCGTACTTCTCCGATCTCGGGCAGCAATCTCGTCCTCAAACTCGATGCGCGCCTGCAGGAGGTCGTTTCTCGCGCGTTCGGAGATCGGCGCGGCGCGTTGGTCGCGATCGAGCCCGAAACAGGCGGCGTGCTTGCGTTCGTCAGCAAACCGGGGTTCGATCCGAACCTGTTCGTCGACGGCATCGATCCGCAGAACTGGAACGAGCTCAACACTTCACCCGACAAACCGATGGTAAACCGTGCGCTCGCCGGAACGTATCCTCCGGGCTCGACCTTCAAGCCGTTCATGGCACTCGCCGCGTTGACATACGGCAAGCGGACCCCTGGCCAGGCCATTTCCGATCCCGGCTTCTACAATTTCGGCGGGCATCATTTTCGTGACGACAAGCCGGGAGGACACGGGCTCGTCGATATGTACAAGTCGATCGTAGTGTCGTGCGACACGTACTACTATCAGCTCGCGAACGACCTCGGCATCGATGCCATCTCGCGCTTCATGGGACAGCTCGGTTTCGGCAGCCGCACCGGTATCGACCTGGCAGGTGAGTCAGCGGGTGTTCTGCCTTCCCAGGAGTGGAAAATGCGCCGGTTCAAGCAGAAATGGTACGCCGGCGAAACCATCAGCATCGGGATCGGCCAGGGCTACAACTCCTACACGCCGCTGCAGCTTGCCCTTGCCACGGCCACGGTCGCGAATAACGGGGTCATGTTTCGTCCGCACATCGTCAACTACGTGGAAGAGGTGCATACCAGGCAACGTTCGTTGATCGAGCCCAAGCCGATACGCGACCTCAATCTGAAGCCCGAGCACGTCGCGGTCATCAAGAATGCGATGGTCGGAGTCAATCGGGAAGGCACCTCCGCACGCGCTTTTGCCGGCGCGCCCTATACGAACGCGGGCAAAACCGGCACCGCCCAGGTTGTCGGCTTGAAGGGGGAAAAGTATGTGGAAAGCCGCGTGGCCGAGCGCTTTCGCGACCACGCGCTATTCATTGCTTATGCGCCGGCGGATAGGCCGACCATCGCACTGGCGGTGATCGTGGAGAACTCGGGCTTCGGCGCCCGCGCTGCGGCGCCTATCGCTCGGCAGGTTTTCGATTACTGGCTTACCGGCAAGGAGCCTACTAAGCCGGTGAAGGACGACGACGATGCCCCCGAGCATTAGGCGCATCGGCCGCTTCTTCACCGCGCACCTCGATTTCCCATTGCTGGGGGCAATCGTGCTCCTCATGGCAACGGGTCTCATCGTGCTCTACAGCGCCTCCAATGCGAGTCTCGCGCGCGTGAGCAGTCAGATGATGAACATGCTGGTTGCGCTCGGCGTGATGTGGGTGTTCGCCAATATTCCGCCGCATTACCTCATGCGCCTGTCTGTTCCGGTCTATGTCGTTGGGCTGTTGCTCCTCCTGGGCGTCGCGCTCTTCGGTGAAGTGGTCAATGGCGCCCGTCGGTGGCTGCACGTCGGCGTCACTCGCATACAGCCTTCCGAAATCATGAAGATCGCGGCGCCGCTGATGCTTGCGTGGTACTTCGACCGCTACGAGGCAACGCTTCGGCTCAAGAACTACATCTTTGGCGCGGTGTTGCTGATCGTCCCCGTCGCGTTCATCGCGCGGCAACCGGACCTCGGCACGGCGGTGCTCATCTTTGCGAGTGGCTGCTACGTGCTCTTCCTTGCAGGATTGTCATGGCGCGTCATCGGCGGGCTCGGGCTCGCGGCTGGAGCGAGCCTGCCTCTCGTATGGTCCGTGTTGCACGACTATCAGCGGCAGCGGATCTTGACACTTCTCGACCCTTCCCAGGATCCCCTCGGGGCCGGTTATCACACGATCCAGTCGACGATTGCAGTCGGCTCCGGAGGATTGGCTGGTAAAGGGTGGCTAAGCGGCTCGCAAACTCACCTTGATTTCATACCTGAGCGCACCACGGACTTTATCTTCGCAGTGTTCTCTGAAGAATTCGGGCTGATCGGAATTGGCATTCTGCTCCTGCTTCTTCTGCTGGTGATCGGCCGCGCAGCTGCGATCACATCGAACGCGCCGACGCTCTTTTCACGCCTGATGGCGGGTGCGATCACGCTGACGTTCTTCACTTATGCGTTCGTCAACATGGGGATGGTGAGCGGTATTCTTCCGGTCGTGGGCGTGCCGCTGCCTTTGGTGAGCTATGGTGGCACGTCGCTCGTGACAATCTGTCTCGGATTCGGCATTCTCATGAGCATACATACGCATAAGAAGCTCATTCAGACCTAGAAAAACCGTCAGCGGTAACGGTCAGTGGTCCGCCGTAAAGAGCGAGGCCCGATTTTCAAATGAAAAAAGCGAAACTCGCTCAGCTCATCCCGGATTCACTCATCCCGCGTCTACCAACCCTGACGGGTGCGCCGTCATTCCTCATCGCTTGTGTCGCAGCGCTTGTTCTGGGCGCGATATTGAGCGGCTGCGGTTCTGCGCCCATCCGCCAATCCGCGCGTGGCGCGGAGCGCCCACAGGGCTCCAAAGCCCCGGATTCCGTTGCACGTTCGCGCGGAGGGGGCTATTACCTCGATGACGGACCCGGCGAATCGCCGCCTGCCAATCTCGACAGCATTCCGGAGCCCGTCCCGCAGTTCGAGCCGCTGCACCGCGGGGCGATGCGCCCGTATGTCGTCATGGGACAGACTTACACTCCGATGACTGAGCTCGCGCCCTACAAGGCGCGGGGGGTCGCATCGTGGTACGGCCGCCGCTATCACGGCAAACAGACGTCTACCGGAGAGATCTACGACATGTACGGCATGACGGCGGCGCACCCCCTCTTGCCGCTCCCGAGTTACGTCCGAGTAACCAACGTCGCCACCGGCAAATCAGTGATCGTTCGCGTGAACGACCGCGGTCCGTTCATCGACAGCCGTCTCATCGACCTGTCGTATACCGCGGCTTACCGGCTCGGGGTCCTTACGGGCGGAAGTGCGGCGGTGGAAGTCGAGGCCGTCATTCCCGACGGGACAGCACCGGAAACGCTTATCGGGACCGCCCGACCGCCGACCCGTTTAGTGGACGCCACAACGGGTGTTGTTGCAGGCGTGAAGGCGCCTGCCAGCGTGCCGGTCTCCAAGCCGGACGCTGTGGACGTCGATCCCATATCAGCTATCGCCGCTGCGGCACGCGAAGGCAATACCAGCCCTGCGCCCAATATGGCTTTACAGTTATCGCAGCAACAGGCGACGCCCGTCTCTACGTCGACAGCTGGCCTGCCCGATAGCACTGGCGTATATCTACAACTTGCGGCCTTCGTCTCGCGCGACAACGCAGAGAGTTATCTGGCCCGCACTCGCATGCAAGTCGAATGGCTCGCGCAGCTGATACACCTCCTGCCACGTGACGGCATGTATCGGGTGCACGTTGGGCCTTACGCAAACGCGAGCGAAGCCAGGCAGGCCGCTGAACGGATAGGGGCTGCGCTCGGCACTAAGCCGGTTGTCGTGACGCGCTGAACCTTCACTCTGTCCGGGTGACGGTACACGAACAGAGGGAAACCAAGGTTTCCCTCCCTAACCTCCCATCCTTTCGGCGATCTGCCGATCGCCCTACTGCCCAAGGAACGGAGCGGGTAAGCGGAAAACGAACAGGGAGAACCCAAGGTTCTCCCCGTTTCCCCTTTCCTTCGGCTGCGCCGTCCCCAGGATAGATGAAATGGACAGAGCGATCGATCGCAGAAGGCGGGACGTTATGGGACGAACCGTCCTCTCTTTTTTCTGTGGTGAAGGGCTGCCTCAGGCAGCCAAAAGGAAGGCTTACGCAAAGGAACCTGTGGGTTTCTCTCGGTTGGCACCGATCGCGCTGCGTCACGTCCTACAGGACGTAACGCGCCAGATCCTCGCTCTGTGCAAGTTCTTTAAGCCGCGCATCTACGTAAGCAGCGTCGATCACTATCGTCTCGCCCGAGTGCTTCGCAGCGTTAAACGACACTTCCTCGAGCAAGCGCTCCATGACGGTATAGAGGCGCCTCGCGCCAATGTTCTCCGTCTTTTCGTTCACCTGCCATGCGATTTCAGCAAGACGACGGACCGCTTCCGGCTTGAAATCCAGAATGACGTTCTCTGTGGCGAGCAGCGCTTCGTACTGGCGTACGAGACACGCATCCGTGTTGGTGAGTATCTGCTCGAAGTCGGTCACCGACAGGCTGCCCAGCTCGACTCGGATGGGGAACCGTCCCTGCAGCTCCGGTATCAGGTCGGAGGGTCTCGACAGGTGAAAAGCCCCGCTCGCGATGAAGAGGATGTGATCGGTCTTGATCATGCCGTGCTTGGTCGAGACGGTCGTTCCTTCCACGAGCGGCAGCAGATCGCGCTGCACGCCCTGGCGTGACACGTCGGCACCATGCGTCTCGTGACGCGCCGCGATCTTGTCGATCTCGTCGAGAAACACGATGCCGTTCTGTTCAACGTTGCGCAGCGCATTCGCTTTCAGATCTTCGTCGTTGACGAGCTTGGCGGCTTCCTCTTCCGTGATGAGCTTCATCGCGTCCTGGATCTTGACCTTGCGGCTGCGCTTGCGGCCCTGCCCCAGATTCTGAAACATCCCCTGGATCTGCGAGGTCAGGTCTTCCATTCCGGGAGGCGCGAAGATTTCCATGTGAGGCTGAGTCGCCGAGACCTCGATCTCGATTTCCTTATCCTTGAGCTCGCCTTCCCGCAGTTTTTTTCGGAATTTCTGGCGCGTTGCCGTATCGCTCTCACCGGTATTGCCCGAGTAATCGCGAGCAGGCGGTAGCAGCGCATCAAGTACTCGCTCTTCAGCCAGCTCTTCGGCACGGTGCCGCACTTTCTTCGTTTCGTGCTCGCGCGCTTCCTTGATCGCCGTTTCCGCCAGGTCGCGAATGATCGTGTCGACATCGCGCCCGACGTAGCCCACCTCGGTGAACTTGGTCGCTTCCACTTTGACGAAAGGTGCGTCAGCGAGACGCGCCAGGCGCCGCGCGATTTCGGTCTTGCCGACGCCGGTCGGTCCGATCATCAGTATGTTCTTTGGCGTAATTTCCTGGCGCAACGGATCGGCGACCTGTTGCCGACGCCAACGATTGCGCAGCGCCACCGCGACGGCACGTTTTGCGTCGGCCTGACCTATGATGTGCTTGTCGAGCTCGTGTACGATTTCTTGAGGGGTCATGTGACTCATGTTCGAGCGCGAGAAAAGCGGGACGCGGATCCGTCTCCTATCGCTTCACTCGAGTGTTTCGATGGTGTGCTGCTGATTCGTGTATATGCACAGATCGCCGGCGATCGTAAGCGCGCGCTTCACGATTTCCGGCGCTGAAAGCTCGGTGTTATCGAGCAGCGCACGGGCAGCAGCCTGTGCGTAGGGTCCACCACTGCCGATAGCAATCAGCCCCAGTTCCGGCTCGAGCACATCACCGTTTCCAGTGATGATGAGTGAGCTCGTGTGATCGGCCACCGCAAGCATCGCCTCCAGCCGCCGCAATATGCGATCGGTGCGCCAGTCTTTTGCGAGCTCGACCGCCGAGCGCGTGAGGTTACCCTGGTGCTTCTCGAGCTTGGCCTCGAAGCGCTCGAACAGCGTGAACGCGTCCGCGGTGCCCCCAGCGAAGCCCGCTAGGATGCGATCCTGATAGAGACGCCGCACCTTGCGGGCGCTTGCCTTGACGACCACATTGCCTAGCGTGACCTGACCGTCACCGCCGAGGGCGACTTCTCGGCCGCGTCGTACCGAAAGAATGGTGGTGCCGTGAAACGTCGCGTTGCTCATTTAAAGCAGAAGTTTGGACAAGCGAAAGGGGGTGTAAAGGGGGATGAGCGGGGCGCTACCTTGCAGCAAATGGGGATTGCTTCTCGCCTTTTCAAGACGATTATACCGCCCGTGCCGCGGCGCGCATGTGGCGCTGCACTACCAGCTTCGCTGTTCGGCAGTGGCGACTTGGGACTTAGCGGCGTGCCGCGGCCCTACAGCAAAAACGACCACGCCTAAAGCCGTCATCGTGCACACAATCAGCGGGCCCGGCGGCAAATCCGAAATGAGCGATAGTCCAAGGCCGGCTGCATAGCCCGCGGCACCGAGTGTGTAAGAGGCGCTGATGCGAAAGTGCGCAAACCGGCGCGTCGCGAGAGCGGGAACGATCAAAGTCGTGAAAACCAGATAGAGCCCGACCAACTGGACCGACACCGTAACGGCACACGCGAACAGCGCATAAAAACCGGCGCGGCCGATCCGCGCGCCGAAACCGAGCCAGATTGCCAGGATGGCGCCATAGATGACCGCGACGACCGGCAAGCGCGCGGGGTTTACCCAAAGGATCTGCCCGATCAGAAGGTCTTTCAGATGCTCGGCGCCGTGGGGGTTGCTTGCCAGCAATAAGATCGCCGCGTTCGCCGCGACGACGAACGTCACACCAATGGTTGCTTCCTGCACGTCTGGCCACAGCTTTTCCGTCAGCGTCAGCAGCAGCGCCCCGCCGATGGCGGCCGCCAATGCAGCGGCCTGCACGGCCCACCCTTGAGGTTCCCAACCAAACCAGTCCGCCGAAATAACGCCCAGACCCGCGATCTGAGCAACAGCGAGATCGATGAAGACGATGCCGCGATTGAGCACCTGGATGCCGAGGGGCACGTGTGTGCTGGTGACGAGCAGGCCTGCAAGCAATGCGGGCCATACGATGCTCAAATCGATCGTCGCTGCGCTCACTTCGTTACAGCCAGCAGCCGCGACAAGGTGTCATCGTACAAACCAAACAGATCTTTGGCTCTTTCGGTTCCACCGACGGTGTAAGGCAACAAGACCACCGGAATCCGCGCACGTTCCGCGATAAACGCGGCGGCACGCGGGTCGTTGTAGGCGGAACGTACCACGACCTTGGCGGGATCTTTTGCCAGTTGACTGAGCAGCTCGCTCAGGTGCGCGGTCGTCGGGGGCAGGCCGGGTTTCGGCTCCAGGGCGCCGACTTCGCGCATGCCAAGCCATCTGACGAGATAGGAAAGATCCTTATGATAAACCACGAGCGGGAGCCCTTTGAGCGGCGCGCCCTCCTGTTCCCACCGTACGGTCGCCGTCTGCCAGCGCTCGAGGAACGATTTCGCCCGATCCCGGTAATACGCGGCCTCGGGCGCATCGAGCTGGGCCATCCGTTCAGTCAATGCCGACGCAACCTTCGCGATGTTCGCGGGGTTAAGGTGAAGGTGCGGATTTCCCGCGGGATGCACGTCACCGAGCGACCGATCGACGCGCGTGGGCACGTCGATCAGCGGCACGGCCATCGCCGCTTCGAAATATCCTTTCTGGTTCGGCTGAATTTTTGGATTGCCGGCCTGCGACTGGAGCAGCGGCACCCAACCCACTTCGAGCTCCGCGCCTGTGCAGACCATCAGGTCCGCACTGCGCGCTCGAGCGATAAGACTCGGGCGTGCCTCTACCCGGTGTGGATCCTGCAGCGCCGTCGTAGCCGCATATACGCTCACCTTGTCGCCGCCAAGCTCTTTCGCGAGTGCCGCCCACTCCGGCTCACACGCCAGGATATTGAGCGCTGCCAGCGCGGGCTGCGCCGCTAGCCATAACGAAACGGCGATGATCGCCGGAATGTATTTCATTTCGATTCCTTCCGCTTAGAACCTGTGCGCGCCATGCGGCCCAAGGCTGTGTATGTACTGAATGAATACCTGATTGTCCGTTGCACCCATGCGGGACTTGTCCTGTGCGATCTGCAGCCGCAGCCGACTGAACTCGCTTGGACTGAAGTCGATCATCGCGGTATTGCGTGAAGGGTTGTAAGGGCCGAGAAGGCTGAAATCCGCTGCGCTCGGCCCCAGACCATTGTTCACGATTGCGTTATTGACGCTGCCGTAGCGCAGCGCATCGTAGCGATAGCCCATTCGCCAGCGCGGCATGAATTGATATACGGCTTGCGCGTACCAGCCGGACTGTCTGCTGCTGAACGAGTCGGTCAACCCTCCGAACACCGGCGCCGCGCTCGCCAAGTCATCATAGGTGAGCGTGCCATCCTGTTCGGACCGGAAGTACTCGGCTTGCAGTTTCACATTCTGCTGCGTCGAATTGCCATTCGGCGCCCATTTCAGAACTCCGTCGACTACCCACACCTTCGCCCGTCCAGTGAAGCTGTTGGTGACCGGAATACCCAGGGAGTTCGGATCCTGGAAGCTTCGATTGTTGGCTGACGTGCGCAAGTACGAGAGCCCGGTACGCCACGCATAGCTCTCTCCAATGTCGCCGCCGACATGCGCAAACAGTGCCGTCGAGCCGGCCCCGTTCTTGTTTAGATCGTTGCCCGGGAACGAGGCCCCGCTCGCGAGCTCTCCACCGACTTCGAGAAAAAATGGCGTCGGAGCGACCCACCTCAACTGCACTCCGTCCTGCACATAGCGGCCGCCAAGAAACGCTTTGTACGGCAGTGGCGCATCCTGAAAATCCCAGGCGTGCTGGTGTATCTCGTTCTGATAACCGATGCCAGACAGGAAGCGTCCACCCTTTAACGTGAAGCCCTGAGCCAGCGCCAGCGTCTGGAAGTATGCCTCCTCGACCGCTACCGTATTCTCGGGCGAGAGGGATGCGATCACGATGCCGCGGAAGTAGGGATCGATATTCGCCGAGATCGAGAGCTCTGTTTCACCGAGACCGAAGCTGCGTTTGGGCGGGCCTACCTCCCCGCCCGACGGCATGAACCCACTGATAAAAAAATTGTTTGGATCCTGCGAGGTGCGCGCCCAGGTGCCCTGCATGATCAGCGATATTGCAGGGTTGAAGGCGTTCTCTCCGGTGCGTCGCCCGGCTGCAACCGCAGTCTCTTCAGCCTGGGTTGCACTTTTCTCCGCTTTATTCGCGCTCTGTTCAGCCTGACCGGCACTCTTTTCCGCTTTGGCCGCGCGTGTTTCGGCCTCGGTCAGGCGCTTCTCGAGCGCCTGCATGCGCTCTTCATAGTTGCGTTGAAGCTGCTTCATTTCTTCGCGTACGCCCGCCAGTTCCGAATTCTGCGCCAGCGCGGGGATCGACGATGCGAGCGTCGATGCGATTGCTACCGCAACAGTTTGTACCTTGACCACTCTCTGTCTCCTCTCAGGGATGACACATGCGGCGGCCTCATGGGCGCCGCGCCGTGCATCAGAGGAAAGCAGGCGGTCCGCGAGAGAGTGGAGCGAGAAATTCGACCCGGACGAGCGCGCAAGGCAGGTGCTCTGCCGGCACCGCCAAAGCAGGTCGCGGTGAAGAGAAATACGGTGTGGGCGGTGCGGCGCCGAGCACCTGACCGAATAGCGCGTCGAAAGCGCACAGCTTTGAAAGCTTGGGGGCGTGCGGTGCGTGAGTGCGCTCGCCTTTAACGCTATTCTGCTGCTGCGTTGGTAAATGCTTGTACGCGTGCAGTACCGCGTGCGCCAGACCCAGATGCTGAGCAAAAAGCAAAAGCGCGCATGCGAGCTGAATCAAGGCTCGTTTGGCGTGCAATGGCCGTTGGGTCATGGGTAAGCGGAACACGGGTTAGACCCGCATACAGTAACGCCGCGACGATGCCTTGTCCACGGACAGTCGACTGCAGGCCAGCGTTCTTGCGATGTCTGTATCATGCGCTTCCAGGCTGGCAGCAAAGCGCCATCATGCGTAGGCGAGGCGCTGGTCCCCACCTGTACCTCGTTGCTGCCCCGAGGTCGATCGCGTGACGCGGACCGCTGGACGCACAATGCAAACCCGAGTATTAGCGCCTTGAAGCGCATACTGCTGACACTGATCGCCGGCTACAAGCTTCTTCTAAGCCCGTTTCTCGGCGCGAATTGCCGCTTCTATCCCACGTGCTCCGCGTATGCCGCCGAAGCAATCGAGCGCCACGGCGCGCTGCGCGGTTCTTGGCTCGCGTTGAGGCGTATATTGAAGTGCCATCCGTGGCATTCAGGAGGCGTGGATCCTGTTCCTCCGTCCGAACATTGAGAATCAGCAGGTCTCCGACAATGCCGCAACAGACGCAATCACGTTATACCGAGGTTCAGCCGTACATCACCAAAGACGGCTCTGAAATCCGCGAGCTGATGCATCCGGCCGTCCACGGAAATCGCAATCAAAGCCTTGCCGAAGCGACGGTGCCTGCGCGTTGTAAGACACTGCTCCACAGACACCGGAGAACGGAAGAGATCTATCACATCGTTCACGGCTCAGGCACGATGCTGCTGGGATCGGACACGCTACACGTCCGAAGCGGCGACACGATCTGCATTCCGCCCGGCACAGCGCATTGCATCGAAAATACAGGCGCTGAGCCGCTCAGAATACTGTGCTCCTGCGCGCCGGCGTACGATCACGACGATACGGAGCTGCTGTAACCGCTGAAAATTGTTTCAGAAGAGCGCGAACGCGCGGGCTTCGATGCTCTGGCGTGGCTGCGCACCGGCGGGGGTGCTCGCATCGTCGAACGAAGTGTGAGGCGTGAACCGGGCGCGCCCATCGGTCGCGGAGTCGTAGACCTTGAAAACGATGGCTTCCTCACGACGCATCTGCGGGAAATAAACCCAGCGGTGGTTGGGGTTGTATCGGAGGCGATAAGTCTGGCCTACGCGATTCGGATAGCGGCGCTCTGAAACCAGCAGGTCTTCCGGGGAAACACTGCGGGCATCCGCGAGTGCCAGCGGATTCGACTGTATCGGTTGGTTGATCGCGCGCCAGACCTGCACGATAGCGAACCGGCGCTCGAGCAATGATTCGGCTTCGTCCCCCATGATCTCGCGAAGGCGCTGAGGACCGGACCAGTCGGTGTAGTCGTTGTGCGCGGAAAGTACCGGCTCGCGCACGAGCTTCTGTTCGCGCTCGGCTTCATCTCCCGAACGCAGCGTGTGATCGAATATCACTACTCGGGACGCACCTGAGACCGCTTTGATGAGCTGCTCCAACTCGGGGTAGTAGACGGACTTCAGCTGCTGTTCGTCGAAGAAGTCCTGCACCGTCGTCCTGTGCTCGACCAGCACGAAGCCGTTGGTGTCCAGCTCGAGCTCGCCGGCAAGTAACCTGCCGTCCTGAATGGTCATCGGTCGACGCTCGGATGCGCCTTGCGTGCGACGCCGGATATTGTTCGGCCCGAAAGTTTCGTTCACGAGCTTCTCGCCCGTGTCTACGGTGTACGGGATCTGCGCGGTCGTCACGAGGACACCTCATGCATCAGTGTTACCGCGGCGAAAGCGCCGCCCTTCGATGAACCTCGATACTACATCCAACGATCAATTCATGCTCTGCCGTCGGCGCAACAGTGAGCGCGAGCCGCGGCGCACGCGCTAGCCGACGACCCTGCACAGCAGACCCTTCAGATACTCGCTTTCTGGAAAATTCAGCGCCACCGGATGGTCAGCGCCGGCATGAAGCCAACACTCGACGCGGGCATCGATTTTCGCGTCGAGGGCGGCTCCGGCTACGATTTTTTGAAACAAGTCCGCCGACACGCCACCGGAGCAGGAGTAGGTCATCAGATGCCCGCCAGGGCGCAGCATCTTGAAC
>JAQGNH010000567.1 GCA_028291945.1 Betaproteobacteria bacterium
AGCCGATCGCAATGTCGGTTGCGGCAGCAACGCGTGCCATACCGGCCAGATCGTGTCCCATCACGGGTTGCTCGAAAAAATTCAGACGCGACCCCTGAACGGCTCGCACGTACTGCACTGCTTCATCAACCGTCCAGCCCTGGTTCGCGTCAGCGGAAATGAGCAAGCCTTCTCCGAGCGCGTCACATACTTGACGGGTACGGTCCGCGTCGAGCTGCGGATTGCCGGTTCCTACCTTGATCTTGAATGCAACGTAGCCTTCCGCTTTGCAACGCCGCGCTTCGGCAACGTCGGCTGCAGGATCGCTCGCCGCGATCATTCGCAGCATCGGGACGCGCTCCCGCCGCTTGCCGCCAAGCAGTTCGAATACGGGCTTCTCGCGCGCTTTACCCAGCGCATCGTGCAGCGCAATTTCCACTGCGGACTTTGCAGCCTGATTGCCGTAAAGAGCGCGGTCCATCTTGGCTGCTGCGCCCGAAATATCGTCCAGCGGAAAACCTTCCAGATACGGAACGAGGTAGCGGATCGCCGCCATCATGCTCTCGACCGTCTCGCCGGTCATGCTCGGCGCCGATGCAGCTTCACCCCAGCCCACGATGCCGCGGTCTGTTTCAAGCCGCACGAGCACGTTGTCTGCGGCACGTAGCTCGACACCCGCCATTTTGATCGGCTTGGTCAGCGGCAGACTGATTGCAATGGGTTCAAGTCGCTTGATCTTCATGGGCTCTCATTAGTACGCATGGAACGATGGCGATCTCGCACGCCGGGTTTACCGTTGAGCACTTGCTGAATTCATTTCTTTTCCTCCCGCACGAGCATCGCGACCGCGGGACCGAGCCGCTTGTAGTCTGCCTGAAAGAACTTGACGAATTCCGGGGTGTCCCGGTAATCGATCTCGACGTCCGCTTTCTGCATGGCCTGCTGGTATAGCGGATCGGTGATCGCGCGCCTCACCAGCTCCCTCATCGACTTCAACGTCGCGTCGGGCATTCCGGCAGTCGTAAAGAGCCCGACCCATAAATAAGCCTCGAGGTCGTAGCCAAGCTCTTTGAACGTCGCAACGTCGGGGAGGCTCGCATGACGCTTGGCCCCCCAGCTTGCGAGCGGCCGGAATTTATTTGCCTTGATATGCGCGGACACGGCGGCGAGGCCCTGCCCGGTCGCCTGCACGTGCCCGCCAAGGAGTTGTGTGACGGCGGGCCCGCCGCCGGTCGTGGGCACGTGCCTCATCTTGAGCCCCGTGCTTTGCGTGAACATTGCAAAAGGCACGTGGCTTACCCCGTAAGGACCGGAGCTGGAGTAGATGAGCTGCCCGTCTTTTGCCTTGGCGTCGGCGATAAACTCCTTGATGGATTTGTACGGACTTTCCGTCTGTACGACGAAGATCAAAGGATCAGCGCTCGTGAGTGCAATAGGCTGTATCTGTTCCAGCTTGTAGGGTTGCTCGACGTTCTGCGCTTTATTCTTCTCCGTGACGAGATACAGATTCGGCGTCGTCACCAGAATGTTGTAACCGTCCGGTTTCTGATTCGCCACATACGCCGTCCCGACGGCTGCCGTGCCGCCCGGCTTGTTGACGACCGGGGCAGGTTGCTTGTAAATCCTCTCGATGACGGCCGAAAGCGGCTGCGCTGTGATCTGGTTCATCCCGCCCGGCGGATTGGGTACGATGATCTGAATTGCGCGGGAGGGATACGCCTCCTGCGCCAGTGCGGATGTTGCGGCGAGCCCCACAATGACAGCTGACAACATGCGCTTCATGAAACTCCTCCGGATGAATAACGTCGTGACCGAAACTGCAGGCCTGGAGTGCGAGCGTGTTCTTGTGCAGGCACCGTAGCGCCCCGCCCCGGCTGTGTCAACGGATGGGATTCAGTGCGGCTACCTTAGACTATTCGCTATCGTCCGTACCGGCACGCTGTGATCGTTGAGATGATCCAGAGATCCACAGACGCCCGCCACATGGGCATGCGTGACGCGCTCGGCGCCCCTGCAGCAGTGCTGGCTGCGGGTATGCTGGGTTTCGGCGCGCTCGCGTTCGAATCCGGGTTGAACCTCGTGCTTGCCGTTGCGTGCACGGCGGGTATCTGGGCGCTTCCCGGGCAGATCGTGCTCATCGAGATGCACGCGGCAGGGGCACCCGGGCCGCTCACCGTGCTCGCCGTCATGCTGACCGGCGTGCGCTTCCTGCCGATGTCGATTTCGCTGATGCCCGTGATACGGGACCCCAAGAAGCCGCGAGCGCCGATGTACGCAGCAGCTCAGCTACTCGCGATGACGAGCTGGGCCTGGACGATGCGGCGCTGCATGGACATGCCGCGTGAAGCGCGGCTCTCCTACTTCATCGGCTTTGCCGGTACATGCTGGGCCATATGCCTCCCGGCAACCCTGATGGGCTACTATCTCGCGGGGTCGTTCCCACCGCTGATGCGGCTGGGCTTTCTCTTCCTGAATCCCGTGTACTTCGTGGTCCTGCTGATCGGCGAGGCGCGCACCCGCCTGGCAGCGTCTGCGCTCGTATGCGGTGCCATTGCCGGGCCGTTGCTCTATCTGGTGAATCCGCAGTGGAGCGTAGTCTCGGGCGGACTGGTCGGCGGTACCGCGGCGTATCTGATTCAACGGCAACTCGGAAGGCGCGATGCTTGACCTCACGCTGCTGGTCATTGCGAGCGCGATCGGCACGTATGTGTGGCGCGGCCTTGGGGTTCTGCTGTCCGGCCGTATCCGCGTTAACAGCGAGCTGTTCAACTGGGTCGCATGCGTCGCCTATGCGATGGTTGCCGGACTCATCTCGCGAATTCTTCTGATTCCGAGCGGCATGCTCGTGCAGACGCTGCTCATCGAGCGGCTCGGTGCGTGCGTTCTTGCGCTGATCGCATATTACGTCAGCCGTCGCAACCTGCTGGTTGGAGTGGGCGTGGGAGTTGCGGCGATCATGGTGATGAGCGTGATCCGCGGACGCTGATCTACAATGCGGAACGATGGATCACAGATTGACATAACACCACTCATGAACTGTGCCGCCGGGCTGAGCATCACGGGTCGTATTTATTCATCATTCATTGTTCCGTATTCATCATTCAGGATCTAACCGATGCCAGGACCGCTATCCCATATTCGTGTACTCGATTTGTCGCGCGTGCTTGCCGCGCCATGGACGGGGCAGAACCTTGCCGACCTCGGTGCCGAAGTCATCAAGGTCGAAAGACCCGTGAAAGGCGACGACTCGCGAGCGTTCGGCCCGCCGTGGCTCAAGGACCGAACCGGCAGAGATACTGCAGAGTCGGCCTATTTCGCTGCAGCGAACCGCGGCAAGAAGTCGATCACACTCGACCTGTCAAAGCCCGAGGGCCAGCAGATCGTGCGCGATCTGGCGGCGCGCAGCGACGTGCTGCTCGAGAACTACAAGTTCGGCGATCTCGCACGCTACGGTCTCGGATACGATGATCTCAAGAAAATCAATCCGCGATTGATCTATTGCTCGGTGACCGGGTTCGGCCAGACCGGCCCTTATCGTGAGCGTCCGGGCTACGACTTCATGATCCAGGGCATGGGCGGCCTGATGAGCATCACCGGAGAGCGCGACGATCTGCCCGGAGGCGGACCTCAACGGGTGGGTGTGCCGATCGTGGACATGATGACAGGCATGTACGCGAGCATTGCGGTGTGCGCTGCGATCGCGCATCGCGCTGAGACGGGTGTCGGCCAGCAGCTCGATCTCGCACTGCTGGACACGCAGGTTGCATTTCTCTCGAACCAGGCCATGAACTACCTGTCGACCGGTGAAGTGCCGGATCGAATCGGTAATGCGCACCCGAACATCGTGCCTTATCAAACGTTCAAGACCGCCGATGGAAATATCATCCTCGCGTGCGGTAACGACAATCTCTTCAGCAAATTCTGTGAAGTGGCGGGATGCCAGGAGCTCACCGCCGATCCACGCTTCGCGACGAACGCGAAACGCGTCGAGAATCGAGCGGCAATCAGCGAGCTTCTCGCCGCGATTTTCCAGAAGAGAACTACACGTGACTGGGTGGCTTCGCTCGAGGCGGCAGGTGTGGCGAACGGTCCGATCAATAACATCGAACAGGTGTTCGCAGAGCCGCAAGTCATAGCGCGCGGCATGCGCATCGATCTTCCTCATCCGACAGCCGGTACGGTGCCGCTCGTCGCAAGTCCAATGCGTTTTTCTGCAACGCCGCTGGAGCACAAGGTTCCGCCGCCGACGCTGGGTCAGCACACCGACGAGATCCTGCGCGACGTACTCGGCAAAGACACCGCAGCGATTGCCAAGCTGCGCGAGTCGCGCATCGTCTAAAGGAATTTCACGAGCATCGTCGTCGCGAGCGCAAACAGCACCACGGCAAAGATTTTCCTGAGCGTGTTGCCTTGGGTGCGGTGCGCGACGCGTGCACCGACCGGCGCCAGCAGCACGCTTGCGACAACGACCGCGGCGAGCGCAGGAAGGTAGACGTAGCCCACGCTGTATTGAGGAAGCTCGGGCCGGTGCAAACCGCCGATGATGTAGCCGGCAGTTCCTGCCACCGCGATCGGCCACCCCACGGCGGCCGCTGTTCCGATCGCCTCGTGAATGGACACATTGCGCTTCACCAGAAATGGCACGACGATCGAAGCCCCTCCGGTTGCCGACAGGCTCGATATGAAACCGATGACTGCACCAAATCCAGACAGGATTGCCGGGCGGGGTACAGCGCGGCTCGACACAGGCGTGTGCGCTCTCAGCATTTGCGATGCGAAATAAAAAATGAGTATGGTGAACGCGAGGCTCAGCACTCGCACGTCGAGGTAGCCGGCGAGCAGCGCGCCCCCAAAGGTCCCGGCGAGCACGCCGGGCGCCATCTGTCGCAGCACGCGCCAGTTCACTGCGTTCCTCGAATGATGGCTGCGCACGCTTGCAGCCGAGGTGAACAGAATCGAGGCGATGCCGGTGCCGAGGGCCAGGTGAACCACATGGTCGGGGGCGAACCCTTTTGCTGCAAAGATGAAAGCAAGCACGGGCACCGTCGCCGATCCGCCGCCAATACCCAGCAGTCCGCTGAAGAAACCGACGAACGCACCGAGCGCAAGGTATGCCCACCACCAATCTGTCATTGAAGCATCGTGTTTACGCGAACACAGGGAACATTACGGACGCAAAGGAGAAACAAGGACGCCAAGGTATCCAAATGACTGTTGGGTGCGCTTGTCCGCCATCTACTTGCATAGTCCGCCGCGCAGCAAAATCTAATGACGTCAATTGGTCCTCCCTCTGCGTCCTTGCGTTTTACTTGGCGCCCGTCAATACCTTGCGTGTGCATATCGATCACGGCCATGCGCCTTGACCTTCTGTGGTGTTGACGTTGTCGGGTAAATTCTATCAACTTGCCAATGGGCAGCGATGTGCCGGCGGCAAAGCCTGTTCAGCGCGACGAGACATGTCTGCCGTCAACGCTGAATAGCGCTCAGCTCTCTCGCCAAACCAAAAGGAACACGCAATGCGTCTAGGCGTTCTATTGCCGCATCGCTCGGTGGTGATTCAGTCGACGCGGCGGCCGCCGCTCGAGGAGTGCTGGGCCGTTGCGCGCAGGTGCGACGACGCGGGTATGGATATATGGGTTGGCGACAGCATCGTCGCGAAGCCGCGGGTCGAACCGCTCACTACCCTTGCTTATTGCGCGGCAATCACGCGGCGCGCGCGGTTGGGCACCGCGGTTCTGTTGCCGGCGCTGCGGCAGCCGACAGTTCTCGCGCACATGCTTGCCAGCCTAGATCAGATGGCGCAGGGACGACTCGTTCTCGGCCTCGGCGCGGGCTGGCCCCTTCCCGAGATCGTGCGCGAATGGGAAGCCTGCGGCCGCACGCACAAGCGCCGCGGCAAGGATCTGGAAGAGCACGTGATCGTGTGGCGTAAGTTGTGGGCCGGCGAGCCGGTCACGTATCAGGGCACAGACTTCAAGCTCAGCGAGCACACGACAGGGCCACTGCCGTGGAACGAAGGCGGCCCTCCGATCCTCATCACCGCCGGCAATCGGGGCGACATCATACCGGCGCAGATCGACCGGGTCGGCCGCTTGGGCGATGGCGTGGTGACGACCTATCTCACGGACCACGATTGTATAAAGCTGCGTGAGCTGTGTGATGCTGCGTTTGAAAAACACAACCGACCCCGTCCTGGATTTCCGATGTGCGTGTACACGACGGTACGCATCGAAGACAACGTTGCGAGAGCCGAAGCCGTCACTACCGACTTTCTGAAGAAATACTATGGCGGCGGAGTCAATTTCCGCGGTTTGATGGGCCTGGGCACGCCGGCCTTGGTGATCGACACGTTGAAGCGCTATGAAGCCGCGGGCGTCACTGACTTATGCATACGCTTCGCGGGCACGGACCAGCTTCAGCAGCTCGACCACTTCGTCAGGGATGTGGCGCCGGCGTTTGTTGAAAGTCCACGAGTAGGAGGGCCTAACGGAGACGCGCTCTAGTCATGCCGTGCTCCCTTGTCGAACCGGTACACCGCGATGCTATAGTCGCATCCCCCCAGCACGCATAAAAAAAGCGGAGGAGAAAGGATGAGGCTTGATTGCAAAAGCGTGTGCGTCGCGTCGGCCCTGGCAGGCGCGGCCGGGTTTTGTGCAGGGCAGGGGACGGCGGAGCCTCATTTTCCGAACAGACCGATCCGAATGATTGCGCCATCGTCGGCTGGTGGACCGGTGGACGTGATTGCGCGGGCGGTATCCCAAGGGCTCGGGGAAGTTCTGGGTCAGCAAATCGTCATCGACAATCGCGCAGGCGCTGCCGGACTGATAGGCGCTGAAACAGTTGCGACAGGCCCGCCGGACGGTTATACATTGCTTTTCGGGTTCTCCGGTCCACTGGTGATCGTGCCGCACCTCGGCGGCAAGACGCCTTACAACACGCTGAAAGATTTCGCTCCGGTTTCGCTTGCAGCACAGGCGCCCTACATCCTGCTGGTACATCCGAGCGTGCCGGTGAACTCAGTGAAGGAGCTGATCGCGCTCGCGAAATCGCGCCCCGGCAAGCTCAACTTCGCCTCAGGCGGCAATGGTACCGGCATACATCTCGCGGGAGAGCTCTTCAAGCTGACTGCCGGCATCGATATCGTTCACGTCCCCTATAAAGGTGCAGGTCCGGGGCAGACTGCGTTGCTCGCTCATGAAGTGGACATGATGTTCAACGGGCTGCCGCCCGCCCTGCCCCACGTGAAATCGGGCAGGGTGAGAGCGCTCGCAGTCGGAGGCATGAAGCGCTCAGCGCTCCTGCCCGACATGCCGACCATCGCTGAAAGCGGTCTCGATTTCAACACGATCGGCTGGTACGGCATCCTTGCGCCGCGAGCAACGCCGCGGGCGGTCATCGCGAAGCTGCACACGGCGACCGTGCAGGCACTCAACGCCCCCACACTGAAAGAAGGCCTCGCGAGGCAGGGCGTCGAAGGCGTTGGTTCGACACCCGAGGAGTTCGGCAGACTCATACGCGAGGAATGGAGCAAGTGGGAGAAAGTCATCGGCGCGGCGGGACTCAGAGCGCAGAAGTAGGCTGATCGAGGAACAGTCGTGCAAACGAAAAACATCCGGGTACCGCTGCGCAATGGTGTTATGGGCGCTTATCTTGCGCTCCCTGATCGCACGCCGGCCGGGGCGATCATCGCCATCATGGAAATCTGGGGTGTGAACCACACGATGCGTGCGCATGCTCGTGAATTTGCGGAAGCGGGCTTCGTGTGCCTGGTACCGGATCTCTTCTGGCGACAGGAGCCGGGCGTTGAGCTTTCTGATGCCAATGCCGAGCACGTCAGGAAAGCATTCGATCTGTACTACGATTTCGACTATGACCTTGGCGTTCGGGACATGGTCGACACCTGGAAATACCTGGAACGCCTGCCGGAATGCAACGGCAAGGTTGGCGCGGTCGGTTACTGTCTCGGCGGGAAGCTGTGCTATCTGATGTGCTGCCGCACCGATATCGAGTGTGCGGTCGCGTACTATGGGACGTACATCGAGCACAACATCCGCGAAGTGCGCAATCTGCACCGGCCGTTCATGCTGCACATGGCGATGAAGGATCGATGGGTGCAGACTGAAGTGAACGATCTGCTCGAGCGGCGGCTCTCGCCCAATCCGCTCGTCACGATCCACAAATATCTCGGCGCGGACCACGCGTTCGCACGTCACGGCGGAAAGACCTATAGCAAACCTGAAGCCGATCGGGCGCTCGAGCTCACCGTGTCTTTTTTGAAGAAGCACCTGGCTTCGCGAACAGAGAGGAACCCCGGGTCTTCTCCGTAACCTCGCTCCGCGAGGCGGGCCGGTGAACGACAGAGAGGAACCTAGGCTCCTCTCCGTAACCTCGCTCCGCGGGGCGGGCCGGTGAACAAACAGAGAGGAACCCAGGTTCCTCTCCGTAACCTCTCTTCCTTCGGCGGTCTCCCGATCGCTTCAGCGCCTAGGAAAATGAGCAATCAGGTTGCTCGATTGATTCGCTGCGCCTTCAACGGAGTTCAGTGTTAGGCGTTCATCAGCTTTTTGGTGATGTAATCCCATTCTTCGGGATCGACGGGGGTAATCGAGAGCCGGTTGCCGCGCTGAAGCACGCGCATGTTGGCGAGCTTCTTGTGCTTCTTCAATTCTGCTAATGCGACGAGCGGCGTTTTCTTCACGAA
>JAQGNH010000584.1 GCA_028291945.1 Betaproteobacteria bacterium
GAGCCCGCTAAGGACAGTCGAATGCAAGCGGGAAGTCACCGCCACTGCAGCACGCGCAAGCGCTAGGTTGTTGAGCGAGCTCTGGCGATCGCACTAGCGATGGCTTGTGCTGATACAAATAGAGCAAGATCGCGATCAATGTCCCGCCGGGCAGTATCAGTTCCACTAACACATACGGACCTAAACTGCGCAGGCGCCTGAAGATGGATGACGCCGTTCGGCGATTCCACTGGATTAAGCCACCTGCGACTGCTGCTGCGTTATGGCCTCGGACGTCCATCTTAACCCCGCTCGCTTGTTCATTCCGTAAGGTCATTCTCCGCAAGGCAAGCAGGGGCAGCGCCGTCACATGACGCAGCAGAATTGCGTCATATGCACACTTTCGACCGTGGCGAGCTGGGTAAAACGGTTCCGCTGTACGAAAGCGGTAGTGGACAATCCTGGCAGCGAGTACGTGCTAAGCGGGTCGACGCTACCGCTTCCGTTCCGCCACGCCGTCGGCCTCGATCTTCAGCCAGTGCGTCGAAGGCCCGGCCGTATAGATCGAACTCACGTCTTTGGCAACGATGCCTTCAAGGTCCATCTGAACAGCAAGCCGCCACAGATCAGCAGAGGACTCGAGGTGTCCGGTGTACCGGATGCGCCTGTTGCCGGGGAGCGTACCCTTTAGCGCTTGCTTGCGCTGCAGGAGCGGTCGAGCACGGAAGTCCGCTCCATTCAACCAAAGAAGATCGAACGCAAAGACGCAAGCCGGATCTTCAGCCGCTGCTTGTTGAATTCGATGAGTGTGTCGCAGCACACTCCTGCGCTGGAGACGATCCCACTGCGGGCATCCCTGATCGTCCAGAATGACCAGCTCGCAGTCGGCCACGAAGTCATCGCGTATCGGGCCGATCTCGTCTACCAGCTCAGGAAACAGGCTGCTCATGTCGCGGCCGTTTTTCGACTCGAGGCGTACTGCGTCGCCACATTTAGTGACGAGGCAGCGGTAGCCGTCGTACTTCAGCTCGAAGATCCAGCCACGGGCAGAAAAGAGCTTGCCCGGACTGGCGAGCATCAGGTCGTGATGGCCGATGGAAGGCCGGGCGAGTTCGCGGAGCGATGACATGGGAGAGGTGCGACCGATTTACCCAGCGTGGGTTCCTAGACTGTACCTATCATCGGCGATACCCCGCTAGTTGCCAAGCGAGGGATGTTTCTCGCCCCACGGCGTCGCCTGCTCGTAGGCGTGAGCGACACGGTAGATGAGCGCCTCGCTGAACGGCTTGCCGACGATCTGCATGCCGAGCGGCAGTCCCGCTCTACTGAAGCCTATCGGCACGGATAGCGCGGGGCTGCCGGTCACGTTAAACGGCGCGCGCGCCTGCCGCGCATATGTCCGGTCGAGCTCTTCTGCGTCATCGATGCGGCAGGCCGGGTCCATCGCGCTCGCCGTCACTATCACATCGACGTCGCTGAACAGCGCGTGAAACGCGTTGGTCATTTTGAGGCGGACGCGCGTCGCGTTGATGTAGTCTGCCGCGCGCACGAAAGCGCCGGACAGGAAGCGCTCTCGCGTGAGGCTCGCGTAATCCTGCGGACGCTCCTGCAGCCATTTTTCGTGAATAGCGTAGGCTTCGCTTGCCAGGATGGTGCGGTTGCACGCGGCGTACTCGCCGAGCGGCGCAGTCTGAACTTCCTGCACCTTCGCGCCAAGACCGCTCAACACCTTCAGCCCCGCCTCGATCCCGGCCACCATTTCCGCATCGCCTTCCATGTCGCGCGTGTAAAAATGTCGGATCACGCCGATCCTGAGTCCCTTCACTCCGGCACCGAGCTCTGCCGTGTAAGCGCCGCACGCGATATTGACGCTGCCGGGATCGAGCGCGTCGTGGCCGGCGATCAGATCCAGCATGAGCGCGTTGTCGCGCACAGTGCGGGTGAGCGGTCCGACATGATCGAGCGAAAACGCCAGCGGCACTACGCCGCGCCGGCTTACAAGACCGTACGTGCCTTTCATGCCGACGACCCCGCACATCGTCGCAGGATTGCGGATCGAGCCGCCGGTATCGGTGCCGATCGCAGCCGGTACGAAGCCCGCTGCGGTCGCCGCACCGGAACCGCTCGAGGAGCCGCCGGTGAAGTGCTCGCGGTTCCAAGGGTTACGCGCCGGCGGCCATGGGAGATCGAAGCACGGACCGCCCGTCGCGAACTCGTGCGTCGACAGCTTGCCCATGAACACACCGCCCGCGGCGCGCAGCTTCTGCGTCACCACGGCGTCGCTCGCTGCGACGTTGTCTTTCAGAATCTTGGAGTGCGCAGTCGTCGGCAGACCGGCGTAATCGACGATATCCTTGAGAGCGTAAGGAACGCCGTGTAACGGCCCGCGCCACTCGCCTCGCACGATCTCGGCTTCCGCCCGCTTCGCATCGTCCAGCGCCTTGTCAGGCGTAAAGCGGATGAAAGCATTCAGCTTCTTGTCGTGCTTCTCGACACGGTCGATCAGCGCTTTCGCGTATTCGACGGGCGAGAGCTTCTTCGCGCGCAGTAGCTCGGCGGCCTCTGCGATGGTGAGATAGGCGAGATCGCTCATCGGTCGCTCCTTTTGTCGAGCCGGAACACGTGTGCCGACTCATTTGCCGGCGTGAGGTCGCTTTTCGGCATCGATGCCCGGCGCGCCTGCGCTGTTTTCGTCGCGCGCAGAAGCTCCTGCAAATGCTGATCGGTAAGGCGCGTCAGGCCGACATCAGCAGCCATCCTGCGCACGTCTTCGAGAGTTATATCGTTTGCCATCCTGCGCTCCTGGTAAATAAGAATCAAAGGTGAGAGAGTCAATCGGCACGGATGCCTACGGCCTTGACGAGCGCCGCGTATTTTTTCAGGTCGGCTCGAACGACTGCACTGAACTCTTCCGGCGTGCTTGCGATCACCTCACCGCCGACGCGCCGTACCTGATCGGTGACTTCAGAGGTTCTAAGTGTACGCACCAGCTCCTGATTGAGCCTGCTCACAACGAGCCGCGGCGTCTGCGCTGGAACGAACACGCCTTGCCAGTTGCCTTCATCGTAGCCGGGCAACCCGCCTTCCGATAGAGTCGGCACCTGCGGCAGCGCAGCCATGCGCTTGCGGCCGCTGACGCCGATCGGCCGGATCTTTCCCGAACGCACGTGCTCCAGCCCCGCGATCGGCGATTGGAAAACGAGCTGTACTTCACCCGTCAGAAGTGCCGTACCTGCAGGCCCGAGACTCCGATAAGGCACGTGCGTGAACTTGACGCCGGCCATGCTGGCGAACAACTCGGCCGCGATGTGACCGCTGGTGCCGGCGCCGCCTGATGCGTAGTTGAGCTCACCCGGCTTCGCTTTCGCGAGGGCGAGGAGCTGTTTGAGATTGGTCACCGGCAGCGATGGATGAATCGAGAGCAACCACGGTTGCCACAGGATCTCTGTAACCGGGGCGAGGTCTTTTTCGGTGTCGAATGGAAGCTTGGTATATAGGCTCGGGTTCATCGTGATCGTGCTGGCTACGAGCAGCATCGTGTATCCGTCCGGCGCGGCCTTCGCCGCAGCGTCCGTTCCGATGTTGCCGGCAGCGCCTGCGCGGTTGTCGACCACGATCTGCTGCCCCCACGCTTCGGTGAGCTTCTGTCCAATCACTCGAGCGAGGAAATCGGACGATCCACCGGGGGCGTACGGAACGATGCATCGAATCGGCTTGCTGGGAAAGTCCTGAGCCTGTGCCGGTCTCGACGTTACAGTTGCGACGAACAGCATGCTCGCGCCGATCAGGCAGCGAGCTAGGACATGCGCTTGCAAAATGGCTCCAAAATATTGTTGCGTGCACCGATATCGTAACCGAAGCGGCGTTTGTAACAGGGCGTACGGACAATGTGTATGCTCGCAATAGTCAGAGGCTGGTCATTGCCACGTGTTTACGATCCAACATTGTATGAATGGGAAGGAACATTATGTTAGGCAACGGTAAAACGCGCATCTTCGCGGGAGCAGGATACTCTGTGTCGAGAGCCGGCGTTCAGTTGCGGGGCGGGCTGTTTCGCCGTAGTCCTGGGGATACCGATTGGCAGACTTTGACCGCTGGCCTGCCGGACAAAGTCGAAGTACGTGCGATCGCTGTGCACCCGCAGAATCCGGAGGTGATCTACGTCGGCACGCAGGATGGGCCCTATCGGAGTACGGACGCTGGCAATCATTGGGAGCGGCTTGGATTTCCCGACCGCGATGCCGTAGTGTGGTCGCTGACGATTCATCCGACGCGGCCGCACATCATGTATGCGGGCACATCGCCCGTCGCCCTGTATCGAAGCGAAAATAGCGGCGACACGTGGCATAAGCTCCATCAGGCGAAGTCGCCGGCGCACTGCGAGAAGGCAGGCTTCGATACGCGCACCGTCCGAATCACCGTCGATCCGAGTCGACCGGACGATATCTATGCCGCCCTGGAAGTGAGCGGCGTCATCCGCAGCGCCGACGCAGGCGAGACGTGGACCGATATGTCGGCGTCTCTTATCAAGCTCGCCGGCGAGCCGCACCTGAAAAGCAGTGTCGGCGGTCGCTCGTGCGGCGACTGTGAAGGCATGCTCGACTCGCACGCTATCGCCGTGAGCGGGGCCGCACCGGGTACCGCGTTTCTCGCGATACGCATGGGACTCTTTCGCAGCGACGATCGCGGCGCTTCGTGGTACGACACGCAGATCGGCCGCTTCTCGCCGCTGACGTACTGTCGTGACGTGATCGTCTCGCCTCACGATGAGCGCGTCATGTATGCATGCCTGTCGCCGGCCGCGTTCAGCAACGATGGCTCGCTCTATCGCAGCGATGACATGGCGCAGACGTGGCGGCGCATCGATCATGGCGTGAAGGCAGACTCCACCTTGATGGCTGTTGCCGCGCATCCGAGTGAGCGTGCACGAGTCTATTGCATCTCGCGGGGTGGTCAGGTGTTCGGCACGGAGGACTCCGGCGCCTCGTGGCAGGAGTACCGCTTGCCCGAGGGCGTGCAGGATGCTTACACCGTCGCCTGCGCTTGAACATTCGTCATCGGTAACGCGATGGGGTTGCAAAGCAGCCCGGAGGAATTCTGAAGCTTATTCGTAACGAGCTCAAGCTTTGGGCCGAACTCATCGGCGTCGCAGGCATCACGCGACAATGTCATATCACGCGAGGCCCAAGTTTGATTCGCACAGTTTCGTTGCTTTCATCAGCGCTCAATTTTCCACGTACACGGGCGTGAAGTCCTGGTACCAGTTCTTGACCTGGACGAAACCTTTCACTTTCGCCGACATCGCGCGCGGCGCGACGTCGTGGACGACCCACAGGTCTACCGCCTGGGTGACGAGGTAGCTGTGGACGTTCGCGAGAATCTGGTCGCGCTGGCGGTCATCGAACGTGTTGAGCGCCTTGTCCATCATGGCTTCCACCGTCTTGTCACAGTAGTACATGAAGTTGAAGCCGTTGGGCGGAATACTCTGGCAGCTGTAGACGCGTATGAACGCGTTGTGGGCGTCTATCGTGCTGTGCGAGTTGTTGATTCCATCCACGCCGTAGCACGCCGGCGAGCCTGCGCCGGCGCGGCGGCAGTTGCGCACTTGTTCCCAGTCGACCGTGACGAGCTCGAGATTGATTCCCACGTTCTTCAGGTTCTGCTGGATGTACTCGTTCATCCGTCTCGGCGCCATCTGCCCGGAGCCTGACGGCGCCACCAGCACCTTCAGCGCGAGCGGCTTCTGCGCGGAATAGCCCGCTTCCGCCAGCAGTTTCCGCGCTGTATCGGGATCGTACTTGGGCTCGAACGCCGGTTTGCCGAACCACGGGCTGCTGGTGTCCACGATGCCCTTCGCCGGCAATGCAAAGCCGCCGAGCACCTTCACGATGCCGTCGCGGTCGACCGCGAGATTGACTGCCTTGCGCACGCGGATGTCCAGCCATGGCGAGCCTTCACGGAAGCTCATGTAGTACGGCCAGTAATGCGGATACCGGTTGGTCGTGATCTGGAAGCCCTGGGACTTGAGCTTTGGAACGAGATCGGGCGGCGGCGCCTCGATGAGATCCACCTGGCCGGAGAGCAGCGCCGACGCGCGCGTCGTAGCTTCCGGAATCGGCATCAGAATCAACCGTTCGGACTTCGCTACGCGCTTCGGATCCCAGTAACTCGAATTTCGCACGAGCTCGGCGCGCTCCCGCGGCACCAGGCGCTCGAGCCGGAATGGGCCGGTGCCCGAAGGCTGATGGGCGAACTTGTTCCAGTCGCGGCCCATCTTCTCCCACTGCGCCGGGCTCGAGTAGAACATTTGGCAGACCTGGTAGGGAAAGATCGAGTCCACATGAAGCGTGGTGATCTCGACAGTGTAATCGTCGATCTTGCGGTAGCCCTTGAGCGAGAGGAGCCGGCTGCGCACCTGCACGGCCTGCTTCGCATCGAATTGCGGCGCGGCCTTGTTGAAGATCTTCTCCATGTTCCAGATGACAGCGTCAGCATTGAAATCCGACCCGTCGTGAAACTTCACCCCTTTGCGGAGCTTGAACGTCCACCGGTTCTTGTCCTTGTCGTCGACGCTCCATTCGGTTGCAAGCCCTGGGACAAGTGTCGGCGCGATATTCGGGTCGTCGAGCTTCCAGTTTATGAGCGCGTCATACATCGTATGGCCCGTGAAGCGATAGCCTTCGCCGCCTCCGTCGGGCTGCCCGGTCGTCAGCGGGATCTCCGAAAGTGTCATGCCGATGCGCAGCGGTTTCGACTGCGCGTGCGACGCCGCCGGCGAAAAGGCGATCGCGACACCACAGAATACGGCCTTGATGAAAGTGGATTGCATATGGCTCCCGAAAAGTTCAGATAACGCGCTTCTCCGCGAACGCTCTAATAAATCCAATCTCTGAAATGTCAGCGTTGGTGCCGGCTGGCGAGTCCGGCACGCGTCGTTTTTGTTTGTCTGCTCGCCTCAAGCCGACAATCCACGCGCACCGGCTTCGCCTGATAGCTTTGCGCAAGCGCGGCCCGATAACAGTGCGGCTGCCGCGAACACTGCACCTACATAGCTCATCTTCACTCACGTCCGCCCGGTTCGCATGTCGAAGCCGGCCTTGTGAGCACGTGATGTGCCAGCGGCGTTTCGGGATGTGGGAAACGCATCGCGTCATGTGCCGAGAGCCTCGCATACAACTTCACGCGCGATATTGAGCACCACTGCGAAGAGCTGAGCGAACACCGCAAGACCGTAGACCCCTTGCGACGCCGCGAGGCACTGTGGTACGGTTTAATCTCCTCTCCTTTTGACGTTCAATCGCAGCAGGCGCAACGTCAACCGCCTCGGCCCACCGCACACGCAGGATTCCATGCCTCGCATCATTCGCCTCGCCGGAGCCCAGATGGGGCCCAACTCGCTCAAGGACAGCCGCGCGCAGATCATCGCGCGCATGATCTCGTTGCTCGAAGGCGCTGCGAGAGAGGGCGCGCAACTCGTCGTTTATCCGGAGCTCGCGTTCACCACCTTCTTCCCGCGCTGGGACTACGCGAGCGAGGCCGAGCTGCTGCAGTTCATGGAGCGGACGATGCCGAACCCGAGCGTGCAGGCGCTCTTCGATCGTGCAGCAGCACTGAAGGTCGGCTTCTATGTCGGCTACGGCGAATTGACGCCAGACGGGCACCGTTACAACAGCGCGATCATCGTCCGATCGGACGGGCGCACGCTGCTGAAATACCGCAAGATCCACCTGCCGGGATCAACGCATGTCAGGCCGGCGCAGAAATACCAGCAGCTCGAGAAACGGTATTTCCGCTATGGCGATCTCGGCTTCCCCGTTGCGCGCGCGCCGGCGGAGTGGGGCAATGCCGTGATGGGCATGCTGATCTGCAACGACCGCCGCTGGCCCGAGGGCTGGCGCGTGCTCGGCTTACAGAATGTAGAGCTGGTTTGCATCGGCTATAACTCGGCCGCCTACGACCCGAATGGTGGCGAGTCCGAAAGCGCCGAAACCCGTACGTTCCACTCGACGCTCGCGGTACAGGCGAACGCTTACATGAATGCAACGTGGGCGGTCAGCGTGGCGAAGGCGGGAGTCGAGGATGGAGCGGGACTGATCGGCGGGTCGCTGATCGTCGATCCCAACGGGATGATCCGGGCGCAAGCCCGCACGCTCGAAGATGAGCTGATCTTCGCGGAAGCCGATCTGGATCTCTGCCGCCAGGGCAAAGAGAAGATATTCAACTTCGCTGCCCATCGCCGCCCGCAATGGTATCGCCCGATCGTCGATCAGGTGGGAGCAGTCGAGCCGCCGCCGGCGGAGTAGATCGCGCGGCGGTTGTATGCCGACTGACGGCGGGCGAAGTGGTTCTCGCGGGCGTCAAGCGTACGACAACATTGCGCCACTGTGCGTCTCGTCCGCACTATTCCAGGGCAGCGTGCGCGTCGCAAGCAAACGCGTGGTGCATGCTCAGCACTGCGGAGGAGCGGCTTGGCCCCGCCCTCCCCGCGTCGCTAGTACACATGCGCTGGTACGCATACTGCTGTGTATGCCGCGGTCCTGCATTCGTAAGCCTCATGCATGACCCGCTCGATCCGGCGTTCACGATCGGCGATCAAATCATCCGAAGCGATCACGCTGCACGAGACGCTCGCGCAGGCGCCTTAACAAGCATGGACATACTTGATGAAACGCTGCAAGCTGAAACAGTTGGTGTGCGCGATCGCTGTTGCCGGAGTCGCGCTCTCGAGTTCTGCCCTCGCGCAGAAGAAACCCTTGCGTGTCGGAATGACGTTGTCGGAGATCCCGACTACGAGCGGACAGCCGAATGGCGGCGCCGAGGGCTATCGAATGACGGGCTACACGCTGTATGACGCGCTCATCAATTGGAAGCTCGACGACGCGAAAGGCCCTTCGACACTCGTGCCGGGGCTCGCGACCGAGTGGAACGTCGATCCCAAAGATCACACGAAGTGGATCTTCAAGCTGCGAAGAGGCGTCAAGTTCCACGATGGCTCCGACTTCAACGCCGACGCGGTCATCTGGAACCTCGACAAGCTCTTCACGAAGGAGGCACCGCAATACGACGCACGCCAGACCGCGCAGGTGGCGGCACGCATCCTCTCGATCAAGGCGTGGCGCAAGATCGACGACTCCACGGTCGAGCTGACCACGCACACGGCGGACTCCACCTTTCCCTATCAGGTCACGTCCGTGCTGTACTCGAGCCCCGCGCAATATGAAAAGCTCGGACGCGACTGGAACAAGTTCGCCGCGCAGCCTTCCGGCACTGGCCCCTTCAGGCTCGATCGCCTCGTTCCGCGCGAACGCGTGGAGATGGTGCGCAATCCCAATTACTGGGATCCGAAGCGCGTCGCGAAATCGGAGCGCATGATCCTCCTGCCGATCCCCGAACCGACGACGCGCGCTTCAGCGCTGCTTTCCGGACAGGTCGATTTCATCGAAGCGCCGCCGCCCGATTTCGTGCCGCGCCTGAAACAGCAAGGCTTCCAGATCACGAGCAACGTGTATCCACATGTCTGGCCGTACTTCATGAGCTTCAAGGAAGGCTCGCCATGGCGCGACCTGCGCGTCCGCCAGGCGGTCAATCTCGCGATCGATCGCCAAGGGGTCGTGAAGGTCCTCGGCGGTTTCGCCCAGCCCGCGGTCGGCATCGTCGATCCGTCCAGCCCGTGGTTCGGCAAGCCCAGTTTCAAGATCCGGCACGACGCTGCAGCGGCGCGCAAGCTTCTCGCTGAAGCGGGTTACACCGCTGCCAAGCCGCTCACGCTCAAAGTGTTCGTCTCGCCGTCGGGCTCGGGTCAGATGCTGCCCAAGCCGATGAACGAATACATCCAGCAGAATTTGAAGCAGGTCGGGATCAATCTCGAGCTCGTGACCGCAGACTGGGAGCAGTTGCGCAACTGTCGCCGCGCGGGTGCGGGGGCGCCGGTGTGCCAGGGCACGGACGGCATCAACAACTCATCCGGGACGTACGATCCCTTCAGCACTTTCGCGCGCATCTACAGCAGCAAAGCGGTTCCACCTGCGGGCATGAACTACATGTACTACTCGGACCCGAAGGTCGATGCGATGGTCGACCGCGCGCAAACGACGCTCGACGAGAAAAAGCGCGACCAGGTACTCGGCGAGCTGCACGCTTACCTCGTCGACAACGCCGTCGACGTGTGGGTCGTTCACGACATCGGACCGCGTGCGATGTCGTCCAAAGTGCGGGGCTGGGTACAGGCGAAGCACTGGCACCAGGATATGGCGCCGGTGTATGTCGTCGATTAGAGCCGTGATCCCGTGATTCGTGATCGGTGATTCGTGAATGTGATTCGCGATCTGTGATCCGATACATCCGCAGCGGCGGGTCGCGTGATTCTGTTCTGTTCATCGCCATGAATTCGGGCGACGAATGAAACTTACGCAGCAGACGCGCACAATCGACGAATCACGAATCACGAATCACGAATCACGAATCACGAATCACGAATCACGAATCACGCACTTCAGCATCACTCGTTCTCAGACGAGCCCGCGCTTCAACTGGAGAATCCATGCGCCTGTGCATCACGTCATGCATCGCTGTCGCGATGACACTCAGCAGCCTCGCTGTTCCCGCGCAGGACAGCGCTGCCAATTACCCAAACAAGCC
>JAQGNH010000014.1 GCA_028291945.1 Betaproteobacteria bacterium
GGGCGTTATGCCGTAAACCGGAACGCATTAAGACGCGAGTGGAAACGGAAACGAGGCCGCGTGTGTTCTTGTCTCCCGCACCAAGTAGCGTTTTCAGTCAGCGCAGAGAACGTGGTTTCGCTGAAGCCCTGTCGCACGGTGCAGCTAAGCGATGCGGGTGTTCCAAAACCTACTCACCGGTAGGCCGCGACAAAGTCATTCTCTTCGGCGGAATTTCAGTTCGTCACCCAACGGCAGCGTGCATTAAGTGTCTGCATGCTTGCACGCATGCGTTTGCGCATGGTTCCTGCGGCCATCATCAACTATCCGTGCTCTCTCCCACGCGAGCTCCGCAAGAGGTATCACTCCGCGACCAGTATGCGTTGCATCAGCGCTGGCGGCAGTTCCGTCTTGCGCACGGCTTTTGATGCCTTGAAGTATGGCCGCCAGCCGAAACAAGTTGTATGCCAAATAGAAATCCCAATGCTCGATGCCAGTGCGTCCCGTGCGTGCGCAGTAGGCGCGAACATATTCGTCTTCGCTGGGTATCCCTAGAGCAGCGATATCGAGCCCAGCTATCCCGCGGAATTGTGCGGGTGTGATGTGCCAGCTCATGCAATGATACGAGAAGTCGCCGAGGGGATGACCTATGGTCGAGAGTTCCCAGTCAAGCACGGCAAGGATGCGCGGCTCGTTCGGATGGAAAAGCAAATTGTCCATGCGGTAATCGCCGTGAACGACCGAGGTCTCGTCGCCGGGCGGAATATTCGCCGAGAGCCAGGCAATCAGGTTATCCATCGCTTCTATTTTTTCAGTCTCGGACGCACGATACTGAAGGGTCCACCGATTGATCTGGCGCGCGAAATAGTTGCCGGGCCTGCCGTAATCTGCCAGACCGATCGCCTCGTAATCCACTTTGTGCAGCTCCGAGATGACCCGATTCATCTCATCGTAGATCGCAGCGCGGCCGGCTTTCGTCATTCCCGGCAGCGACTGATCCCAGAATACGCGGCCGTCGACGAAATCCATGATGTAGAACGCTGTGCCGATAATGCTTTCATCCATGCACAACACGCGGCTCCGCGGGACGGGTACGCCCGCGCGTGCGAGCGCCGTGATCACGCGATACTCTCGGTCGACGGCGTGCGCCGACGGCAGCAGCTTGCCGGGTGGCTTACGCCGCAGCACGTATTGCGACGCGCCAGCAGTCAGCCTGTAAGTGGGATTCGACTGTCCGCCGGCGAACTGCTCGATGCGCAAGTTGCCGGAGAAACCGTCAACATGCTGGCGTATGTAATCCTCCAACGGCCCTACATCGAAGGCGAGCCGCTCATCTACCGGAACCGTTGTGCCCGCTTCGCCCACGGCTAACGTATTCTCATAAAGAGATGGCACTCACGACGTCCTGCAGGAGCTCGTGCCGACGAGCAGCGCGGGCTGTTGCGGCCAAGCGCGTCGGCTCTTTCCAAGTCAGTGGCCTTTGCCGCGGAGGATGTGCCGCGCGATGCTCCAGCGATGCACTTCCGACGGGCCGTCATAAATGCGGAAAGCGCGCACGTCCGCGAAGATGCGCGCGACGATGCGCTCGTGCGTCACACCCTGACCGCCGAGTATCTGCACGCATCGATCGACGACGCGCCAGATCGCTTCGGAGGAAATGACCTTCGTGACGCTCGACTCGTGCCGGCCGAGCCCGTGGCCCTGATCGAGCAACCAGGCGCAGTGCCAGATCGAAAGCCGCGCTGCGTGCATATCCATTTCGTTATCGGCCAGCATGAATCCCACGCCTTCGTGCTCGCCAATCGGCTTGCCGAACGCCTCGCGCCTGCGCGCGTAATCCACCGCCACATCGTGCGCGCGCCGCGCCGCGCCGAGCCAGCGCATGCAGTGAGTCAAGCGCGCAGGCGAGAGGCGCACCTGCGCGTAACGAAATCCTTGACCCGCTTCGCCAAGTACGTCGGCGGCAGGAACGCGCACGTTGTCGAACGCGACAACGCCATGTCCACCCGGGAAACACGTGTCCAGCGCATCCATCGCGCGCTCGACCGTGATGCCTGGCGTCGACATGTCCGTGAGAAACATCGTCGCGCTGCCGTCTTCGAGCTTCGCCATGATGATCGCGAACGCAGCACCCACGGCGCCGGTAATGAACCATTTACGCCCGTTGAGGACGTAGTAATCGCCATCCTTCACGGCGCTCGTGAGCAGCATGTTGGGATCGGCGCCGGCGCCCGGCGGGGGCTCCGTCATACAGAAGCACGAACGGATCTCGCCTGCCGCGAGCGGCCGGAGCCAGCGCTCCTTCTGCGAAGGTGTCGCCACGGCTTCGAGCAGATGCATGTTGCCTTCGTCGGGCGCAAACACATTCAGCGCGATAGGGCCGAGCGGGGAATAGCCTGCTTCCTCGAAAACGATGGCTTTCCCGCGATGGTCGAGACCCAGACCGCCCATCTCGGGAGAAACGTGGACGGATAACAATCCGACTTTCCTGCCTTTCGCGACGAGCTCCTGGCGAAGCGTCTCATCGGGCCCATGGGCGGTGCAGCGCGGGTCGCGCTCGAGCGGAATGATTTCGTTTTTCACGAACTCGCGCGTGCGCTGCTGCAGGTCTTTTAGACGCTCGGGAATGTCGAAGTCCATACGGTATGCCTAGTGACTGAGTGACAGCTTACGACGACTCATTATATGTTTCGTCTAAACAAGCGATCATCATTCGACTGTAAGGCCTGCGGTCTTGACGAGCTGCACGTAAACGGCCACTCAGGCAAACTGGAAGTAACCGTGCGTTTAGTAATATTTAGAAATGAACTTATCGGCGGACATTTGCGTTTGATCGAACAACGTTAAAACAATTATCTGATCGACTCAAGGGTCAAGTTGAGCTTCGAAACGACCTGCGCCAGTTTATCTACTTCTGATTTGATGAATCCGCCGAACTCTTCGGGTTCGTTACCGATAACGGTGGAGCTCATGTCGACCAAACGCTTGTTCACGTCCGGTGCGTTTAAAACCGTAACCACTGCATTTCGGATCGCTGTGATCGTCTCCTTCGGTGTCTTGCTCGGCACCAACAGCCCATTCCAGAGATTGAACTCGTAGTGCGGATACCCGGACTCGGCAACGGTCGGAAGCTCGGAAATCATGGACAATCTCTTGGTCGTTGTTACTGCCAGCGCGCGCAGCCGTCCCTGCCGCATATGCGGTAGTGCCACTGCCAACGGGGAGAAATAGACTGCGGTTTCGCCAGCCACCGCGGAAAGCAGTGACTCTCCACCACCTTTATAGGGCACATGCGTCATATTCACGCCGGCCTGCGCCTTGAATAACTCCGCTGCCAGAAACGTGACGGTGCCGGTACCCGCAGAGGCGTAGTCGAGCGCGCCCGGCCGGGCTTTGGCGAGTTTGACGAGCTCGCCGATCGACCTCACTGGCAATGAAGGATGAACGACGACCACATGCGGCGACGAGTCGACCTGCGTCACGGGCGCAAAATCGCGTATCAGATCGTATGGCAGCTTGCTGTAGAGGCTGACGTTCGCGGCTTGTGCGTTGTTTATCATGAGCCACGTATATCCATCGGGCGGCGACTTCGCCACGTTGTCCGCGCCTATGTTGCCGCTCGCGCCCGCCCGGTTGTCCACGATGACTCGCTGCCCCAAAACCGACGGCAGCGCGTTGGCGATGACGCGAGTGACGGCGTCAGCGCTGCCTCCAGGCGAGCTGGGCACCACCCAGCGAATCGGTTTCGCTGGGTAAGGCTGTGCTGAGCCTGTCGAATAGGACTGCGCCCACGCCGTGGCCGCAAAAGAGCACACCAACCCCACCAACGCGGCTAGCCGAGGAATCTTCATCGGGATCCTTCTCCACCATTGTGGCGCGACCATTCCTGCAGTCACTCGCCGCCGATTTTCATTTGGTGGCCAAGGCTCGCAGCCGTGCTGATGGCGAATGCTTTTACTTGGCGCCGTGCGATGCGATTGCCACGACCGCGGGCTTGCTCGACCGATTACTCCATGCGTGGTTAGTGCCTCGCTGCACGATGATCTCGCCCGCCTTCACCGGCACTTCCTGTGTGTCGAGCACCAGCACGATCTCGCCTTCGAGCACGATGCAGAAATCGAGCGTGCGGGTTTTCTGCATGTAAGGATGCGGTGCCTGCACCGAGTACGTCGACGCATCGGGCGAGCCCACCGACTTGAACCAGGCGGCGACTTCGGCCGCGCCCACTTTGCCTTTCCACGCGGCGTCGGGCGGGAAAGTGACGACGTTCAGCACCGAGCCATTCGCACGCGGCTCGAGCACGTTAGGCAGATGTAACGTCTCGTAGACGATTTTCGCCGGAAAGCCGTCGACGACCCACATGCGCTGCAGTGCAAAGCCCGGCCGCGCGGGATCGGTGCGCACGTCGGGTGAAGCCGTGTCGCCCACGAGACTTGACTTGCCGGCCTCACGGTCGATGGCGACGATGCGGCGCTGTGGCTTCACACCGGGCGGTAGTTTGAGATCCGCCGGCGGACGCATCGGCTTGTCCTTGCCCTGCGCGGTGCCGGCCGGCCCATCGACGAATTCCGCATCGAACATGTCGAACGCCATCATGCAGCCCGTCTTCGAGCTGTCCCACAGGTGCCACGCGCCGACATCAATGACGATGTCCCCGGGCTTAAGCGTGAGCTTGCAGTCATCGAGCTCCATGACGCGCTCGCCCGAAATCATGATTCCGTAATCGACCGACTTTGTCTTATGCATGTAGGACCGGTTGTAGTGATTGCCGCCGCCGCGGTCCCATGTGCGGCCGTGCGATTCCGGCGCCTTGTACGGCTCGTTGGGCGGCGATTCGCCGGTCTTTGCAAGCCAGTGCACGACGCGAAGGTGTCCGCCCCCGACCGGACCGGGGAACTCATCGTCCCACGTGCCTGCGTCCGCGGTGCCATCGAGCGGCGGCGGCGTCTCACGCCACACCCAGAAATCGGTGTGCCCTCTGCCCTCGAAGTTGGTTTCATGCGTCCCCGGAGAGGGTCCGTCCCAGATCACTTTCGATCGGCCGCGCTCGTCGTTGCCTGTAACCACCCGCCGGATCGGTGTCAGTGCCATGATTTCTCTTCTCCTAAGGCGGCTAGTGCCGCTCCCGTTTATAAATTCTAGAACGCGACGTTTGCGCTGCCCTTCAACGCAAGCATCTTGCGCGCTTCCGCCGGGGTTGCGATGTCAAGTGACAGGTCTTCGAGGATGCGGCGTATCTTTGCAACCTGCTCCGCGTTGCTCTTCGCGAGCTGACCTTTCGCAAGATAGATGCTGTCTTCGAGCCCCACGCGCACGTTGCCGCCCATGAGCGCGCCCATCGTGACGAGACCCATCTGGTGCCGCCCGGCGCCGAGAATCGACCACAGGTATTGATCGCCGAAAAGCTTATCGGCGATGTTCTTCATGTGCATGAGATTTTCCGGATGCGTGCCAATGCCGCCGAGGATGCCGAAAATCGTCTGAACGAAGAGCGGCGGCTTCACGAGCTTTCTATCGAGAAAATGCGCAAGGTTGTACAGATGGCCTACGTCGTAGCACTCGAACTCGAAGCGCGTGCCGCACTCTTCGCCGAGATGCTTCAGCGAGTATTCGATGTCCTTGAAGGTGTTGCGGAAGATGAAGTCGCGGCTCGCCTCGAGATACTGCGGCTCCCAGTCGTGCTTCCACTCTCTGCGCTTCTCGAGATTGGGATAGAGACCGAAATTCATCGAGCCCATGTTGAGCGAGCAGACTTCCGGCTTCGCCAGCAGCGGTGCCGCGAGCCGCTCCTGCACCGTCATGTTGTGACCGCCGCCAGTGGTGATATTGATGACCGCATCGGTCCCGGCCTTGATCTTCGGCAGGAACTGCATGAAGACCTTCGGATCCGGCGTGGGCCGCCCGTCACTCGGATCGCGCGCGTGCAGATGCAGGATCGACGCACCTGCTTCGGCCGCGCCGATCGCGCCGGCCGCGACCTCGTCCGGCGTGATCGGGAGATAGGGCGTCATGGTCGGCGTGTGTATTGATCCGGTCACGGCGCAGGTGATGATCACTTTGCGGGTCTCGGCCATGTTCTATTCCTTAATCGTCGTGATCGACCTGCACCGCTTCGAGGAAGCGCGAGACAAGGTTGTACGCCGCGATCGTCGCGGTGAGTTCGGTCAGCTCGCGTGTGTCGAAATGAGGTCTCAGCGCGTCGAACACGTTATCAGGAACATGGACCTCTTTCGTCATCGAGTCGGTGTATTCAAGCACCGCCCGATCGGCCGCATCGAAGACTTTCGATTTCTGCCAGTCCCGAAGCGCATCGATCTGCTGCTGGCTTATGCCCTCTTTGAGCGCGAAAGGGACATGGTTGTCGTATTCGTAATCCGCGCCGTTGATGATCGCAATGCGCATGATGGAGAGCTCTCGATACCTGCCGGAAAGCTTGCACTGCTGCCGCACCGCGGTGAGCAGGTTGAGCCAGCCGCGCGCAACCGGAGGACTGTTGAGCAACATGCGGTAAAGGTTGTGCAGCTTGCCGCGCTCCTTGCGGATCTGCCCTGCGAGCTCTGCAATTTCCGGATTCTTATCATCGGCGTACGGTATGCGTGCCATGTGCGCTGGCTCCGTTGTTGTGCGTGGTTATGCGGAGACCAGCATACTTTAGTTCGATCATTCATATGCGGGTGCACGAAACTCGTACCTGATCGGTATCAGAGAGCCGGGTGACCACACCTGATGCAAGGAGATCCAACCAGCGATAGGCGTAAACCATCTAGTCTGCGCGCACCGACTGGGGATTGCTCGAACACAGCCTTTTGCAGTCGGCGGGACGCGCGCTGTGGAGTGCTTCAAATATCTACGTTCCGACGCTCGTGATTGCCGGCGAATAACACACGTGGTCTTAACCTGAAGCCGCGATGGACTCGTACGGGATCTGACCCACGCGCCTGTCAACCGCGCGGAGCCGTCACGCAGCTCAGCGCCAGGTTGCCTTCACTCGCTGCCATCGCTGCTACGCTCGCAACATAACCGCCGAGTTTGCCGAATGAATTCCGGCACTCAGGCAGCACCTGACAGGTGCTCGTAGAGGATGAAAGCACCGATGCCAATGAGGAGCACTCCGCCAAACATTTCTGCGCTTCTGCCTGCGATAGAGCCCAGGACCCTTCCCAACATCACACCGAAGATCACCATCAAGGTGGTGGTCAGGCCAATGGCTGCTGCCGTGAAGACAATGTCGACGTCGACGAAGGCCAAGCCTACGCCGACTGCCATGGCGTCGATGCTGGTTGCAATTGCAGTTACGGCAATTAGCCAAAATGAATGACTTTCGGGCTTCGGCGTGTCGGGCTCTGGTCCTACAACGCCGGCTCGTATCATACGAAGTCCGAGCACAACGAGGAGCGTGAAAGCAATCCAGTGATCCCATTCCGATACGTATTGGGACGCCGCGCGCCCAAGCGCCCACCCTATGACCGGCGTCAGTCCTTCGATAACTCCAAAGATGATGCCGATCCGCAAAGCTTCACGTATGCGCGGCTTGGATAGCGTTGCGCCTTTTCCAATAGCTGCAGCAAATGCATCCGTCGACATCGCGAAGGCGAGCAGAATAGTAGAAGCTAAATTCATCTTGATGCTTTCAGGCCGGGCCAGAAACCATGGCGCGTCACGCGACCCGACCTCCGCTGTGACATGCCTATGGTCTCGCCAACCTTACGGCTACCCGCACCACGGCATGCAGACGATGCCGAGTATGTTGATACGGGCGCTTCCTGAGCGGAAGCTGGCTACTCCCCAAAGAACGCGGCGAGTATATCACCCGCCTATGTCGTCAAGAATTAGGAGGCAGCATGAGTGTTCATGCTGGATCGCTTTTGCGACACGCGCCTAATAATGAGCCGGCTATCATAGGACCGACCGCAGAGGCAAAACTGCGCGACTTACGCGTATGCCGCAGGATTCCAGGTGTGCAGCTCGTCCTGCCCCTCCTTGCACCACGCGTACAGCGCGTCGTACATCACCATGCCGTGTTTCAGCATCTCGTGATCGTCAGCGAATGTGCGGGAAAGACCGAGCGAGATCGCAGCCAGGCCCGGCGCTTGAGGCGCCAGGTCCAGCCTCGCGGTGTCTGCGCCGCGCACGATCAGCGCGAGCTGCTGCAATGCCGGATCGTTCAGCCGATAGTGCTTAATGAAAGCGTCGAAGCTGCAGAGCTCGCCTTCGTGAGTGAAGTGCACGTCCGGTATGTCATAGGGAATCGCGTCGCGCGCCTTCGCGGCGTCACGCACCCCCTTCGTCGGCACGTAGAGGAACTCAGCGTCCTTATCGACGAAGCGCGCGATCAACCATGGACACGCGATCCGGTCGATCTTGGGACGCTCGCGCGTGACCCAGCGCGTGCTCGCGCCAGCAGGCTTGCTGTCGCTCGTACCGCCATCGGCCTCCCATTGCGCTAGACCGCCTTCGAGAAAGTAGGCTTCGCGTCCTTGCGCATTCAGCGCTTTGGCGACTCCCTGGCTTACCTCGTGACCGTGCGCGCAAGACACCACAACCTTGGCTGCAGAAGGCAGCTCAGGTCCCCATTCAGAGACGCGCTCAGGATCGCGGCGCAGCGCACCCGCAAGCGTCTTTGTATCTTTCAGGTAAGCATCGCGGCGTCTGACGTCGATCAGCAAAGGCGCTGACGCGCTTCTGATTGAGGTGGACAGTTTCTCTACGCTCATGCCTGACATGGAAATCTCCTTGTCTGCCGCCGAATTGAGAGAACGCTCAGGAGCGCGCCGACGCGCACTGATATCGCTCCGCGACATCCGCCCAGTTGATGTTCTGCATGTATGCATCGACATACGCTGCCGCTTTGGCCCCATAGTCGATGTGATAGGAATGCTCGTACATGTCGAGCGCGAGGACGACCACGCCATCGCCAAGGGTGGTCGTATGATCCGCCGCCCATTGATTGATAAGCTTCCCGCTGCGAGAGGAATACGTCAGCAGCACCCACCCTGATCCTCCGCCTTGTGCCTTCCCCATCGCGGAGAACTGAGCGTGCCATTGCTCGGCGCTGCCGAAATCGCGCGCCAACGCACCAGTCACCGCGCCGGTGCGTTCAGACGCACCGAGGCCCGCGAAATAGACCTCGTGCAGAATCATCGAATTCATCGCGATCAGCTCTTCCCGCTTGAGTCCGTTGATGACGAAGCCGGGCGCTTTCGCAAAGTCGACATTGCCCAGGTACTCCACGATCTGATTGAGGCGCTTGACCGCGCCGCCGTAATTGTTCTCGTAATGACTGACGATCAGTTTTTCCGATAAGCCCGAAAGCCGGGCCGGATCGCATGCCAGCGGTTTCATTTCATACATAGCTTTCTCCTTGGATCTAACCCTGCTTCGGCGATCTGCGAGACGGGGCCGCCCCAGGCCAGAGATGCGAATTTCAAAAAGCGAAGGAAAAGCCGACCGAGCGGCTCGTGTGCTACTCGAGCAGCGGTCTTGTCTGCGGTGGTATGGGAAATCGACAAAGCAAGCTCCTTATGGACAAACGCCATCAGAGCAGGCCTTGGACGCGAAAGCGTCTTGGGAA